>NZ_CP034443.1:977113-1279227 GCF_003952365.1 Mesorhizobium sp. M9A.F.Ca.ET.002.03.1.2 | reverse complement strand
CTGCTCAGCGGCCCGGTGGGAGTGGTTGCGGCAGCGGCGCCATGGCAGCCGCCGGCGCCATCATCGGCGCGCGATCTCGAAGCGCGGGTGAAAGCGCTGGAAGAAGAAGTTGCGGCGTTGCGTGCGAAGATCGAGGCGCTGGGCGGCGAAGGCCGGCAATAATCGCTTGAGAGTTGGCGGGACAGCGCCCCCCTCTGGCCGGCAGGCCAGAGGAGGGCGCGAAGGATCGCCGCAGGGCAAATAGAAACGCCTGTCAGCCAAGTTTGGCGTCGAGCGACACATTGATGGCGCCAAGCGCCTTCGAGACCGGGCATTCGGCCTTGGCCTTCTCGGCCAACTCCTTGAACTTGGCTGCGTCGATGCCAGGCACCTTGCCGACGACGGTCAGCGCGCTGCCGGTGATCCCCGTGCCGGGAACAAGCGTCACCACCGCCTTGGCGTCGAGTTGATCGGCGGGCGTGCCGTTCTCGGCCAGGAAGTGGGAGAACTGCATGGCAAAGCAGCCGGCATGCGCCGCCGCGATCAGCTCTTCCGGATTGGTTCCGGACTTGCCGCTCTCGTCCTCGAAGCGTGCCTTGAACGAATAGGGCGTGCCGTTCAGGGTCCCGCTCTGGGTGTCGAGCGTGCCCTTGCCTTCCTTCAGATTGCCTTTCCAGACGGCGTTCGCGGTGCGGTCCATAAAGTCCTCCTTGATTGTCGTGGTTGCGCCGGCGGAACACAGGCGTTCTCCCCAACTATAGCGCGGGCGCGCGGGAAGACCACCGCGCTCTTCGAGCGGCCACGCGATGTTGGCGGCGGCAGGCCAAAAAATCTCAAAAAATGTGCGTGCAAAAATGTCGACTTCCATCTGGCCCGGCCGTCCTGCGGGCGGCCACGGGTTTTGCGGCCGGATGGAGGTTCACATGGACGGTTTGTTCTTCGCAGTATGGAAAAGTCCTGACCGCAAGCCCAAACGGCAGGAAGACTACTGGTTGCATGTGCCACCTTCCGGCTTCGGCCGGCTGCTGGCGGCGATCGCCATCATCGGAGTCGCGGCATGCGTTCTCGATCACGCGGCGGCAGTCAAAGGCGGCGCTGACACCATCACCGTTGCATCCTATGGTTCGTCACAACAAGGGAGCTGGAAATGAAATATGTTTGTCTGGTCTACGGCGAAGAAAACGATCTTCTCGCAATGACGCCGGAGAGGTTGGCCAAGCTCGACGCGGATTCGCTGGCCCATGACCGGTCATTGGACCAACGCGGGATGTTGATCATCGCGCAGGCGCTGCAATCGGTGAAGACGTCGAAATCGGTACGCCGGCGCAAGGGCAAGCGGTTGATCACCGACGGCCCGTTCGCCGAAACCAAGGAGCAATTGCTCGGCTTCGTCATGATCGAGGCCGGGGACCTCGACGAGGCGCTGGAGATCGCCGGCGAGATTCCGCTGGCCGAAATCGGCACGGTCGAGGTCCGGGCGATCTATAACGTGCCGGGGTCTTAGAGATCCGTCCCGTTTTGCGCAGGACCTTCGGCGGAATCAAATTTTCTTCGGCGGACGCAACTTTTGCGCGTTGAAACAAGGCAATACTTCTTCTATCGTCGCTGCGGTTGGGGGTTTCGGGCATGCATATACTGATTGCTGCAATTGGCCTGCTGGGAGCGGCAGCGTTCTGGTGGTACCGGCTGAAGATCATGAACGACGCAGCGCGTGAGGTTGCGGATGTCTTCGGTCGCGTCCAGGGCAATGTGCGCCGCAAGAAATTGCGCAAGCAGGCGGCGCTCTCACCGCTGACGGCGATCGACGATCCGGTCGTGGCAGCCGCGACGCTGATCACCGCCATTGTTTCCGAGAATGGTCCTGTCCTGCCGCAGCGCGAGGCCGCTATTCGGTTGGTGATTTCGGAGATTGCCGACGAGAAGAAGACGGATGAGGCGGTGGTCTATGCCAAATGGGCGGCGTCGCAGATCGACGATGCCGCGATCGTCGTCGACAAGCTGGCGCCGTTCCTGCGCGAACGCCTTGACGTGACCGAGCGAAACGATTTGCTGCAGATGGTGAAACGCGCAGCGCAGGCTGGTGAGCAACCCCTGAAGATATCCGACCAGCGAATGCTGCGGCTGCGGCAAAAACTCGGCTTCGAGGTCAACTGAACGAATTGCCTGACGCTCAGTACTGGCTACCCTACGGGGTTAGATCGCCTCGCCCTTGAGCAGTTTCGGCGTGTCGCCGGACAGTCCGGACGCCTGGCGGATGAAAAAATCCTTCAGCCGCGGCATGCGTTCGACAAGGCCGAGGCCGACGTCGCGGACGGCGCGCAACGGGCCGATGTCGTTGGAAAACAGCCGGTTCAGGACATCGGTGGCGACGCCCATCTGCAGCGTGTCGAAGCGCCGCCACTGCTGGTAGCGTTCGAGCACGTCGAGCGCGCCGATATCCTGGCCGAGCCGGTCGGCCTCGACCACCACTTCGGCCAATGCCGCCACATCCTTGAAGCCGAGATTGAGGCCCTGGCCTGCGATCGGATGGATGCCGTGGGCGGCGTCGCCGGCGAGCGCGATGCGCGGCGCGACGAAGGCGCGGGCAAGCGTCAGGCCGAGCGGCCAGGCACGTGGCCTGTCGGCGACGTGGATCTCGCCGAGCTTCAGGCCAAAGCGCTGTTCCAGCTCATGCTCGAAGACGAGGTCGTCGCCGTCGACCAGTTTTTCGGCATCCGCCGTCCGCTCGGTCCAGACGATCGACGAGCGGTTGGTCCCGTCCTTGTCCGGCTTGAGCGGCAGCGTGGCGAAGGGGCCGGCGGGGAGAAAATGCTCTTCGGCGCGGCCATTGTGCGGCCGTTCATGCGCCACCGTGCAGACGATGCCGGACTGGCCATATTCCCATTTTACCGTCTTGATGCCGGCCATGTCGCGCAGCTTCGAATTGACGCCGTCGGCGGCGACCAGCAGCCGCGCTTTCAGTGTCGCGCCGTCGGCAAGATGCACGGTGATGCCGGCGCCGTTCACGTCGAAGGCGTTGACCGCAACGCCTTCGATGATGTCGATGCCGAGTTTTTCAGCGCGCCGGCGCAAGGCGCCGTTCAGATCCTTGTTGGCGACCATATGCGCAAAGGGTTCGCCGGGCGCGACTTCGCCGTCGAAGGTAAGAAACACCGGGCGCACCGGGTCGGACGTGCGCGAATCGGTGATGATCATTTCGGTGATCGCCTGCGCCTCCGGCGCAATTTCGGCCCAGACGCCGAGTTGGTCGAGCATGCGGCAAGCGGCAGCGGCGATGGCCGAGGCGCGGCCGTCCTTTTGCCAGACGCCGGCGGGCGCGGCGTCGACGACAGCGACCGCCAAGCTCGGTCGCGCCTGTTTCAGCGATACGGCGCTGGCCAGACCAACATAGCCGGCGCCGGCGACCAGAATATCGAGCGAGGTTCGGTTTTTTGCATTCGCCTTGCGGTCCACCATGGCAAATTCCTTTCCGGCCAAATCCCTTCCGGCCTTGACTGCCCGTCTTTCCTGTCGGAAACCGCCATAACACTTCTTTGGCTAGTGTCCCGATTCTGAAATTCGCCTGAGTTGGATATCGAGGGCAGTACGAATTTCAGAATCGTAAGGACACTAGCAAACTAAGGGTTTCTAGTGTTGTTTGGATTTCGAAGTTCGCGCCGAGCGCGATATCGAAATCAGGCGAACTTCGAAATCCAAACAACACTGGGGCGCGAAACATGACGGCGGCCATGGACGAGCTTCTCGGCATTCTCGACCTCGAGCAGCTGGAACACAACCTGTACCGTGGTCGCAGCCCCAAACTCGACTGGCAGCGTATCTTCGGCGGCCAGACCATCGCCCAGGCGCTGGTCGCCGCCCAGCGCACGGTCGAGCCCGAACGCCACGTGCATTCGCTGCACGGCTATTTCATGCGGCCCGGCGACACCAAGGTGCCGATCATCTATGAGGTCGACCGCATCCGCGATGGCGGCTCCTTCACCACGCGCCGCGTGGTGGCGATCCAGCACGGCCATGCGATCTTTTCGCTGGAAGCCTCGTTCCAGCAGGACGAGGTCGGTCTCGAGCACCAGGTGCCGATGCCGCAGGACGTGCCGGCGCCCGACACGTTGCTGTCGCAGCGCGAATTGATTGGCAAGTTCGGCGAGGCCGTGCCCGACGGCATCCGGCGCTACTGGGAGCGTGACCGGCCGATCGAGATGAAACCGGTGATGCTGGAGCATTACACCAGCCGGGAAAAGCTGGAGCCGAAGCAGAACATCTGGATCCGCACGACCGGCCCGGTTCCGGCCGATCGCGCCACGCAGGCGGCCGTGCTTGCCTATCTTTCCGACATGACGCTGCTCGATACGTCGACCTTTGCGCATGGCCGCGCCATTTTCGATAGCGACATCCAGGCGGCGAGCCTCGATCACGCCATGTGGTTCCACCGCAGCCATCCGCTCGACGACTGGATGCTCTACACGCAAGACAGCCCGTCGACGCAAGGGTCGCGGGGGTTTACCCGCGGGTCGCTGTTCGCCCGCGACGGCACGTTGATCGCCTCGGTTGCCCAGGAAGGGCTGATCCGCCTGAAGCGGCCGCCCGCCGAATAGGCATTTTTCAAAAATTGCCTATTTTTAATCACGCGCATTGCCGCGACAGTGAACAGCCGGCTGCTGAACACCCCTCAACTTCTTTGTTTACAACAGGTTAATGAGCTGCTTCGGCAACTGGCACGGAGCTTGAATCCTAGCTGGCACTCTCCGGCTCTCTTGGGGATCGGCGAAGTCGTGCAAACGCGGGGGACCCGCAACAGCAAAGGGTGAAACCTTATGAAAATCGTGATGGCAATCATCAAGCCGTTCAAGCTCGACGAGGTGCGCGAAGCGCTCACCGCAGTCGGCATCCAGGGCCTGACCGTCACCGAAGTCAAAGGCTACGGGCGTCAGAAGGGACACACGGAAATTTATCGCGGGGCGGAATACGCGGTCAGCTTCCTGCCGAAGATCAAGATCGAAGTCGCGGTCGGCCTGGACATGGTCGACAAGGCTGTCGAAGCCATCACCGCAGCGGCCAAGACCGGTCAGATCGGCGACGGCAAGATCTTCGTTTTCGGCATCGACCAGGCGGTGCGCATCCGCACCGGCGAAACAGACACCGACGCGCTTTGAGCTGCGGACACGTATTCCAATGGAGAGTTCAATGAATATTCCTTCTACTTTGAAGTCAGCGGCGCGCACCGCGCTGCTGGGCGCGTTCACGCTTGGAGCGTTGGGCACGATTGCCGCTTTCGCACAGGAAGCAGCTCCTGCCGCCGAAGCGGCAGCGCCAGCAGCGCCGGCCTTCACCGTCGACAAGGGCGACACGACGTGGATGATGGTTTCCACCGTGCTGGTGCTGTTGATGACCATTCCCGGCCTTGCCCTTTTCTACGGCGGCCTGGTTCGCGCCAAGAATATGCTGTCGGTGCTGATGCAGGTCTTCACCATCACCAGCGTGGTCATGATCGTCTGGGTTTTCTACGGCTACAGCCTTGCCTTCACCCCCGGCAACGCCTTCGTCGGCGGCCTTTCCAAGATGTTTCTGGCCGGCGTCGACGTGACGACGCTGTCGGAAACCTTCACCAAGGGCGTTGCCATTCCCGAACTGGTGTTCGTCATCTTCCAGATGACCTTCGCCTGCATCACCCCCGCCCTGATCGTCGGCGCCTTCGCCGAACGCATCAAGTTCTCCGCTGTGATCCTTTTCACCATCCTGTGGGTGACGTTCGTCTACTTCCCGATCGCGCACATGGTCTGGTTCTGGGGCGGCCCGAGCGCTTATGGCGACCCGTCCGGACTCATCTTCGGCTTCGGTGCCGTCGACTTCGCCGGCGGCACGGTCGTTCACATCAATGCGGGTATCGCCGGCATCGTCGGTGCGCTCATGATCGGCAAGCGCATCGGCTACAATAAGGACATCATGGCGCCGCACTCGATGACGCTGACCATGGTCGGCGCTTCGCTGCTGTGGGTCGGCTGGTTCGGCTTCAACGCCGGTTCGAACCTCGAAGCCAACGCTTACGCAGTGCTGGCGATGATCAACACCTTCGTCGCCACAGCGGCGGCGGCAGTGACCTGGATCGTGCTTGAAACGCTGCTGCGCGGCAAAGCGTCCATGCTTGGCGCGGTTTCGGGCGCTGTTACCGGCCTTGTCGCCGTCACGCCCGCTGCCGGCTTTGCCGGGCCGATGGGCGCCATCGTGCTCGGCATCGTCGCCACCTGTGGCTGCTACTTCTTCGTCTCGGTCGTGAAGAACAAGTTCGGCTACGACGACAGTCTCGATGTCTTCGGCATCCACTGCATCGGCGGCATCATCGGCGCGCTCGGCACCGGCATCCTGGTCAATCCCGCTCTCGGCGGCGCTGGCATCGTCGATTATTCGACGGCCGACTTCGCCGCCGGCTATGCCGGAACGGCCACCCAGCTGTGGTCGCAGTTCAAGGGTGTCCTGGTAACCGTCCTGTGGTCGGGTATCGGCAGCGCCATCCTCTACAAGATCGTCGATATGATCGTGGGCCTGCGTCCGACAGCCGATGCAGAGCGTGAAGGGCTCGACCTCACCTCGCATGGTGAAGCGGCCTATCACCCATAAGCCCTGTGCAGGGCGGCCTTGGCTGCCCCGCATCCTCCCATCCCGTCGTGACGCCCCGAAAAGGGGCTCGCGCCCTGAGGCCCGGACATGCTCCGGGCCTCTTTTTTGTCGTGCGACCCCGTGCCGGTCGCGGTTCAGGCTCGATCACAATCGTTTGATCAGGCGGTCGATCGACCGCTGGTGTGAAACATCGGCCGTACCGGTTCCGAACTGTGGTGGCGATCGCCGTTTAGGCGCTCGTGAAAACAACAGGGAAGGAACCTATGTCATGAACATCAAGAACATCTGCCTCGGAGCGCTTGCTCTTTCCATGATCAGCGGAGCGGCATTTGCCGGCGCTCTCGATTCACCCGATAACATGGCGCCGTTCTACACCGACTCCAGCATGAAGACCATGAAGCCGAAGGATGAGTTCAAGACTACGTTCATGTCGATGCCGATGGAAAAGCAGGAAGCAATGAAGAAAGAATGCAATGACGCGGCGATGAGCAAGCCGTATGCCGAGTTCTGCGCGAACGTGCAGGCGCTCGGCGGCGCGAATTAGCAACCGCAGTCAGGTTTTGGCCGGATCGTTGATGGCGGGCCAGCGTGCCCGCCATTGTCGTTGAGGAGGTTGGTTGCGAAGCAAGGTCGATTCCACCGGGTTGAACGAAATCGGCAAGCTACTTGTCTGGTACAGCCTTCCGGCCGGGACTTTTCCTAAAGCGCGTCGCGCTGAAACGGATTCATGCGACGCGCTTTAGGTTTTTTGTTTTTATGCATGTCGTTGTCCCAAAACCGAGATCACTTTTGGGCGACATGCATTAGGCCTTGTCGACGTAACTGTGTTAGTCGCGGAACCAATGTCCGATATCGTTACCTCGTCTCACCGTTCCGTCCATCGCCGCCGCGCCTGGTTTCTTCGAGGCGCGCGGGGAGCGTTCTCGCTTCCGGGGTTGATCTTGGTCAGTTCTTTCGTCGGATTCGCCGCGCTGGCCGAGGACGCCGGCGTGACCGTCGCGCAGGCCGTCTTCATGACCGGAACCGTCTGGGCGCTGCCGTCGAAGGTCGTTTTCGTCGGCGCGATTCTTGCCGGGGCCTCGTTGCCGGCGGTGGCGATGGCGGTGACCCTTTCGGCGATCCGCCTGATGCCGATGGTGATGGCGCTGGTGCCGGAAATGCGCGACGAGCGCACACCCCGCTGGGTGCTCTATGTCTTGTCGCATTGCGTCGCCGTAACCTCTTGGGTACTGGCGATGGAGCAGCTGAAGCACGTGCCGCGCGCCATGCGCACGACCTGGTATGCCGGGCTCGGCATCACGCTGATCGCGGCCAACATGGTTGTGGTCGCGGTCGTCTACGCGCTGGCCGACTCGCTGCCGTCGGCCGTCTCGGCGGCGCTGCTGATGCTGACGCCGATGTACTTCCTCACGTCCCTGTGGGGCTCGGCGCGCGAGCGGGCAGGGCACGTGGCGATGGTTCTCGGTCTCGTCCTTGGGCCGCTGTTCCATCTTCTGTTGCCCGAAGCCGATCTGCTGGCGGCGGGGCTTGTCGGCGGCGCGGTCGCCTATGCCTGGCACCGGATGCGTCAGAACGTAGCCGCATGACCTATTTCTCGTCCGATCACTGGTGGTGGCCGTTTCTGTTCATCCTGCTCGCGGGCTGGCTGGCGACGGACTTCTGGCGATTCCTCGGCGTTGCGCTCGGTGGGCGCATGGAGGAAGGATCGGATCTTCTGGTCCTCGTGCGGGCCGTTGCGACTGCGCTCGTCGCGGCGGTGGTTGGTAATTTGATTGTCTTTCCCGGAGGCGCCCTGGCGGCGACGCCACTGGCGCTGCGGGTCGGGGCCGCAGCACTTGGATTTGCCGCCTATCTCGGCGGCGGCAGGCGCATGATCGTCGGCATCGTCACGGCCGAGGCGATTCTGTGCCTGGGGCTCTGGCTGGGGGTCTAGATCGTTCCGGGCCCTTTTTTGCGCGCCGGTGGCCCGCTATTACCGTTGTATGAACGACGTCTCCCCCAGGGGCTGCGCCGGACGTATCGCGACAATGCAAGATGCTCACCGCAAGAAGTCACCCCAAGGGCCTTATAGTTAATGCGGCCTTAACCTTCCCGCCGATAGTCTGGTGCCCGAATCCGCCGCGTTGCGCGCACGCGTCCGGCCGGGCAACGACAGACGGGGAAGAGCATGCGTTCAGGGGCTTCAGCACCGCTCGCGCTGGCCGATACGGGGCACGGCATCCGGGCGTTCGCGCGGCGTCAGGTCGGCCGACTGGTCGGCGCCGGGCTGTTTGCGCTGGTCGCCTTCGGTGTCGCCAGCCTCGCCACCTGGAACGTCGCCGACCCAAGCTTCTCCCACGCCACCGGCAACATCGTCACCAACGCCATGGGCTATGCCGGCGCTGTCTTTTCCGACCTTGCCATGCAGTTCTTCGGCCTCGCCGCCGTCGCGGCGCTGGTGCCAGCGGTGATCTGGGGATTTCTGCTGTTTTCGGCGCGCGGCGTCGACAGGCTGCCGAAGCGCGGGCTCGCCTGGTTCGGCTACGCGGTGCTTGCCGCGGCCATCGCCGGCTGCGTGGTGCCGCCCCAGACCTGGCCGCTGCCGACCGGCCTCGGCGGCGTGTTCGGCGACATGGTGCTCAAGATTCCCGGTCTCGTCGTCGGCGGCTATCCGACCGGTCTCATCGCCAGCGTGCTTGCCGTGCTTCTGGCGGCGCCGGCCCTGTGGCTGTTTGCCTATGGTTCGGCGCTGATTGCACGCAAGAACGGCTTCGCCGTCCTGGAGCAGCCGGCCGAACCCGATCCCCGGGATCAGGACGACCTGCTTTTCGACAATGACGAGGACGAAGGCGACGAGGGCATTCTGGCGCTTGGCGCGATCACGCATTGGTGGCTGTCGTTGCGCGCCTATCTGCGCCGCCGTGCCGCGCGCCGCCAGGAGCGCGACGATTTCGAACCGGAGATGGAACCGCGCGCCAGCGCCTGGCGGCGCGCTGCCGAAAGGGTCGAATCGGCCGAATACGCCGAAGCGCGGATGAGTGCCGATGGCCGCGCCCGCGTGGAGCCGGAATTCTTCGCCGCCATGGTCAACGACCGCAGCGCCTCGCTCGATCCCGATGACGCCGATGTCTTCGACGATGACGAAGACATCGATTTTGCGCCGGAGCCCGCAGGCCAGCATCGCGCCACGCCCAACGCCGCGACGCGCGTGGCGGCGCCGGCACCCCGGCCCGTGCCGGGCGCCCGCGTCCAGCGCGAGGCGCAGACCTCGCTGATTAGCTCCGAAAAATTCGAAATGCCGTCGCTGCATTTCCTGTCCGAACCGAAGAACGTCGTGCGCGACGCCAGCCTGTCCAAGGATGCGCTGGAGCAGAATGCCCGCCTGCTCGAGGGTGTGCTGGAGGATTTCGGCGTCAAGGGCGAGATCATCCATGTCCGCCCCGGCCCGGTCGTCACGCTCTATGAGCTGGAACCGGCGCCCGGCATCAAATCGTCGCGGGTCATCGGCCTGTCCGACGACATCGCGCGCTCGATGAGCGCGATCGCCTGCCGCGTCGCCGTGGTGCCCGGCCGCAACGCCATCGGCATCGAGCTGCCGAACGCCAAGCGCGAGACCGTCTATCTCAGGGAGATCATGGCCAGCCGCGATTTCGAGACCACCAAGGCCAAGCTGGCGCTGGCGCTGGGCAAGACCATCAATGGCGAGGCGGTTATCGTCGACATCGCCAAGATGCCGCATGTGCTGGTCGCAGGCACCACCGGTTCGGGCAAATCGGTCGCCATCAACACCATGATCCTGTCGCTGCTCTACCGGCTGACGCCGCAGGACTGCCGGCTGATCATGATCGACCCGAAAATGCTGGAGCTCTCGGTCTATGACGGCATCCCGCATCTGCTGACGCCTGTCGTCACCGACCCGAAGAAGGCGGTGGTGGCGCTGAAATGGACCGTGCGCGAGATGGAGGACCGCTACCGCAAGATGTCGAAGGTGGGCGTGCGCAACATCGACGGTTTCAACGCGCGCGTGCAACAGGCGGAGAAGAAAGGCGAGAAAATCTCGCGCACCGTGCAGACCGGCTTCGACCGCCAGACCGGCGAGGCGATCTACGAGACCGAAAACCTCGATCTCGAGCCGATGCCCTACATTGTCGTCATCATCGACGAGATGGCCGACCTGATGATGGTCGCCGGCAAGGACATCGAAGGCGCCGTGCAACGCCTGGCGCAAATGGCGCGCGCCGCCGGCATCCACGTGATCATGGCGACGCAGCGGCCGTCGGTCGATGTCATCACCGGCACGATCAAGGCCAATTTCCCGACGCGCATCTCCTTCCAGGTGACGTCGAAGATCGACAGCCGCACCATCCTGGGCGAGCAGGGCGCCGAGCAACTGCTCGGCATGGGCGACATGCTCTACATGGCCGGCGGCGGCCGCATCCAGCGCGTGCACGGTCCCTTCGTCTCCGACGACGAGGTCGAGAGGATCGTCGCGCATCTGAAGCTGCAGGGCGTGCCGGAATATCTCGACGCCATCACCGAGGATGAAGGCGAGGACGACGACGAGCCGTCGGGCAAGGGTGGGGCAAGTGGTGGCGGCGGCAATTTCGAGGATTCCGACGATCCCTACGACCAGGCGGTTGCCGTGGTGCTGCGCGACGGCAAGGCCTCGACCAGCTACATCCAGCGCCGGCTCGGCATCGGCTACAACCGCGCCGCTTCGATCATCGAGAAGATGGAGAAGGAAGGCATTGTCGGCCCGGCCAACCACGCCGGAAAACGCGAGATCCTGGTGCCGACGGAGGAGGACAAGTTCTGATCCGATCCGGGAAGAACCGCCAGGGTCTGCCCGGGGCTGCAACCTTGGTGGCGGCAACTTTGAACCTTTTGGCGCGTTGCTGCGACTGAGCACTGTCAGGTCCGCCAAACTTAAGCCCAACTGGGCGGCCAAGGGACTGCGACGATATAGGAACCAGATGAGAGTGACCGGTATGAAAAACTCTTCCTTTGCCTCGATCAGCGATTTTGCCCCGACCCGCCGCCAGGTGCTTGGCCTCGGCCTGGTCCTTGCCGGCGCGGCGGCCATCAATGTCGTCCCCGGCGTCCAGTTGCTGGCGTCGGCGCAAGCAGCGGTGCCGCCGGCGGCGCAGAAAATCGCCGACCATTTCTCCTCAGTCAAATCGATGACCGGCGAGTTCGTGCAGTTTGGACCCAAGGGCGAGCAGACCGGCGGCAAGTTCTTTCTGGAACGGCCGGGCAAGATCCGCTTCAACTATGACGGAGCGTCGAATTTCAGGGTGATTTCCGACGGCAGGTCGGTGGTCATCCTCAACAAGAGGCTGAAAACGTCCGATCTCTACCCGCTGTCGAAGACGCCGCTGAAGCTGCTGCTCGACACCAGGATCGACCTCTCCGGCGGCCGCGTCAGAAGCGTCAAGGAGGAGAACGACCTCACCACCATCCAGCTTGCCGACAAATCGGTGTTCGGCAATTCGAGGATCACGATGATGTTCGATCCGAAATCCTACGAATTGCGCCAGTGGACCATCACCGACGCGCAAGGCAAGGACACGACGGTGATGATCTTCAACGTCAGGGAAGGCGTGCGTTTCTCCCCCGACACCTTTGCCATCGACTATACGGCGAACCGCGAGCTCAACACCAAGTCGCGGTAACTCCGCCGCTATGGGAAGCTGTCCGGACGTTGGCGCTGCCCCTCACCTGCCTGCCGGCATCCTCTCCCCGTAAACGGGGCGAGGGCGCTCTCGTCGATCATTTCGCCAATCGCCAGCGTTGAAATAAAGACGCCAAGGCCACGGCCAGCTTCTTTCTCCCCGTTTACGGGGAGAAATGCCCGGCAGGGCAATGAGGGGCGGCGCCGAGATCAACAATTGGCGCCCGGCTTGTCTTTACATCGTGCCGCTGGCAGTTTCCGGATCTGACTCTTCAAAAAGGCGTCAACCTGTCAGGCCTTCCAGGCTGTGGCGGGCCACGCGCTGCCCCGGATCCTGTGCATGCCCTTCTCCATCGCCACCTGGAACATCAATTCCGTCCGCTTGCGCATGCCTATCGTCGAGCGCCTGCTTGTGGAACAGGCACCGGACGTGCTCTGCCTGCAGGAAACCAAAGTCCCGGACGAGCTGTTTCCGGAAAAGGCCTTCCGCAAGCTCGGTTACGAGCACATCGCCTTCCACGGCCAGAAGGGTTATCACGGCGTGGCGACAGTGGCGCGCCGACCGATCAAGATTGTCGAAAAGCGCCGCTTCTGCGAGATCGAGGACTGCCGGCATCTGTCGGTCACCGTCCGGGCCGGCGGCAAGGCGATCCTGCTGCACAATTTCTATGTTCCGGCCGGCGGCGACGAGCCCGATCCCCTCATCAACCGCAAGTTCAAGCACAAGCTGGATTTCGTCGCCGAGATGAACGCCATCCGCGCCGAGCACGACGAGGTGTCCGGTTCGATCCTGGTCGGCGACCTCAACATCGCGCCGCTCGAGCATGATGTCTGGTCGCACAAGCAGCTCTTGAACGTGGTCAGCCATACGCCGGTCGAGACGGAAAGTTTCGAGGCGATGCGGCTCGCCGGCGACTGGGTCGACCTGATGCGGCTCAACGTGCCTTATGAGCAGAAGATCTACACGTGGTGGAGCTATCGCGCCCAGGATTGGCAGGCGTCGGATCGCGGCCGGCGGCTCGACCATGTCTGGTCATCGCCGAACCTGGTGCCGAGCTTTGCCGGCTACGAGATCCTGCGGCCCGCGCGTGGCTGGGAACGGCCCTCGGACCACGTGCCGGTGATTGCGCGGTTCGACCTGGAATAGGTATGTCGATATTCAGGTGATGCCGGCCTGCAAATGGCGGCTTCCTGCGCTTCCGGTGCTCACGTACCCAAAAGTACGCTCCGCTCCGGTTCTCGGAATCCGTCATTTTCGACTCGGCCTGACCTGAATCTCAACATACCTTGGGCGCAGCGAGGGCTTTGCGCGAGAGTGCTCGAATTTTTGTGCCGATTCCACTCACTCGTCGAAGCGCGGCGCCAGCTTCTCGATGCGGCGGATCATCGCCTGAAAATCCTCGGAGATGCGCTGGTGCAGATGGGCCGCGATATCGGGATATTCCTCCAGGATGCGGCGAAACATCTTGCGGCTGAGCCGCAGCACTTCCGAATCGATCTCCGCGGATGCGCTGGTCAGCCGGTTGGTGTCGGCGATCAGCGCCAGCTCGCTGAGCATCGTTCCGGGGCCGGCCGTGCCTATCGGGACGCGGTCGCCGTCCTGCTCGCGATAGAGCACGATGCGCCCGCTGACCACGATATAGGCGCAATCGGCCTCGTCGTCCTCGCGGTAAAGCTTGTGGTCGGCCTGCAGTTTGGTGGTTTCCGCGCCGAAGGCGAGCAAACGCAGCTGTTCCTGCGTGAAGCCCTCGAAGAGCCTCACGGTGGACAGGATGCGGATGTCGTCATCCAGCGCCATCTAGCTATGTCCCCGAACGGTCAGTCCAATCCCTCCCTTAGAGCGCCGCGCGTCTGGATGCGCAAAGGACACTCTAACACTTTGAATCGACGCATCGCGCTTTCCAAAAATCGAGTCCGATCTTTGGGCCGATGCGTCAGTTCGATCCAGAACCACCTCCAGTCTCAGGACCGCACCCGAAAGCGGTCCCGCCCCGACCGCTTATTGGATAATGAAATGTTTAAGGAACCAGCTTGTAGCCGCCGCTTTCTGTCACAAGAATTTCCGCATTGGAAGGATCGCGCTCGATCTTCTGGCGTAGCCGGTAGACATGGGTTTCCAGCGTGTGCGTAGTGACGCCGGAATTGTAGCCCCACACTTCCTCGAGCAGCACGTCGCGCGTCACCACCTTCTGGTCGGCGCGGTAGAGATATTTGATGATCGAGGCTTCCTTCTCGGTCAGCCGCACCTTGGCGCCGCGCTGGTCGATCAGAAGCTTCTGGCTGGGCTTGAACGTGTAGGGGCCTACCGAAAAGGTGGCGTCCTCGCTCTGCTCATGCTGGCGAAGTTGCGCACGGATGCGGGCCAAGAGTACCGCGAAACGGAACGGCTTGGTTACATAGTCGTTGGCGCCGGCTTCGAGGCCGAGAATCGTGTCCGAATCGGTGTCGTGTCCAGTCAGCATGATGATGGGCGACTTGTAGCCGCCCTTGCGCAGGATCTTGACCGCCTCCCGGCCGTCCATGTCAGGCAGGCCGACATCCATAATGAGCAGATCGACGAGGCCGCCGCGTGCCGCGGCGACGCCTTTGGCGGCGTTTGATTCCTGCAGGACGTCAAATTCCTCGTAGAGAGACAATTGCTCGACGAGCGTGCCGCGCAGGTCGTCATCGTCATCGACGATCAGAATGGTGCGTGAAGTCATGGATCAATCCGTTGTTTTGAAAAGAAAATTCAGTTGACCGCCACCTGTTTATGCGGAAGCTGACCGGCACAACAGCCGATCACAGTGTTTTGTTCCGTGGCACGATCATACAAGAAAAAACGCGGGCGCAATGAGGCGAGCGCATTTTTGCGAAAAGGGCTTCGTGTGCTCACGGTGCGCGCCAGGCCCGGCCACGCCAGCCAGGGGCTGCTGCAGGTCGGCGGACTGGTGTTTTCATGTGCGCTGGGACGCGGCGGCATTTCGGCCGGCAAACGCGAAGGCGACGGTGCCACGCCGCTTGGTTCGATGCGGATCCTGTCGGGCTATTTCCGGAGCGATCATTTTTCCGGCGCCCGCAGAACCCGGCTGGCGATGGCGCCGATCGGTCCCGATCTCGGCTGGTGCGAAGTGCCTGCGGACCGCAACTACAACCGTCCGGTCAGGATTCCCTATGGCGCCAGCCACGAGCGGATGCTGCGCGCCGACCGGCTCTATGATGCCTGCCTGGTGCTCGACTGGAACATTGCGCCACGTCGCCGCGGGCGCGGCAGCGCCATCTTCTTTCACCTCGCGCGTCCCGGCTTCACGCCGACGCAAGGCTGCGTGGCTGTGACGGCACGTACGATGGCCCGGCTGTTGCCACTGCTGTCGGATCGGACGGTGGTGAGGGTGGTGAGGTAGGGGAATAGGGGAATAGGGGAATAGGGGAATAGGGGAATAGGGGAATAGGGGAATAGGGGAATAAGAAGTGTCAGTAGATAGCGCGGGCGCGCCGCTTAGCTTGCCCTACTGCCCTACTGCCCTACTCCCCTACTTCGGCCGCTGCCAGCCGATGTCGAGCAGACCGAGCCGGCCAAGCTCCCGGTCCATGGCGCGGGCGACATCCTTCCGTTCGGCGCCGATGTCGCGCAATTGGCGATCCGAAAGATCCTCGACGTTTTCGCACGGGAGCTCATGCGGGAGGTTGACCGCGATTTTCGCGTGTCGGAACCACTCGATTGCCGCCCGCAGCCAGATTGGCCCGGCGGCCGGAGACTTCAAGACGATGTGGGACATGACGTGACCCCTTCTCTCCGGATATCAAATCCGATTTGATGGTTTATCGATGGTCCCATCATGCCGGATTGAAATTTAAGAGGGAAACGAGTAGTTTTTGCCAGATCATCAAGTTTTATTTGTGGATCAAGAGCGATGATCCTGCCAAAAATCATCCCGCGCTGATGGCCCGCCTGCTGCCCGGAACCCGTGCCTTGAGGACGCTGGAAGCAGCCGCCCGGCACCTCAATTTCACCCGCGCCGCCGACGAGCTCGGCCTGACGCCGGCCGCGGTCAGCCACCAGATCAAGGAAATCGAGGATCAGCTCGGCATCGTGCTGTTCACGCGCACCAGCCGCACCATCCGGCTGACGGAGGCGGGCGCGGTGCTGTTCGAGGCCGCGACCGACGCGCTCGACCTGCTCGGCCGGGCGGTTTCGCGGGCGCACAAGATGGCACGCGGAACGGCGCTGCTGAAAGTGACCCTCGACGCGCAGTTCGCGACAAAATGGCTGATGCGGCGCGTCGAGGATTTTCGCAAGCAGCGGCCCGACATCGAGCTGCGGTTCGACATTGCCTCGGAATTACGCGATTTCGACCTGGACGACGTCGATGCCGGCATCCGTTTCGGCGCCGGAAAATATCCGGGCCTTTGCGCCCACCGGCTGTTCGACAACGTCATCATTCCTGTCTGCAGTCCGGCGTTACTGCGGGCGGGGCCGCCGCTGAAGGAGCCGCGCGACCTGTTCCATCACACGCTCGCCCATATCGAGTGGGCGCGACAGGGCGTGACGTGGCCGAACTGGCGCATGTGGATGGCGGCGGCCGGCGTCGACGATTTCGACGACAGCCGAACGCTCGTCTTCGGCACGTCCTCGGATGTCGTTCAGGCTGCGCTCGACGGCAATGCCGTCGCGCTCGCCGATTTCGCTATGGTGGCAAACGACCTGTCCGAGGGCAGGCTGGTGCGCCCCTTTGAACTGGGCATGAAGGTGGCGCCCGACTTCGCCTATCATCTGGTTTATCCGCAGGAAGCCGCCGATGACGTCAGGATCGTGGCGTTCAAGGACTGGCTCCTGAACGAGGTCCACAACCCGCAGCCGGACCCGACACGCCCAAGCTGGGATGAGCTTTAAACAGCCGACATCAGCGGGCGTCGCCGCAGTGCTCAGCCGGCGACTTCCGCCACGCCGAACCAGCCGATCACGGCGCCGACGAGGAGCAGCACGCCAAGCCAGTGGCCGCTGTCGATGAGGGTAAGGTCCCAGCCGAAACCTTCGTAGCGATGATTGACGGATAGCGTCGTGGCGACAAATCCCAACCAGAGGACGAAACCGAAGACGAGCCCGGCGACGAGGCTCGGTTCGCCGCCGGTCACTGCGCCGAGGACCAGCGCCATGACCAACGCCATCACCAGTTCCGCGATGAAGGAGATGACGAAGGGCAGCGGCGATTTACTCATGGTCGCGGGATCAAGCTTGGCGGCCTTCAGCCATGGCTTGCTCAAGGCCATGTACCAGGCGGCGCCGAACAGCCACGCCACCACGGCGGCGACAATCACTGCCAGCCAGTTCACCGCTGAAAAATCCATGAACGTCCCTCCCGGATGACGCGCGATGGAACGCCTGTTCGGCGCTGTCGTCAAGCAAGGCGCCAGACGGTCGTACGCTTGACTTCGGCGTCCTCCAGCGCCCGCGTCACCGTCACCTCGTAGACCGCAAGCGGATCCAATCCTGTCTTCGGCATATAGGAACGGCCGGGATCGCCAACGAGGATGTCGGCGCCGCGCGCTTTCAGCATCGCGAACCACGGCATCAGCCTGTCGGCGAAGGACCTGTCGTAGTAGACGTCGCCGGCCAAAACCACATCCCAGCCGGCATCGGTTCCGATGCAGTCGGTACCCAGGAACTCTATCTCGACACCATTGGCCTCGGCATTGAGGCGGATCGCGGTCGCGCAGAACGGGTCGATGTCGGCGGCGATCACCTCTGCCGCGCCGGCCTTCACTGCCGCGATGGCGACAAGGCCGGAACCGGAGGCGAAGTCGAGCACGCGCTTGCCGTGCACGTCAGACGAATTGTCGAGGATGTAGCGGGCAAGACCCTGGCCGCCGGCCCAGGCAAAGGCCCAGAAGGGCGGCGGCAGGCCGATATCAGCCAGTTCGTCCTCGGTCCGCTGCCACAAATCATGCGCTTCGTCGGCCAGATGCAGCAGGATCTCCGGCACATGCGGCGGCGCCATCAGCGCCGTGTTGTCGAGGATGAATTTCTTCGCGCTGTTTGGCGTGAGCACCGTCACGGAGCCGGCGTCAGGCCGCCCATGCGGCAGACCTCTTTCCATTCGGCCGACGTCACCGGCTGCACGGAAAGCCGTCCGAGCCGGACCAGCGCCATTTCGGCGAGCTTGGGATTGGCCTTGACCTGTTCCAGCGTCACCGGCTTCGGCACATCCTTGACGGCGCGGATGTCGACGCATTCCCAGCGTGGATCGTCAGTGGTGGTATCGGGATGGGCCAGCGCGCAGACCTCGGCGATGCCGACCACGTCGAGCCCGTCGTTGGAATGGTAAAAGAAGCCGAGATCGCCGATCTGCATCGCCTTCATGTTGTTGCGTGCCGCATAGTTGCGCACGCCGTCCCACTGCGTGCCGGCCTTGCCCTTCGCCTTCAGCGCCGCGAAGGAGAAGACCGAGGGTTCCGATTTGAACAGCCAGTAGTTCATTGTTTTGCTCCTCCTGGCGCCTGGAGATCAGGCAGCCGACGGCTTGTTGAACACCCAGTTCCACTGCCGGATTTCGACGCTCTCGAACAGCCCTGCCTTGGCATAGGGATCGGCAGCCGACAGGGCTTCTGCCGCTGCCATGTCCGGTGCCTCGATTACAGCGAGCGTGCCGTTGGGTTTGCCCTCGGCGTCGAGAAACGGCCCAGCGAACGCGAGCTTCCCCTCGCCGTTCAGGCCTTCCAGGAAGATGACATGGGCAGGCCTTGTATCGACGCGCACCTGCAGGCTGCCCGGCTTGTCCTTGCAAATCAACGCAAACAGCATTCTTCCATCTCCGGATTGTTCGAAATCATACGTCGGTTTCGGTCTTCAGCGGTCGTGTCATCAGCGCCGACACAGCCTGGTTTATGGTGATGGTGCCGTCCAGTATGGCTGACACGGCTGTGATGATCGGTGCGTCGATCTTGCGTTCGGTGGCGATGCGGGCGGCGATCGCCGCCGTCGGCACGCCTTCCGCCAATGGCAGGCCGGCAAGTGGCTTGCCTTGCCCCATCGCCAGCCCATAGGCGAAATTGCGCGACTGGGCGGACGAGCAGGTGAGCAAAAGATCGCCGAGGCCTGAAAGCCCCATCAGCGTCTCCGGTTTCGCGCCGAAGGCAGCGCCGATGCGGCGCAATTCGACGAAGCCGCGCGTCACCATGGCGGCCTGGGCGCTGGCCCCGAGCCGGGCGCCGGTGACAGCGCCTGAGGCGATGGCGAAGACGTTCTTCAGCGCGCCGCCGATCTCGACGCCGATGAGGTCGTCGCTCGAATAGCAGCGCAGATTCTCAGCCGAAAAGCGGGCGGCAAGGTCGGCAGCCAGATCCGGACGACGAGCGGCGACCACTACGGCCGTCGGCAGGCCCCTTGCGACGTCGGTGGCGAAACTCGGGCCGGAGAGAGCGGCGACCGGATTTCCGGGCAGGATGTCCCCAGCGATCGCCGACAGCAATGCGCCGGTGTCGCGCTCGATGCCCTTGGCGCAGAGAACCAGCGGGACGCCTTTCGGCACATGGTCTTTCGCGGTTGCCAGCATGGCGCGCAGCGATTGCGCCGGCGTCACCGCCAGCACGCAGTCGGCGCCGTCGAGCGCGGCCTCGACGTCGCTCGTCGCCACGATACCGGCCTGGAGCGCGATGCCGGGCAGATAGCGCGGGTTCTCGCCACGGTCGATCGCGGCGACGGTCTCCGGGTCGCGCGCATAGAGACGGACGAAATGACCGGCGCGCAACATGGCCAGCGCCAGCGCCGTGCCCCAGGCGCCACCGCCAAGCACGGCGACGCGCCAGCCGCTTGGGCGCCGACCATCTACGCCTTTGGCATTCACGCCCCTGACATTCACGCTCTTGGCATTCATGCCTTGGCCCCACGCCGGCCCGAACCGACCATCGGGGCAGAGATGCTGTCCAGCGGCCAGCGCGAGCGCGGCACGAAATCGGCGGTGTTCTCACCTGATATACCGGCGCGCAGCCTTTCGATGCCGGCCCAGGCGATCATCGCCGCATTGTCGGTGCAGAGTTTGAGCGGCGGCGCGACAAAGGCAAAACCGGCCTGCTCGCACAGGGCTTCCAGTGTCGCCTTGATCGTGCGGTTGGCGGCGACGCCGCCAGCAACGACCAGCGCCGGATTTTGCATGTCGGGAAACGCCTCGCGAAAACGCACCAGCGCCCGCGAAACACGGTCGTCCAGCGCATCCGCCACTGCCGCCTGGAACGAGGCGCAGATGTCGGCCACGTCCTGGTCGCTCAACGGGGCGATGGCCGTCGCCGCCTGGCGCACGGCGGTCTTCAATCCGGAAAAGGAGAAATCGGGCTGTGCCGAGCCCTTCATCGGGCGGGGAAAGGCGAAGCGCGCGGCATCGCCGTCTGCTGCCGTCTTCTCGACATTGGGTCCACCGGGATAGGGCAGGCCGAGCATCTTGGCCGTCTTGTCGAAGGCTTCGCCGAGCGCATCGTCGATCGTCGTCGCCCAGCGCTGGTAGTCGCCGACGCCGCGCACCGCGACGATCTGCGTGTGGCCGCCGGATACCAGCAGCAGGAGGTAGGGAAAATCGAGCCCATCGGTCAGCCGCGCGGTCAGCGCATGGCCTTCGAGGTGGTTGATGGCGATCAGCGGCTTGTTTGCTGCCGCCGCGATCGCCTTCGCCGTCATCAGCCCGACGATCAGCCCGCCGACGAGGCCGGGGCCGGCGGTCGCGGCAATCGCGTCGATGTCGGCGAGATCGACGCCCGAATCGGCCAGCGCCGCCCCGATGATGTCGTCCAGTGCCTCGACATGGGCGCGCGCGGCGATCTCCGGCACGACTCCGCCGAAGGCGGCATGCTCCTCGATCTGGCTGAGCACGATATCGGACAGGATCCTGGGCGTTGAATCACCATCCAGCGCTACCACGCTGGCGGCTGTCTCGTCGCAACTCGTCTCAATGCCCAGAACGCGGATCAATTCGTCGCTGCCTCTAGAGATTGTACAACCGGCCTTTCCCCGCTAGGAGAAAGCCCGGAAAACGGTCTCAATCTGCCGGGGGTTATCACGGACTGCGCGCCATGCAAACAACCTTGAAAATCGGAACACGCGGCAGCCCGCTGGCACTGGCGCAGGCGCATGAAACGCAGGCGCGGCTGATGGCCGCGCATGGCATGCCGGTCGAGGCATTCGAAATCATCGTCATCTCGACCAGCGGCGACCGCATCCAGGACCGGCCGCTGTCGGAAGCCGGCGGCAAGGGGCTGTTCACCAAGGAGATCGAGGAAGCGCTGCTTGAGCGCCGCATCGACATCGCCGTGCATTCGTCGAAGGACATGCCGACTGTGTTGCCCGACGGGCTGGAACTTGCCGCTTTCCTGCCGCGCGAGGACGCACGCGACGCTTTCGTCGGCAAGGCGGCGAAAGCAATCGCCGAGCTGCCGCAGGGCGCGAAGGTCGGTTCGTCGTCGCTCAGGCGTCAGGCGCTGATCCGGCGCATGCGGCCGGACCTCGATGTGGTGATGTTCCGCGGCAATGTGCAGACGCGGCTGCGCAAGCTGGACGAGGGCGTCGCCGACGGCACCATCCTCGCTTATGCCGGGCTGAAGCGGCTCGGGCTCGAAGATGTCATTACCGACCTGATGCCACTCGACATCTTTCCGCCAGCACCGGGGCAAGGCGCGATCTGCATCGAAAGCCGCATCGGCGATCGCGATGTGGAAAGGATGCTGAGGCCGATCCATGACGTGCCCACCGGGCAGGCGCTGGCCTGCGAACGCGCCTTCCTGGCCGCGCTCGACGGGTCGTGCCGCACGCCGATCGCCGGCCATGCGACGATCGCCGACGGCACCCTATCCTTCGCCGGGCTGATCATCTCGCCGGATGGCGCCGAATCGCATGAAGTCAAGGCGCAAGGCCCGGCGCAAGATGCCGCCCGCATCGGCGAGGACGCCGCCAGGACCGTGCGGGCCAGGGCCGGCGAAAAATTCTTCGACGGCTGGGCCTGACATGGTTCGCGTCCTGGTGACGAGGCCGGAGCCGGGCGCCTCGCGCACAATGCGGCGGCTCGAGGACCAGGGTTTCCAGCCGGTCCTGTTGCCGTTGACCGAAACGGTGGCTCTGCCGGTCGATGCCGATGCCGTCGCCGACAATGCCGCGGCCGTCGCGGTCACCAGTGCCAATGCCGTGCGCCATGCGCCGAAGGAAATCATCGCGGCGCTCGCCGCCTTGCCCTGTCACGCCGTCGGCAAAAGGACGGCGGAAGCAGCCCGCGCGGCGGGATTCCCGTCCGTCAGCGAAGGCCTGGGCGATGCCGAGGCGCTGGCCGATGCGCTTGCCGGCGGCTTCGCGGCTGGTACGGTCGTCTATCTGTGCGGACGCGTGCGGTTTCCGGCGTTCGAGGCGCGGCTGAAGGCCGCGTGTATCCACGTCCGCGCCATCGAGACCTACGACACCGTTGCGCCAGGCTATTCGGACGCCGCAATCCTTGCGCGCCTGTCCGGCCAGCCGGTTGAAGCGGTGCTGCTCTATTCGGCCAAGGCGGCGGCAGCGATGCAGGCCCTGACCGAGCGGCCGGCGCTGTGTGCGCTTTTTGAAAACACATGTTTCTTCGCCCTGTCCGGACGTATCGCCGCAGCCCTGGGCGACGTCGCCGACAAAGAAATCCGCATTGCGCCGGAACCCAGCGAAGACGCGCTGCTGGAACTTTTGCAGGTACGCCGCTGACCGGCATCCGCCGCTGCTCCGTCCGGGCAGAAGGTGCCGGCAGGTCGATGAGGGGCTGGGCGATTGCCTGAGGTATAGCGTATTTGTTCTTGCTTTGTGCCGGCAATTATGTTAGTAATTTTTGTATGGTGTTGATTGCGCCAACGACCCGCCCGCCGAGGCGGGTTTTTTATTTCCGGAGTCGACGCTATCCTTCGAAGCCCCGTGTCATCACGCCGCCCCTTTTCACCGCTTGGTGATGTGCTAGACCCTTTCTGAACCATCCCGAAGCGAATTTTTGCGGAGCCAAAGCATGGTCAAGACGCCGAAAATGCGGCATTCGAAAAGCCGTCGCGAGCCGGTGACCATCGAGCTCGAGCCCGGCGCCGTCTCGCGCGTTGCCGACGAGGATGCCGCCAAGCCACGGACTGAGGGGGCACGGACCGAGGAAGACCAGGCCGAGGGAGCCCAGACCGAGGAGGCGAAGGTGGAAGAAGCCGCCTCGCAGCCGGAGGTCCCTGACGAACCGGTGCATGCCGACCAGACCGATCTCGAGCCGTGGGAACATGCCGACGCGGCGCCGCAGGCCGGCTCGGAAGAGCCAGCAGAGGTCGGCACCAAGCGTCCAGAAGAATCAAAATCCACTTATCCGGCCGGCTCGGAGGCATCGGCGAATCGGGCCTTCGACTACAGTTTCGACGACGCATCGGCCAAAGCCAGCCGGATGGGGGCCAGCCGGATGGGGGCCAGCGGGATGGGGGCCAGCGGGACGGGGGCCAGCGGGACGGGGGCCAGCGGAAGCGAAGAAGCGCCGAAAGAAGCCCAAACGAGGAATGACGACATGGCAGCGCAGCCGAAGCGTGGCGGCATCAACGGCATCGCTGCCGGCATTATCGGCGGCGTCATCGCGCTGGCCGCCGCCGGAGGGCTGCAGTTTGCCGGCCTCATTGGCGCGCCAGGCGCGGGCAGCGTATCGCTCGATGGCATCAATGGCGAAATCGCTTCGCTGAAGAGCGAGATCGCCGGGCTCAAGGACTCGGCCGGCAACAGCGATGTGACGGCCAAGGTGGATGGGCTGTCGTCGGCGCTGGATCAGGTCAAGGCGGATGTCGCGGCGCTGAAATCGGCGGTCGAGCAGGCTGGCGACACCGCCGGGCTTGCGGCACTTGGCGACAAGGTCAGGCAGATCGAGACGGCGGTCGCGGCCCTCGGCGAGGCCGGCAACACGGCGCCGGCCGATCTCGGGCCGCTCAACGAAAAGCTGGCCGGGTTCGACGCGGCGGTGAAATCCGCCGGCGAGGCGACGAAGGCGCAGGAAAGTCGGCTTGCGGCGCTGGAACAGTCGGTGTCGCAGCTTTCCGGCAAGGTCGAGGCACAGGCGGGGCAGCCGAAGATCGCGCTAGCCATCGCCGCGTCGGCGCTGAAGGCGGCACTCGACCGCGGCGCGCCCTTCGCGGCCGAACTCGAAACTCTTGCGGCGATTTCACCGGACGCACCGCAGATTGCGAAGCTGCGTCCCCACGCCGAAAAGGGCGTTCCGACCCGCGCCGAAATCGCGGCGGAGGCAGACGCCGCGGCCAGTGCCATGGTCGCCGCCGCCGCGCCAGTCGATGAGAATGCCGGCTTCCTGCAGAACCTTTTGTCGAGCGCCGAATCGCTGGTCAAGGTCAGGCCGATCGGTGCCGTCGAAGGCGCCGGCGCGCCGGAAACCGTCGCGCGCATGGAGGTGGCGGTCAACCAGGGCGACTACGCCAAGGCGCTCAGCGAATACGATGCGCTGCCAGAGGCCGTGAAGGCCGCCGGCGCCGACTTTGCCGGCAAACTGAAAGCGCGAATCGAGGTCGAGACTGAGGTCGACGCGTTGATATCAGGCGCGATGAAGGCGTGATGAGGAAAACCCGATGATTCGCATTCTCCTCTTCCTCGCCGTCGTTTTCGCGCTCGGGCTGGGTTTCGCCTGGCTGGCAGACCGGCCGGGCGAGATGGTCGTCACCTTCAGCGGCTATCAATACCAGGTCAGCCTGATGGTGGCGGCGGTGGCGGTCGTCGCCGTCGTTGCCGCGGTGATGATCGTCTGGTGGCTGATCAAATCGCTATGGAACAGTCCCTACACCATCTCGCGCTATTTCCGCGTGCGCCGCCGCGATCGTGGTTATCAGGCGCTGTCGACCGGCATGATCGCCGCCGGCGCCGGTGACGGGGCACTCGCCCGCAAGAAGACCAAGGAAGCGGCAAAGCTGATCCGCTCCGACCAGGAGCCGCTGATCCAGTTGCTGGAGGCGCAGGCCTCGCTGCTCGAAGGCGACCATGAGGGCGCGCGCGAGAAGTTCGAAACCATGCTCGACGATCCGGAAATGCGGCTGCTTGGCCTGCGCGGGCTCTATCTCGAGGCCGAGCGCCTCGGCGATCGCAACGCGGCGCGGCACTATGCCGGGCGCGCCGCGGTGATGGCGCCGCAACTGGCCTGGGCCGCCGAATCGACGCTGGAAGACCTGACCGGGCGCGGCGACTGGGACGGCGCGCTGAAACTGGTCGAGGCGCAGAAATCGACGCGGCAGATCGAACGCGACGCCGCCAACCGGCGCCGCGCCGTGCTGCTCACCGCCAAGGCGCAGGCGCTGATCGACAGTGACCCCAATGCCGCCAGAACCGCCGCCCTCGAGGCCAACCGGCTGCGGCCGGATTTCGCGCCGGCGGCGGTCGTCGCCGCCAAAATGCTGTTTCGTGAGAACGATGTGCGCAAGGGCTCGAAGATACTGGAAGCGGCGTGGAAGGCCGAGCCGCATCCGGAGATCGCCGAGCTTTACACCCACGCCCGGCCTGCGGACGCCGTGCTCGACCGGCTGAACCGGGCGAGGAAGCTGCAGGAGATGAAGAAGAACCACGCCGAATCCTCGCTGGCGGTGGCGCGCGCCGCGCTCGACGCGCAGGATTTTTCAACCGCCCGCCGGGAGGCCGAGGCAGCCATTCGCATGGACCGTCGCGAAGGCGCCTATCTGCTGCTGGCCGACATCGAGGAGGCCGAGACCGGCGATCAGGGCAAGGTGCGGCAGCTGTTGTCCAAGGCAGTGCGTGCACCGCGCGATCCGGCCTGGGTTGCCGACGGCGTCGCCTCCGAACGCTGGGCGCCGGTGTCGCCGATCACCGGCAAGCTCGACGCCTTCGAATGGCGGGCGCCGTTGGAGCGGCTCGGCCAGCTCATCGACAGTGATGAGGACGCGCCGGGCGCCGCGGTGCCGACCATTGCGGCGCCAATCAAGCCGGCAAAGGAAAATGTGCCGGCAAAGGAAAACGTGATCGAGCTGAACCCCGCTGTTTCGGCCGAAAGACCGATCACGGCTGCGGCATCGGAAGGTAGCGAAGACCATGTCACGCCGGTCACCGCTTCGGCCTTTGCCTCGGTGCCACCGGATGCCGAAGCTGTCGAGCCGGCGGAGGAACTGGCCCGGCTGCCCGACGACCCCGGCGTCGACCCGGACGACGAGAACGAAAAATCACCACGCAGGTTTCGCTTGTTCTGATTTGGCCGAGCTTGGTAGTCTTGGCCCTATGGGAAGTAATCGCATGTTCGAACGCGTTCTGTCGTTTCTGAAGGAGCTGCCGGCAGGTGGCGGCGCCCGCAATGACGCCGATGATCCGCGCGTTGCCGCATCCGCCCTTCTCTACCATGTGATGAACGCCGACGGCGTGCGTCAGGATGCCGAATGGGAGCGGTTCAAGGCGGTGCTGGCGGAAAGCTATTCGATCGGCGGCGACGAGCTCGACGCGCTGGCCGCCGCCGGCGAGCGGGCCGACAATGAGGCGGTCGACCTCTACGCCTTCACCAGCGTGTTGAAGCGCCAGCTCGATCCAGATGCGCGAAAAGCCTTCATCGGCCTGATGTGGGAGATCGTCTATGCCGATGGCGAGTTGCACGAACTCGAGGACAATATCGTCTGGCGAGTCGCCGAGCTGATAGGCGTCGAACGCCGCGACCGGGTCGAGGCGCGGCGCAAGGCGGCGGCCGAGGCGCCGGGCGCCACCGGAACGTCGAGCGACGAATAGACAGGATCCCCATGCCTAGCCCGCAATTCTCACACTCGATGTGGCCTGCGCCGGTTCAAGAAGCCGGCAGGGTAGGAGCCGCGCGCAGAGCGATGCGGTCCCATCGGGCAAGCGCGGCGACGCAGCCTGCCGGCTTCTTCAACCGGCCCTTCGGGTTGCCTTTCGGCGGGCACCTACGGTGTCGGGCTGCTCAACCGTATGTCTCTATACGCTTTTCGCAGCCCGACACCGTATCTGCCGCGCCGAAAGAGCAACGCAGGCTACATGGAGTGTGAGAATTGCGGGCCAGGCCGAGACCAAAAATCCTGATCGTGCTGCATCAGGAGAGTTCGAGCCCCGGTCGCGTCGGCCATATGCTTATCGAAGAAGGCTTCGACCTCGATCTCCGCTGCCCGCCGCTCGGCGACGCCTTGCCGGAGACGCTGGACGGTCATGCCGGAGCCGTGGTGTTCGGCGGACCGATGAGCGCCAACGACGAGGACGACTTCGTCCGCCGCGAGACCGACTGGCTGAAAGTTCCGCTCAGGGAGAACCGGCCGTTGCTCGGCATCTGCCTCGGCGCGCAGATGCTGGTCAACCATCTTGGCGGCAAGGTCGAGGGTCATGGCGAGGGGCTGGTCGAGATCGGCTGGTATCCGTTGAAGGCGACCGAGGATGGCCGGAAGTTGATGCACTGGCCTGACATGGTCTACCAGTTTCACCGCGAGGGCTTTTCGCTGCCGAGGGACGCGACGCTGCTGGCGACGGCCGAGACCTATCCCAACCAGGCCTTTCGTTATGGCGACAATGCCTGGGGCATCCAGTTCCATGGCGAATTGACCCGGGTGATGATGCAGCGCTGGGTCGTTCGCGGCGCGCATCGCTTCGAGTTGCCCGGCGCGCAGCCAGGCCGCGATCATCTCGGCGGCCGGCTGATCTGGGACATGCACCTCAAGCGCTGGCTCGGCGAATTCCTGCAGACGATCTTTGGCAGCCCCGCTGTTTGATGAGAATCAGTTTCGCCCGTCGAGGTGGCGCACCTTGCGCAGCTGCGGAAACAGCACTGCCCACAGGCCGGCGACAGCAATGGCGCCGACGCCGCCGACCACCACCGCCGGCACGGTGCCGATCAGTGCGGCAAAAGTGCCTGCACGGAATTCGCCCAGCTCATTGGAAGCGCCGACGAAAACCTGATTGACGGCATTGACGCGGCCGCGCACCTGATCAGGCGTCCACAGCTGGATCAGCGTCTCACGGATATAGACGCTGAACATATCGGTGGCGCCGAGCAAGGCGAGTGCCGCGATCGACAGCCAGGGGATGGTCGAAAGGCCGAACAGCACGGTGAAGGCGCCGAACAGCGCGACGAAGCCGAGCATCACCACGCCGGCATGGTTGCGGATCGGATGTCCGGCCAGCCAGATGGCAACGCAGATGGCACCGATGCCGGGTGCCGAGCGCAACAGTCCCAGGCCCCATGGGCCGAGTTCGAGGATGTCGCGCGCGTAGATCGGCAGCAGTGCCGTGGCGCCGGACAAAAGCACGGCGAACAAATCGAGCGAGATGGCGCCGAGCACGATCTTCTCGCCCCAGATATAGCCGAAGCCGGCAAACAGCGTCTGCATCGTCGGCTTGTCGGTCTCGCTGCGCTGGGCAGGCTTGGGGATGGTGAAGATCAGCACCGCGGCGACAAGCATCAGAACGGCTGCGGTTCCGTATGCCGCTTCCGCCGAAAGCCCGTAGAGCAGGCCGCCGGCGACCGGCCCGATGATGGTCGCCGTCTGCCAGGCTGACGAATTCCAGGCGATCGCGTTGCCGAAATCCTCCGGTGGCACGAGGTTGGCGAACAGCGACGCCGAGGCCGGCCCGAAGAAGGCGCGCGCGATGCCGAACATGGCAAGCACGACGAAGATCAACCCCGGTCCGCCAAGGCCGCGCAGTGTCAACAGCAAAAGGGCCAGCGCGCAGATCGCCTCCAGCAGGACCGTCAGCGCCATGATCAGACGGCGTCCGAAACGGTCGGCGACCACCCCGGTGACCAGCACCAGCAGCAGCGAAGGCAGGAACTGGACAATGCCGACAAGGCCGAGATCGAACGGATCGCGGGTCAGGTCGTAGACCTGCCAGCCGACGGCGACGGATACGATCTGGGTGGCGAATGTGGAGAGGAAGCGCGCCGCCCAATAGCTCAGGAAGGGTCTATGCCGGAAGGCGGCATAGCGCTGGTCGGGCGATGTTTGTTCGGCTGTCATTTGTGAATGGCCCCGGCGAGATTGTTATCGGCCGGCGGGGCCATTCACGATGGTCGCTGGTCCGACCACAGCGCTTTTAGCGCAGTTCGGTGCGGGGCGCGCGCAAAAATCGGCTCTGGATCGAGGATTTCCGGGTCGCCATGCTAATTGCATATGGCAACCGCGCTCGGCGCCGGGCTTCGAACGACGTGTCAGGCCTTCGACGCGTCAGGCCTTGGCCTTGGGCTTTCTCGCCTTCTTGGCCGGCGCCGGCGGGGCGGCCTTGCGGCCAAGGCCTATCGCCTTCGCCAGCTGCGAGCGCGAGGCGGCATAATTGGGGGCGACCATCGGATAGTCGGCCGGCAAACCCCATTTGGCGCGATAGGCGTCCGGCGTCAGCCCGAAATGAACGCCGATATGGCGCTTCAGGGATTTGAACTTCTTGCCGTCTTCGAGGCAGACGATGAAATCCGGCGTCACCGATTTCTTTGGGTTGACCGCGGGGACCAACGGCGCTGCCGCTGGGACGGCGGGTTGTCCGAGCCCGCTTATCGAAGCGCTGACGCTTGCGATGAGGTCGCCGAGGCCGGAAGCCGGCAGGCGATTCTTCTCGACGTAGGCGGACACGATGTGAGCGGTCAGCTCAAGCAGATCGATGTCCTTGCGAGCGTTGTTGCTATCGTCGGTCAATCTATTTTCTCCATCCTGGGGGCTAGCAGAACTCCTAGTCGGCAAATCTGCGTAACGCAATGACGCTGCACATTATTTTGAACACAATACTAACGGCAGCACTTAGATCAACAGGTCTGCCCCCAAACGATCAGAATATCAGACGATCAGTGAGTTGTCGCGCACAGTCGAAATCCACCATCGCAGGCGCGGGTGTTGTCGCCGCGCCTGCAATCGGCAGTCGAGTTTGTCGACATTGCCGCCGCCGATGAGCGCATAGTCAGGGCTGCATGGCGCCATTGCGTCGCTTCTCGGGATCACTTCGCCGGATTGATCCAGCCGTTCGGCGGTCCGAACCCGGCCATCGCGTCGGCAGGGCCCCATGTGCCCGGCTCATAAAGCGGAGGCGGCGTGTTGTCGCCAAGCACCGGGCCGACGATCCGCCAGGCAAGCTCGCTGGCGTCCTGGCGGGTGAACAGCTGGCGGTTGCCGTTCATGGCGTCGCCGATCAGCCGCTCATAGGGCGGCATGTCGCCCTTCGAGTCGTCAAGGGCCGTCAGCTCGACCTGCTCGCCGAGCATGTCGTCGCCGGGGGCTTTGCGCTGGGCGCCGATCGAGATCGCCACCTGCGGATTGATGCGGAAGCGCACATGGTTGGCGTCGTCGGGCTTGATCGGGTCGAAGACGTCGAGCGGCGGCCGCTTCAGCCGGACAATGACCTCGGTGGCATGCACGGGCAGGGATTTGCCGGCGCGGATGAAGAAGGGCACATCCTGCCATCGCCAGGTGTCGACGAAAAACCGCACCGCCGCGAAGGTCTCGACCGGCGAGTTCGGCGCCACGCCGGGCTCGGCGAGATAGCCATCGAATTGGCCGCGCACGACATCGTCCTTGGTCAGCGTCCGGATCGCCCTCAGCACCTGCACCTTCTCGTCGATCAGATCGTCGGCCGAGCGGCCGACGGGCGGCTCCATGGCGAGCAGCAGCAGGATGTTGAGCAGATGGTTCTCGATGACGTCGCGGATGCAGCCGACCTCGTCGTAGAAGCGGCCGCGGCCCTCGACGCCGAAATCCTCGGCCATGGTGATCTGCACGCTCTCGACGAAATTGCGGTTCCAGATCGGCTCGAGAAAGGAATTGGCGAAGCGGAAATAGAGCAGGTTCTGGATCGCTTCCTTGCCGAGATAATGGTCGATGCGAAAGATCGACTGCTCGTCGAATACCAGGTGCAGAACCCGGTTCAGCCAACGCGCCGATTGCAGGTCGTGACCGAAAGGCTTTTCCACCATCAGCCGCGCGCCCTGGGCCGCGCCCGACTGCTCCAGCCCCTGGATGACCGTCTCGAACATGGTCGGCGGCACCGCCAGATAGTGCAGCGGATGCTGTGCGGTCCCCAGCACGTTTTTCAGCTGCTCGAACGTCGCGGCGCTACGATAGTCGCCGCTGACATAACGAAGCAGCGCGGCAAGTTTCGCGAAGATCTTTTCGTCGACCTTGCCGATGGCCTTGGCGATGCCGTCGCGGGCGCGCGCCTGCAACTGTTTCAGGTCCCAGGCGTCGAAAGCGACGCCGATCACCGGCTCGGTCAGCGTTCCCTTGGCGACCATGGTATAAAGTGCGGGGAAGATCTTCTTGTGGGCGAGATCGCCGGTTGCCCCGAAGAGCACCAGCGTGTCGGATCGTTCCTGGTTCATGAGTGTCTCCCCGGTCACGAGCCGGTCTTCGACTTTTCGACATGGCCGCCGAAAGCGTAGCGCATGGCGGACAGGAGCTTGTCGGCGAATTCGGATTCGCCTTGCGAGGAGAACCGGTCGAACAGCGCCGAGGACAGAACCGGCGCCGGCACGCCGGTGTCGATCGCCGCCTTCAGCGTCCAGCGGCCTTCGCCGGAATCCGAAACCCGTCCGCCGAACTGGGTCAGCGCCGAGTCGGCCTTCAAGGCGCCGGCCGTCAGGTCGAGCAGCCAGGAGCCGATGACACTGCCATGCCGCCAGACCTCGGCCACCTCGGCAACGTCGATGTCGAACTGGTAATATTGCGGGTTTTCCAACGGGCTGGTTTCGGCGTCCGCCGTCCGCTGCTTCTTGCCCGCATTCGCCGATTTCAGGATGTTCATGCCCTCGGCATAGGCGGCCATGACGCCGTACTCGATGCCGTTGTGGACCATCTTGACGAAATGGCCGGCGCCGCTCGGTCCGCAATGGAGATAGCCGAAGGGCGCGGTTCCTGCATCCTTCCCGGGGGCAGGCACCCCGGCATCGGCGCCGGGCGCCAGCGTCGCGAAGACCGGGTCGAGATGCCGGACCGCGCCGTCGGGGCCGCCGATCATCAGGCAATAGCCGCGCTCGAGGCCCCAGACGCCGCCGCTGGTGCCGACATCGACATAGTTAAGGCCCCTGGAGGCGAGATGTGCGGCCTGGTCGACAGCGTCGTGGTAATATGAATTGCCGCCGTCGATGATGATGTCGCCTGGCTCCATCAGTGCGGCCACCTGCTCGACGATCTTGCCGGTGATCGCCGCCGGCAGCATCAGCCAGGCGCTGCGCGGCTTGGTCAGCTTGCCGACGAACTCCTCCATCGAAGCCGTCCCGATCGCGCCGTCCTTGACCAGTGCGGCGACGCTGGCCGGGTTGATATCGTAGACGACGCATTCATGGCCATCGCGCAGCAGGCGCCGAACCATGTTGGCGCCCATCCTGCCCAGTCCCATCATTCCAATCTGCATGTTCTCGTCCTGGTTCTTGAGGGATAGAGTCTAGTGGCCGTCCGACCCATCGATGCCGACGGAAAAATCGACATTCTCCCAACGACCGGTATCGGACCAGAAAAAAGTAAAGACGATCGTATTGCCCGGCGGAACATCCAGACGCTTCCCTAGACCATGAACCGAAGGCTTTTCAATCATTGCACCGCAAGTTGATCGCCAACTCCGCGCGGATTGCAGTTGACAGCTTGCGAGCCGTCTGCATTTGTCTGACAATAGATAAAAAACAGGGACGTGAATTTTAACAGCCATCAGACCAGCAACTCAGGGAGGAGTATGACATGAAGAAACTGCTCGTTTTGGGCACATTCGCGGCGATGCTCGCGTCAGGCACGGCGCTTGCCGATACCAGCGACAAGAAGATCGCCTTTTCCAACAATTATGCCGGCAATTCGTGGCGCCAGGCGATGCTCGACAGCTACGCCATCGTCACCAAGAAGGCCGTCGCCGACGGGGTGGTCGCGGCCGCGGATATCTTCACGACGGCCGATAAGGAAGTGCCGACCCAGGCAGCCCAGGTGCAGAACCTGATCCTGCAAGGCTATGACGCGATCGTCATCAACGCCGCCTCGCCGGACGCGCTCAACGGCGCCATCAAGCAGGCTTGCGACGCTGGCATCGTCGTCGTCTCCTTCGACGGCATCGTCACCGAGCCCTGCGCCTATCGCGTGGTCGTTGACTTCAAGGACATGGGCAAGCAGGAAGTAGAGCAGATGGCCAAGTTCCAGCCCAAGGGCGGCAATCTCTTGGAAATCCGCGGTCTCGCCGGCACCTCGATCGACGACGCCATCCACGCCGGCATCCTGGAGGGCGTCGCCGCCCATCCCGAATTCAAGATCGTCGGCTCGGTGACCGGCGATTGGGATCAGACCACGGCGCAGAAGGCGGTCGCGACGATCCTGCCGTCGCTGCCGGAAATCGTCGGCGTCGTCGATCAGGGCGGCGACGGCTATGGCGCGGCACAGGCCTTCGCCGCTGCCGGCAAGCCGCGCCCGACCATCATCATGGGCAACCGCCAGGACGAATTGCAATGGTGGAAGGAACAGAAGGACAAGGACGGCTACCAGACCTGGTCGGCGTCGATCGCGCCGGGCGTGTCGTCGCTGGCCTTCTGGGTGGCGCAGCAGGTGCTCGATGGCCGTACCGACATACCGCATGATCTGCTGGTGCCATACCTCGCCTTCACCCAGGACGATTTCGAGGCCGCACTGCCGAAAATCCCCAAAGGTGGCGTGGCCAGCCACGAATACACGCAGGAAGACGCTATCGCGGCCATCAAAGCCAACATCAAGTGAGCGTGACACGATCGTTGCTTCCGGCATCGCCAAACGGCTATTGCTGAGGGATGCCCGAAGCTAGCGCAGACATCGTCAGGCTGGACGGCGCCGAAAAACATTTCGGCGCCGTCCGTGCGCTCGCCGGCGTCGATTTCCACGTCCGCGCGGGCGAATGCGTCGGCCTCGTCGGCCACAATGGCGCGGGAAAGTCGACGCTCATGCACATGGTGGCGGGCACGCTTGTGCCCGACAGCGGGCGGATCGCGGTGCGTGGCGGCATCGAGGACAATTATTCGGTGCCGCGCGCCCAGCAGCTCGGCATACGCTGCGTGTTCCAGGAACTCTCGCTCTGCCCGAACCTCAGCGTTGCCGAGAACACGCGTATCAACCATCCGGCGCTCAGCGGCTTCGGCTGGCGGAGCAGGGCGGCCGATCTCATCGCCGCCAAGCTCGACGAGATCTTCCCGGGCCACAGCATCTCCGCCTCCGATATCGCCAGCGACCTTTCCATCGGCAGGCGGCAGATGGTCGAAGTGGCGCGTGCCTTCACGGTGACGCAGGATCCGCTCGAACTGGTCATCCTCGACGAGCCGACATCCTCGCTCGACGCCCATACGGCCGGCCAGTTGCTGGCCTTCGTCCGGCGCTTCGTCGCCGCTGGCCGGAGCTGCATCCTGATCTCGCATCTTCTGGGCGAGGTGCTCAGGAATGCCGACCGCATCGTGGTGATGCGCGACGGCAAGGTCGTTGCGTCGGACGCGGCGAAGGCTTTCGATCGCGACAGGCTGGTGACGACCATGGGTGGGGCAGAAGCGCGTGAGAAGATCGCGGCCGAAATCGCGACCCAAAAGCCGGAGGCCGGTCCGTTGCGGGTCCGGGCCCGCCCGGCGCGGCAAGAGGACGGCAACGAACTTGTGGCGCATGCCGGCGAGATCATTGGCCTTGCCGGGCTGGCCGGCCATGGACAGACGGATCTGCTGCTGGCGATCTTCGCCGCCGCGGCCCGCTCCAAAACCGGCATTGAGGTCACCGCGCCGGTGGCGCTGGTGGCCGGCGACCGGCAGTCGGACGGGATCTTCCCGCAATGGTCGATCGCGCAAAACATCGGCATCCGCTCGCTGGCGCGATTGCGCAACGGTCTCTTGATCTCGCCGCAACGTGAAGCCGAACTCGCCGACTTCTGGCAAGGGAAAATCGGCATCCGCACCCCGGACATGAACAACAACATCTTCTCGCTGTCCGGCGGCAACCAGCAGAAGGCTTTGTTTGCCCGGGCGCTCGGTTCCGACGCGAAGATCGTGCTGATGGACGACCCGATGCGCGGCGTCGACATCGGAACCAAGCTGGAGGTCTACGACCTCGTGCGCGAAGAGGCTGGCCGCGGCCGCACCTTCCTCTGGTACACCACGGAAACCGAAGAGCTCGACAATTGCCACCACATCTATGTTTTCAAGAACGGCCGGATCGTCGCCAACCTTCGTCGCGACGAACTGACGGAGCAAAAAATCATCCAGTCCTCGTTCGGCGACGCGGCCTGAGATGACGGCAGCACCCGCCGAGACCAGCCCCAAGGGCCCCTCCGAGCGCGGCAAGCTGGCGCGGGCGCGCCTGTTGCGCAGCTTGCTGCCGGCGCTGTCGCTGGTGCTGGTGCTGCTGGCGATCGCCTGGCTCAACCCGCGCGCCATCAGCTATTTCGGCTTCAGCCTGATGCTGAACCTTGCGATCCCGATCGCGCTGGCGACGATCGCGCAGATGTTCGTCATCGCCGGCAACGAGCTGGACCTGTCGATCGGCACCTTCGTCGGGTTCGTCGGCTGCGTCACGGCGACGTGGCTGAAGGACGCGCCGCTGGTCGGCGTGGTGATCCTGCTCGGGTCGATCGGTGTCTATGCGCTGCTCGGCGCGCTGATCCACCTGCGCAACCTGCCTTCGATCGTGGTGACGCTCGGCATGAGCTTCGTCTGGCAGGGCCTCGCCATCCTCACCCTGCCGAAGCCCGGCGGCAAGGCGCCGGACTGGTTGCTGTCGCTCATGGCCTTCAAGCCGCCCTTCATTCCTTTCCCGATCATCGCGGCGCTGCTAATCGCGGCGATCGTCTATTTCGGGCTGATGCGCACCTCCTATGGTGTGATCCTGCGCGGATCGGGCGGCAATGCCGCCGCGCTCGAACGCGCCGGCTGGTCGCTGCTCAAGACCAAGATCGTGCTGTTTGCGCTGGCCGGTCTGTTCGGCGTGCTGTCCGGCATGGCCTTGATCGGCATCACCACCTCGGCCGATGCCAATATCGGCAATGGCTACACGCTGCTGTCGATCGCCGGCGTCATCCTCGGTGGCGGCGAATTCGTCGGCGGCCGGGTGTCGCCGATCGGCGCGGTGATCGGCGCGCTGACCTTGGCGCTCGCCGCGTCGCCGCTTTTGACCTTCATGCACATTCCGCCCGACTGGCAGGTCGCCGCCAATGGCGCGATCCTGATCATCGTGCTGGCGGCCCGGGTGCTGATCAGCCGCAGGGAGAGGTGAGCGATGGCATCGTTGCGCACGCTGCTCGCCAAACCCTGGATCTGGTCCTTCATCGGCGCGCTGCTGGTGTGGCTGGCGACAGTCACTTTCACAGGCGGTTATGGTGGAGGCGGCATGATCACCGCGGCTTTGTCGCTCGCGGTCTTCACCGTCATCGTTGGTGTCGGCCAGATGTTCGTCATCACGCTCGGGCCGGGCAATGTCGACCTGTCATTGCCGGCGAATATCGGCCTCGCCAGCGCGGTCGCCATGAAAGTGATGGACGGCAATGACCAGATGATCGCCGTTGGGCTGCTGGCGGCGCTGGCCTGCGGCATGGCGATCGGCGCCGCCAACTATCTCTTGATCTGGGCGCTGCGCATTCCGCCGATCATCGCCACGCTGTCGGCCAGCTTCATCATCCAGTCGGTCGACATCAGCTACGGGCGCGGCTTGCAGATCAAGCCGCCGCCGGGCTTCGCCGATTTCGCCAACCGGCAGATCCTTGGCATTCCGGTGCTGGCGATCCTCACCGTGCTGTTCACCATCGGCGCTGCAATCGCGCTGCAGCGCATGATCTATGGTCGTTCCGTGCTGGCGATCGGCCAGAACATCCGCGCCGCGTGGCTGGCCGGCGTCAATGTCGGCCGCATCCGTTTCCTCACCTACACGCTGTCGGGCACGCTCGGCGGCCTCGACGGGGCGCTGCTTGCCGGCTACTTCCGCGGCGCCAATGTCGACATCGGCAATGAGTATCTGCTGGCCTCGATCGCCGTGGTCGTCATTGGCGGCACGTCGGTGGCGGGCGGCAAGGCCAATGTGCCAGGCGTCTGGGGCGCGGCGCTGTTCCTGGTGCTGCTTTTGACCATGCTCAACACGTTCGGCGTCAGTGCCGGCGTCCGTCTGCTGCTGACCGGGCTGATCATCGTCGGCGTCATCACCGCCGCCGGCGGCCAGAAGGCGCTGCGCTAGGTTCCCATCTTCGTCATCCTCGGGCTTGACCCGAGGATCCATGCCGTGACCTTCGTCGAAGAATGCGGCGAAAACGGAATTCTGCACCGCGGCGGCACGCCAACTCACGGCATGGGTCCTGCGTCGCTTCGCTCCAGTATGACGAAGGGGGCGATGTCGGCGAACATGCCGGTTCCCTTCCGCGCATCGGCCCTGTAAACCCGGTCGGCCACATTACTGCAAGAGGTTTACGTGCCCAATTTCGTCAGCGTTACAAGGGATGGCGGCGTCGCGGTCGTGATCATCGACAATCCGCCGGTCAACGCGCTGAGCTTCCATGTCCGCGAGCCGCTGATGCAGGCGCTTGTTTCCTTGCGGGACGAGCCTGATGTCGCCGTCATCGTCATCGCCTGCGCCGGGCGGACCTTCGTCGCCGGCGCCGATATCACCGAGTTCGGCAAGCCGGTGCGGCAGCCGGATCTGCGCGCCATCGTGGCCGTGCTGGAGACCATCGCCAAGCCGACAATTGCCGCGATCCACGGCACCGCGCTCGGCGGCGGGCTGGAACTGACGCTCGGCTGCCACTTTCGCGTTGCCGATCCAGGCGCCAGGCTTGGCCTGCCGGAAGTCAAGCTCGGCCTGCTGCCCGGCGGCGGCGGCACGGTTCGGCTACCGCGCCTCGTCGGCGCGGAGAAGGCGCTCGGCATGATCGTCTCGGGTACGCCGATCGGCGCCACTGAGGCGCTCGCCACCGGCCTCGTCGACGCCGTCTTCGACGGCGATCTCATCGCGCAGGCGGTTCGTTTCGCTAGCGAAATGACCACTGGCGACGGGCTATTCACGCCCGTGCGCGACCGCAACGATCGTCTTGCCGGAACCGACCTCGTGGCCTTCGACAAGCAAGTGGCGGAGCTGGCAAGGAAGGCGCGCGGCCTCGAAGCGCCGGTCGCCTGCGCTGAGGCGGTCCGCAACGCCATCACGCTGCCGTTCGACGAAGCGCTGGCGGCGGAACGCGAACTGTTCGTCAAACTCGTTGCAGGCGACCAGTCGCGCGCGCAGCGTCATCTGTTCTTCGCCGAGCGCGAGGCGCCGAAGGTTGCGGCCAAGGATATCGTCAGGCGCAAGATTGCCCGCATTGGCGTCATCGGCGCCGGCACCATGGGCGGCGGCATCGCCATGGCGTTCGTCAATGGCGGCTACCCCGTGACCTTGCTGGAAACCAGCCGCGAGGCGCTGGAGCGCGGGCTGGCGACGATCGAGAAGACCTATGCCGTCTCCGTCGCGCGCGGTTCCCTGAACGAAGATGCCAAGCGCCAGCGGCTCGACCTGTTCAAGGGCTCCATCGACTATGCCGACCTCGCCGAATGCGACCTCATCATCGAGGCGGTATTCGAGGAGATGGCGGTCAAGAAAGAGGTGTTCGGCAGGCTCGACGCGGTGGCCAAATCAGGCGCGATCCTCGCCACCAACACTTCCTATCTCGACGTCAACGCTATCGCAGCCTCGACGTCGCGACCGCAGGATGTCGTCGGCATGCATTTCTTTTCGCCGGCCAATGTCATGAAGCTGCTGGAAATCGTCCGCGCCGAGAAGACTGCGCCCGATGCGCTGGCGACAATCGTCGAGCTGGCACGTAGGATCGGCAAGGTGCCGGTCGTCGTCGGCGTCTGCCATGGCTTTGTCGGCAACCGCATGCTGGCCGCGCGGGGCTCGGAATCCGAGGCGCTTTTGCTGGAAGGTGCAACACCGCAGCAGGTCGACCGGGCGTTCACCGATTTCGGCTGGCCGATGGGGCCGTTCCAGATGAGCGATCTCGCCGGCCTCGATATTGGCTGGCGCAACCGCAAGGCACGCGGCCAGACGGCAATAATCGCCGACACGCTGTGCGAACAGGGGCATTTCGGCCAGAAGACCGGCAGCGGCTTCTATCTCTACGAGAACGGCTCGCGCACTCCGACTCCCAACCCCGAGGTCGAAGCGCTGGTCCGCGACAAGGCGGCCGAAAAGGACATCGCGCCGCGGGCGATCGGCGCCGACGAGATCATCGAGCGCACGCTCTATCCGATGATCAATGAGGGGGCGAAGATACTCGAGGATAAAATCGCTGCCCGCGCCTCCGACATCGATGTCGTCTGGGTCAACGGCTATGGCTTTCCGGTGGGCAAGGGTGGGCCGATGTTCTGGGCCGGCCTCGAAGGGGGCGACAAGATCATCGGACGGCTCGACCACTGGCACGAGCGGACCGGCAGGCAAATCTTTCGGGTGGCGCCCCTGCTCAGGCGGATGGCTGAAACCGGCTCCTGGGAGGACGTCGCCAGCTAACCGCCCGAGCGAGGTTATTGCGAAATCGCGGACGAAGCAGACTTCGCCTGCTTCGTCTGCTTAAGACTTTGCTTGTCGCAGGTTCTTATCGCAAAACCGTGGAACACTTTTGCGGAACCTGCTTAGCGAATCCGCGCGTCGATGATCTCGACGAAACGCGCGAAGAGACCAGCTTGCGACTTGATCTTGAGCTTGCGGTAAATGTTGCGGCGATGAACCTTCACGGTTCCCGGTACGATGCGCATCGCCCTGGCGATCGATTCCGTGGAATGCCCCTGAAGCACCAGATCGACCACCTGCTTTTCGCGCGGCGTCAGCGAAAGGCTCTTCCAGATATGAGCACGTTCGAATTCGGCGACCGGGGCAATCGCCTCGTCCTGTTTCGTCTCGGCCGGTTCGTCAGCCGGAAGGTCCGGCCAGCGCAGCCTGACGAAGCTGATCACCGCCGGCGCCATGTCGCGCAGCAGCCTGGCATCGGCGGTTCCGAAAGGGCCCGAAAAGTGCAGTCGCATCAGCGAGACCACCAGCGCGTCCTTTCCTGGCAGCGGCACGAAGAAACCGACCTCCTCGGCCAGCTTGGTCTGACTATAGTAGGAGCGGTAATACTCGCTGGCGTAAAAGCGGTCCGGCGCCAGTTCGCGCATTCGCCAAAAACCTTCCTTACGCTCGACCGCCGCGTGGTGGAACGGGTCGAGCAGATACGGCCCTTCCTGATAGAGCGCGACGAAGACGTGGCTTTCGGTCGGCGAGAACGTCTCGAACAGCAGCGGAGGGCGCGATGCGCCGCGATAGCCGAAGATCACACAGTGGTCGAAGCTGACATGCTGCCGGAGCCAGGCGACCATCGCCTTGCCGAAGAGCTCGCCGCTCGTCTCCCGTGTCGCGGCGATGAGCGTGGCGAGCTGGTTGTATTCATCGGCACGCGACACGCTCAATTTATACCCCTTTAAACGAGAAAATACACCGAATATACCACCTGCGAGGTATATACTAGTCACCGTTGGCTCTGATAGCGTTTCAAAATTGCCTTATCGCTGGAGCCGCAGCTTTGACCGCAGTGCCAGACATCGAGTTTCGCGGGGTTACCAAACGCTACGGCAGCGTAACCGCGGTCAGCGGCATCGACCTTGCCGTCCCGCCGTCTGCCTTTGTCGCCTTGCTCGGGCCGTCCGGCTGCGGCAAGACGACCTGCCTGCGCATGATCGGCGGCTTCGAACAGCCGAGTGAAGGCGCAGTCTTCATCCGTGGCCGTGACATGGCCGGCACGCCGCCCTATCGGCGGCCGGTCAACATGGTGTTCCAGCAATACGCGCTGTTTCCGCATCTGGATGTCGAGGACAACATCGCTTACGGTCTGCGCCAGGCACGGCCGCGGCTGTCGTCGCGGGAGATCAGCCTGAGGGCAGGCGAGGCGCTCGCCATGGTGCGGCTTGCCGGCTACGGCCGCCGCAAGATCCACGAGCTTTCCGGCGGCCAGCAGCAGCGTGTCGCCCTGGCGCGCGCGCTGGTCAACAAGCCGGCGGTGCTGCTGCTCGACGAACCGCTGGCGGCGCTCGACAAGAAGTTGCGCACCGACATGCAGATAGAGTTGCAGAACCTGCAGCGCGAGATCGGCATCACCTTCGTGCTTGTCACGCACGACCAGGAAGAAGCGCTGTCGATGAGCGATTTCGTCTGCGTCATGAATGGCGGGCGCATCGTCCAGCTCGGGCAGCCGAGCGAGATCTATGACGAACCCGCCGATCTCTTCGTCGCGGACTTCGTCGGCAAGACCAATCTCTTGAGCGGCAAGGTCGACGGGCACTCGGGCAATCTCGTCGAGGTGGCGCTTGCCGACGGCACCGTCATCGTCGCGCGCGAGCGGACTTCGCTGCAAAAGGGCGAGACCGTTTCGGTCAGCCTGCGTCCTGAATCCTTAAACCTCAGCGCACCGGGAAACGGCCGGCTGAACGGCGTTGTCCGCAACCGGATCTTTCTGGGCTCGACCGCGGAATATGCGATCGAGGTCGGGGGTATCGGAACGCTGCTCGCCAAGGCCGATCACCTGATCGGCAGTGGAAATCTCTTCAAGCCGGGTGAACCCGTCGCCATCGGCTTCACCGCCGGAACGCCGCTCGCGTTTCCGGACCCCAAGAACAACGGGACCAACCAGAGGGAAAACAAACATGTCGAAATCATATCGTGACGGACTGCCGATAAACCCTGAGAAATTCGTCGACCAGTTGATGCGGCTGAAGCGCGGTTCCATCGGCCGCCGCGAGTTCCTTGGCCTTACCGGCCTTGGCATCGCAACTGCCGTGATGGCCCGCGAGCTTGGCATCATGCCGTCGCCGGCCTTCGCCCAGGAGGGGCTTGGCGACCGCATGTCGATCGCCACCTGGCCCAATTATCACGACCCGGCGACGTTCGAGAATTTCCAGGCCGAGACCGGCGTCGCCGTCGAGGTCAATGTGTTCGGGTCAAACGAGGAGATGCTGGCCAAGCTGCAGGCCGGCGCCTCGGGCTGGAGCCTTTTCGTTCCGACCAATTATACGATTTCCACCTACAAGAAGCTCGACATCATCGAAGCGCTCGACATGGCCAAGCTTGCGAATTTCGACGGCTCGCAGCAGGACGCGCGCTTCACCTCGGAAGGCACGATCGACGGCGTGACCTACGCGGTGCCGAAAAACTGGGGCACCACCGGATTTGCCGTCAACACCAGCAAGCTCGCCAAGCCGATGACGAATTGGAAGGAATTCTGGGACACGGCCATGGCCGAGGGCGACGGCCGGACCATGGTTCATGACTACCAGCTCACCACGATCGGCAATGCGCTGAAATATTTCGGCTTCTCGTTCAACTCGCTGAAGCAGGACGAGCTCGCCAAGGCGGAGGAACTGCTGCTGAAGGTCAAGCCGCATCTGTTCGCGGTTTCCAGCGACTATCAGCCGTCGATGCGCGCCGGCGACGCCTGGATGACGATGTGCTGGACCAATGACGGAGCGCAGCTCCACCGCGACATCCCCGAGATCGCCTATGTGCTCGGCAAGGAGGGCGGCGAGATCTGGACCGACTTCTACGCCATTCCGAAGGATGCGCCCAACAAGCCCGCCGGCTATGCCCTGCTCAACTATCTGATGGACCCGAAAGTCGCGGTCAAGGAGCACCTGGCCAACGGTGCGCCTTCCACCGATGCGCGGGTCAATGCGCTGCTGCCCAAGGAGGTGATGGACAATCCGATCCTCTATCCGGCGGCGGATCTGTTGACTCCGCTGGAATTCGGTGCTGCCGCGACGCTGACCGATCCGGGCCGGGCCGAATTGATGGCACGCTTCAAGTCGGCTTGAACCGGCCGGGCCATGGTCCGATGCAGGCAACCACCGGCGGGCAGATGTCCGCCGGCAGCGGGCGGTTTTCAATGCGCAGCAATGTCCTTCGTCATAATCTCCTGACCGCCCTGCTGCTCGGTCCAGCAACCGCGTGGCTGGTGATCTTTCTGGTCTTGCCGTTCGTCGCGATCGCCGTTTTCAGCGTCGGCGAGCGGGCACCGGAAGGCGGCTACCAAGCCGCTTTCACCCTGGCGCAATATGCCAATCTTCCGGCGCGGGCGACTGCCTTCTGGAACACGATGGTGCTGGCGCCGGCGGGCGCATTGGCCTGTCTCGTCGTCGCCTATCCGGTTGCCTATTACCTTGCCTTGCGCGCGCCGGAGCGGTGGCGGCTGATCCTGCTAGCACTCGTCGTCATCCCGTTCTGGACCAGCCTTCTGATGCGAACCTACGCCTGGATGTATGTCCTTGGCGGGCGCGGCATCCCGGCATTGCTGGCCTATGTCGGATTCGAAGATGTGCGGCTGATCAACACGCCGGGCGCGGTCTTGCTCGGCATCGTCTATGGCTATCTGCCGCTGATGATCCTGCCGATCTATGTCAGCCTCGAACGTCTCGACCGCCGGCTGCTGGAGGCCTCCGCCGATCTCGGCGCGACGCCCGTCTCGACATTCCTGGGCGTGACGCTGCGGCTGTCGCTGCCGGGTGTGATGACCGGCTTCTCGCTGGTCATGATCCTGCTGCTTGGCGAATACCTGATCCCGACGCTGCTCGGCGGCGGCAAGGTCTTCTTCATTGGCAACGCGCTGGTCGATCTGTTCCTGCAATCGCGCAACTGGCCGTTCGGATCGGCAATCGCCATCACGCTGGTTCTGGTTTCGGTGGTGGTGCTGATCGCCGCCAACCGCATTTCGACCAGGCTCTCGGGCGCCCGCCGGGTGGATCTGATCTGATGCGCGCCTTCGTCGTAGCGGTCTTTGCCTTCCTGTACCTGCCGATCGCGCTGGTGGTGCTGTTCTCCTTCAATGCGGGCCGCCACGCCAGCGAGCTCACCGGCTTCTCGGTGCAGTGGTACGGCAAGGCGCTGTCGAACCCGTTCCTGGTCGAGGCGCTGAAGAACAGCCTGTTCATCGCCACCACCAGCGCCCTGCTCGCCGCACTCTGCGGCACCGCGGCAGCGCTTGGTCTGGCGCGCGTCGGCGTGCGCACGCGAGCCGTTTTCGATGTGCTTTTCGGGGCTGCGATCGTCGTTCCGGGCGTCGTCATCGGTATCTCGACGCTGGTCGCGCTCGTCCAGTTGTTTGGCGTCGTCAATCCGTTTCTCGCTTCGCTGTGGCCGAACGACCAGCCGCCACGCCTGACGCTCGGCTACGGGTCGATCGTCGCCGCGCACGGCCTGTTTTCGATGGCGCTGGTGGCGATGATCGTCGGCACCCGCCTCGGCAGCCTCGACCGCAATCTGGTCGAGGCGTCGAGCGATCTCTATGCCACTCCCCTGACGACGTTCCGCTCGATCGTGTTGCCGCAGATCATGCCGGCGGTAATCGCCGGCTTCCTGCTCGCATTCACCTTCTCCTTCGACGATTTCATCGTCGCCTTCTTCGTCGCCGGCGCGCAGACGACATTGCCGATCTATGTCTTTGCCTCGATCCGGCGTGGAGTCACGCCGGAAATCAACGCCATCGCGACGATCGTCCTCGTCGCCTCGGTGCTGCTCGTCGTGCTTGCCCAATGGCAGCTGCGCCAACGCAAACCATCAAGCTGAAAGTCGCACGCATGATTCTGAAAGACCGCATCGCCGTGGTGACAGGCGCCGGTTCCGGCATCGGGCGCGCCGGCGCCATCATCATGGCCAGGGAAGGGGCGGTGGTGGTGATCGCCGACAGGGATCAGGCTGCCGGCGAAGCGACGGCTTTTGACATCCGTGCGGCAGGCGGCCGGGCCGAGGCGATCGCCACCGATGTCGGCGACGACGCGGCGGTCGAGCAGCTCGTTACGAGCACACTGGGCAAACATGGCCGGATCGACATCCTGCACAATCACGCCGGCGTTCAGGTCGGCGGCACGCTGACCGAAGTCGGTACCGACGGCATGGATGCCTCCTGGCGGATCAATGTGCGGGCGCAGTTCCTCGCGGCCAGGCTCGTCATGCCATCGATGATCGAACAGGGCGGCGGCGTCATCCTGAATACCGCCTCGAATTCGGGTGTGTTCTACGACCGCGAGATGATCGCCTATGCAACCTCGAAGCACGCCGTGGTGGCGATGACCCGGCAGATGTCGCTCGACTATGCCCGACACAATGTCCGCGTCAACGCGCTTTGTCCGGGCTGGGTCGACACGCCCTTCAACGAGCCGTTCATCGCCCAGATGGGCGGGCGGGACGCGATCGAACGCTACGTCCGCACCAAGATCCCCATGCAGCGCTGGGCCGCCGCGGAAGAAATAGCCGAGGCAATCCTGTTTCTCGTCTCCGACCGCTCGTCCTTCATGACCGGCCAGGCGCTGGTGATCGATGGCGGCGAAAGCATCGGCTGACGCTCCGCTTCTGCCATGCTGCGTCAGACATGCTTGCGGCCCCCGGCCTCGCGGAACCAGCTGTCGGGATAGGGATACCACCAGTCCTGGATCGCTGGCTTGTGGTCGATGATGACCATCTTCGAGCGGCGAAAGGCATCGAGCCCCTGGCGGCCGAGCTCACGGCCGAGGCCAGACGCCTTCCAGCCGCCGAAGGGCAGCGCGTCATTGTCGATCAGCGGATTGTTGACCCAGACCATGCCGGCCTCGAGCCGTTCAGCGGCCTCGTGCGCTTCGGCAAGATCGGTGGTGAAGACCGAGGCGCCGAGCCCGAACGGGCTGTCATTGGCGAGCTCTATCGCCTCGTCAAAATTTTTCACCCGGCAGATCGCGGCGACCGGCCCGAAACACTCCTCGCGCACGATCGCCATGTCTGGGGTGACGCCGGTCAGGATCGTCGGCTCGTAGAACCAGCCGATAGTATGCGCCGGCGGAATACGCCCGCCGGTGACCGCCTTGGCGCCGTTGCGCACCGCGTCGTCGACCAGCCGCATGACCTTTGCCCGCGCCGCCTCGCTGACCAGCGGCCCGATCTCGGTCTTGTCCAGCCCATTGCCGATGCGCAGCGCGCGCGTCTTTTCGGCAAACAGCTCGATAAAGCGGTCGTGAACGGCATCGACGACGAAGAACCGTTCGGCCGAGGTGCAGACCTGGCCAGTGAGGTGGAACGCTGCGGTGACGCTGCCGGCGGCTGCCACATCGAGCGGGGCATGTTTGCTGATGATCAGGGGATCGCTGCCGCCTGCTTCGATGACGCAGGGCTTCATGCGTTCGGCGCAGGCGACGGCGACGGCCTTGCCGGCAGCGACCGAGCCGGTGAAGGCGACGGCATGGGTGCGGTCGGAGGCGATCAGCGCCTGCGCCGTAGCCGCGCCGCCGGGCAGGCAGGAAACCAGGCCCTCGGGCAGCGAGCGGAACACCTTGACATAATCCAGCGTCGACAGCGTCGTCGCCTCGGCCGGCTTGATCACGCAGGCATTGCCGGCGGCGAGCGAGGCGGCGATGGTCCAGCACATCAACAGGATCGGGAAGTTGTAGGGCATGATGTGGACGGACGTGCCGTAGGGCTCGTAGCGCGCATATTGGAACGAGCCCGCCTGCGTCGTGCCGGCGATCTTGCCGGCATCGTCTCGAGCCATTTCGGCATAGTAGCGAAAGATCGGCGCGCAATTGGCGATCTCGCCGATCGCTTCCGGATAGGGCTTGCCCATCTCGCGCACCATCAGCTCGGCGCAGCGTGTGAAGTCGGCCGCCTCGATGGCGTTGGCGACGGCGTGCAGATACCTGGCCCGGCTCTTGGCGTCGAGTTTTTTCCACACCGCCTGCGCCTTGGCCGCTGCGGCGAGCACGGCGTCGATCTCTCCGTCGGCGGCGGCCGCGATGGCGCCGACGGTTTCGAGCGTCGCCGGATCGACCACCGGTTTTTCCGCGCCGGCCATCGGCCGATAATCCGGATTGATGAAGTAGGTCGGCCGGTCAGGTGAAAAGTCCATGGAAATCCTCTTAGGCCCGCTCAGCGGATCATGTAGACCTTCTTGATGGTCTCGTGGACGGTGCAGACGCCCTTCCAGTCCTGCGGGAAGAACGCCGCGGTGTCCGGTTCGATCTCGATCACCTCGCCGGATTCGTGGACATAGGTGCAGCGGCCCTCGAGGAAATGGCAGAACTCGTCGCGGGTGACGTGGCAGTGCCATTTGCCTGGCGTGCACACCCACACCCCGCATTCGGATCGGCCGTCCGGCCCCTTGTGCAGCAATTTGCCCGAGGTGCGGGATTCGCCCTCGATCATGGTGGGGATGACACCCCAATCGACCAGGTCGGTAATGGCGAGCGGGGATTTCATGATGGGTGTGGTCATGTCAGGAGCTCCGGTGGCTGGCTTCAAGCCAGCATGTAGATATTGCGAATGGTCTCGTGGACGGTGCATTCACCCGCCCAGCCGGCCGGAAACATGACAGCCGTGGCGGCGGAGACCTCGATCACCTCGCCGTCGTCTGATCTGTAGGTCGCGCGGCCGGCAACGAAATGGCACAATTCGTCCCGCGGAATCGCCAGCCGCCAGCGGCCGGGCGTGCAGACCCAGATGCCGGATTCCGGCTGGTTGTTCGGCCCCTTGTGGACGAGCCTGCCGGTGGAGTGCGAGGCGCCCTCCAGCGCATCCGGCTGCGCGCCCCAGTCGACGAGGTCAGTGCGGGTGGAGGCTTGGTGGAGGTGCGGTGCGGAGGAGGTCACAGCAGTCTCTCCAGCAGCCCCGCCGCCTTCTCCGGGCCGTTCTGCGACTGCATCTGCGCCGATGTCTTCGCCAGCTTGGCCTTGATCGCCGGATCGGTCAGGCAGGCTTCGATCCTGGCGATCAGCTCGGCGTCGCTCCAATCGTAGCGCGGCATGCCGAAACCGTGGCCGGTTTCCTCGACGCGGGTGGCATTGTCGTGGCCGTCCCAGACATAGGGCATGATGATCGCCGGCTTGCCGAAATACAGGCACTCGGTGAACGAGTTGTTGCCGCCATGGTGGATCACCGCATCGACCTGCGGGATGACCGAGGGCTGCGGGAACCAGCTCTCGACGATGACGTTGCCAGGCACATCCGTGTACTGGTCCTTGTAGCCGCCGACATTGACCAGCGCCCGATAGCGCGTCTTGCCGAGCGTCGCGATGATGCGTTTCAGCAGGTCGACGTCGCCGGCACCGAGGCTGCCGAAGGAGACGTAGAGCAGCGGCCCGTCATTGTTCTTCGCGAAGGTCGGCACGGCGTAGGGCTTCTCCTGCCGCACGCAGCCTTCCAGATATTGGAATTGTGCCGGGTCGAGCGGATGGCGGCGCTTGAATTTTGCTGCCTCGGGGTAGAGCAGCAGGTTGAGATAGGGAGATGCTTCGAAGAACTGGCCGATCGGATAAGGCGCCTCGTTGTTCGCTCTTAGGAATGCGTTGAAGTCGTCGTGGATCGGCTTGATGACCGCGTTGAAATGGTTGCGATAGCGCTGATGGCAGGCGTGGTCGTTCTCGCCGCAACCGGACAGATGCGGCGGGATGCCCTCGTCCTCGATCTCGTTTTCCGAGCAGGAGATCACGCGCACCCACGGCTTGCCATACTGCTTAATCGCCGGGAACAGGATGACGTTGTCGACGCAGATGACGTCAGGCTTGATCGCCTCGAGCACGCCAGGCAGATCCTTCTCAGCCCATTTGGCGCTGTCGACGATCGCCGTCCAGCAGTCCTTCACGTAATTGTCGACCTGGTCGTAGGGCGATTTGCGGAAGTTCGGGATGTGGCCGTTGATGAAGTCCTCCCAGAACTTGGCCATCTGCTCGGGCGGCATCGGCTCGGACAGGTTCACCGGATGGGCCTCGAAACCGTAGCCCTTGTAGACGTCGACGAAGCCGGGATCCGACAGAAATACCGCCTTGTGGCCGCGCGCCTCGACCGCCTGGGCGATGCCGACCGAATTGAGCGCCGGGCCATAGGCCGCTTCCGGGAAAAACGCGATCGTCTTCTGAGCCATGAAAGTTCTCCTTCAATCAATCCGCGAAAATTCTGACGTCGGCAGCATCCCAGCCAAGTTCGACCGCATCGCCTGAGGTGACCGGCCGCCGGTCGGCTGCGTCGGCGGTGACGCGCACCAGGAACGGCTTCGGCGACAGAGCGGTGCCGACATGCAGCTGCAGGTCGAGGCCCTGATAGGCGAGTGCCTCGACCGTGCCGGCAATGCGGTTGGCCGTTTCTGGCGACGGGAACAGCCGGATGCGTTCGGGCCGCACTGATGCGACCGCGGCCGCGCCGGGGATGAGTGTTGCGGGAACCGTGCCCGATATCCGCGCACCATTGGCAGCGAGCACCCCATCGGCGGTGGCCTTGCCGGGCACGAAATTCATCACGCCGATGAAGTCGGCGACGAAGCGGTCCGCCGGATACTCGTATACCGCATGCGGCGTGTCGCATTGCAGCAGCTTGCCGTCCCTGAGCACCGCCATACGGTCGGCCATGACAAGCGATTCCTCCTGGTCATGGGTGACGATGACGAAGGTGATGCCGACCTCGTGCTGCAGGCGCTTCAGCTCCAGCTGCATGGCGCCGCGCAATTTCTTGTCGAGCGCGCCGAGCGGCTCGTCGAGCAGCAGCAGCCGCGGCCGCTTAACCAACGCCCGGGCAAGCGCGACACGCTGCTTCTGGCCGCCCGACAATTGCTCCGGCTTGCGGTCGGCGAAGGAAACGAGCTCGGTCGTTGCCAGAATGGCATCGACGCGGGAGCGAATTTCGTTTGCCGGCAAACGTTCCATTTCGAGGCCGTAGGAAACATTGGCCCTGACGCTCATATGCGGAAACAGCGCGTAGGACTGGAACATCAGATTGACCGGCCGCTTGTTGGGCGGGGTCCTGGCGATGTCGCGACCGTCGAGCAGGATGCGGCCATCGCTGGGCGTCTCGAAGCCGGCCAGCATGCGCAGCAGCGTGGTCTTGCCGCAGCCCGAAGGGCCGAGCAAGGCGAAGAACTCGTTCTCGCGGATATCGAGCGAAATGCCGTCGACGGCCGTCACCCGGCCGAAGCTCTTCGACACCTTGTCGATCGCCAGCAACGTGCGGAGCTCGCTCATTGGCCGATGACCCCACGATTGAGCCGCTGCGACAGGGTCAGCGCGGTGATCGAGACCGCCATGACGATGGTCGCCAATGCGTTGATCTCCGGCGTGATGCCGAAGCGGATCATCGCATAGATCTGCATCGGCAGCGTGGTCGACGCGCGCCCGGCGCCGGCGGTGAAGAAGGCGATGATGAACTCGTCCACCGAAAGCGTGAAGGCAAGCAGCGCGCCGGCGACGACTGCCGGCAGGATGACCGGCAATGTCACTCGCCTGAAGGTGGTGAGCGCGGAAGCGCCGAGATCGGCGGAAGCCTCGACGATCGACCAGTCGAAGCTTTTCAGCCGCGCACGCACCACCGAGCAGACGAAGGCGAGGTTGAAGACCACATGGGCGAGGATGATGGTGTGCAGGCCCAGGGTGAAGTCGAGCAAGGAGAAGAAGCTGAGCAGCGCAATTGCCAGCACGATATCGGGAATGATCATCGGCGCAAAGATCAGCGCCTCGAGGCCTCTCCCATACTGCCGGCGCATTTCGACGCCGATCGCCAGCAGCGTGCCGAGCAGCGTGGCGATCGCGGTCGAGACCAGCGCCACGACCAGCGTGTTGAGGGCGGCGGAAAGGATCGCGGCGTTGCCGGCGAGCGAGGCATACCATTTCAACGAGAAGCCCGACCAGACGGTGGGCAGCCCGCCCTGGTTGAAGGACAGCGCCACCAGCACGGCGATCGGGATGTAGAGGAAGGCGAAGACCAGCAAAAGCACGAGCCAGAACGTGCGCTGCGTGCCTGACGAGCGCTCAGCCATCGGCGGCTCCTTTCGCTTCGGCAATACGGCCCGAGGCGCGATCGGCGGCTAGCGCCTGCGCCGTCAGCACCAGCAGCATGATGGCGATCAGCGCCATCGCCAGTGCCGCGCCGAACGGCCAGTCATTGGCGGTCAGGAACTGGTCGTAGACGAGATTGCCGATCATCTGGAAGCGGCCGCCGCCAAGCAGCGCCGGCGTGACGAAATTGCCGATCGACAGCACAAAGACGAACACTGCCCCAGCGGCGATGCCGGGCACGGTCAACGGCAGGATGACCCGGCGAAATGTCGTCATGGCGGACGCGCCGAGGTCGCGCGATGCTTCCGCGAGTTCCGGATTGAGGCGCGACAGCGGCGCGTAGCAAGCCAGGATGACGAAGGGCAGGTAGTTGTAGACCAGACCGGCAATGACCGCGCCTTCGGTGTAGAGCATCGACGGCGGCTCGCCGGTGTAGCCGAACCAGCGCAAGAGCTGGGTGATCAGGCCCTCGCGGTTGAGCAGCACGATCCAGGCATAGGTGCGGATCAGGTAGTTGGACCAGAACGGCAGCACGGCGAAAAACAGGAACACCGGCTGCCACCGGCGCGGTGCTGCCGCGATCGCATACGCGGCGGCATAGCCGATCACCACCGCAATCAGCGTTGCCGTGCCGGCGATGCGTGCAGAATTGAGGAAGATGCCGGCATAGAGCGGGTCGAACACCAGCCCGAAATTCTCCAGCGTGAAGATGTATTCGATGCCGCCATAGATGCCGCGCCGGAAGAAGGCGAGCGCCAGCACCAGCGCGCATGGCACCACCATCAGGGCGGTGAGCCACGCCAGCGCCGGCGCCATCAGCAAGGAGGGGGCCTGAAGGAACGCAAGCCTGATTCCAGATGCCAGAACTGCCGGCTACTGCGCGGCTTTGATCTCGCTGACGATCTTCGAATAGTCGCGCTGGGCGTCGCCGACGTCGCGCAATTGCTCGAACTTGACCAACTCGGCCACCGGCATGCCCATATTGGGGAACTTGGCGAGGAAATCCTCCGGCAGGCTTTCCATCGCCGGCTTGTTCGGCACCTTGTAGTCGATGTTCTGGGCCGCCCAGGCGTGGTTCTTGGCGTCCAGCATGAAATTGATGAACTGGAAGGCGGCGTCCTTGTTGGCCGAGGCCTTCATCACCACCATCGTGTCGACCCACAGGTCCGAGCCCTCCTTCGGGATGACGTATTTGATCTCAGGCTTCTCGGCGATGCCGTAGGTTGCACCAGCCGTCCCATGCCTGCACCAGCAGCGCCTCACCCGAGACCAGCTTGGAATAGAAGGTGGTGTCGTCATAGGCGAGCAAGGTCTTCTTGGCCGAGATCAGCAGGTCCTTGACCTCGGCGAGCTTGACCTGATCGGTCTCGTTGACCGAATAACCCTTGGCGAGCTGGCCGGCGGCAAGCAGCCAGCGATCGGTCGCCAGCATGGTGGTCTTGCCCTTGAGGTCGTCGGACGGGGCCAGAAGATCGTTCCAGCTTGCCGGCTCGGCCTTGACTAGGTCGGAGCGGTAGCAGAGGCCTGTGGTGCCCCAGGTGTAAGGCACGGAAAAATTGTTGCCGGCATCGTGCGGCAGCTTCGCCGCCTCGGGATAGAGATTGGCGAGGTTGGGGATCTTGGCGTGGTCGATCGTCTCGATCAGGCCAAGCTTGTTCAGCACCTCGGCGAAGGGCGAGGAGACGAAGACCACGTCATAGCCCTTGCCGCCCGAGGCGACGAGCTTGCCCATGATCTCCTCATTGGTGGCGTGAACCACGAGCTCTCCGGAAACAGCGGTCGCGGCCTTGAAGGCGTCCATGGCATCCGGCGCCATGTAGCCGTCCCAGTTGGAGATGACGAGGTCGGCGGCGGCTGCCGGCGCTGACAGCGCCAGGGCGAGGCCGAGTGCGATCGAAGATATCTTTAACGGACGGCGCAGGCAGGTTGAGGCGGTCATGACAGACTCCCATTCCGGTTGATCGTCGAATTTCATTCGTCGGACCAGCGCTTGCGACCGTGCCGCCGCTTCGATCCCGTTCCCCGGTCTTTTTATTGCCGATTGATCTGACAGTACTATTGCAGAAAAAAATACGTCAATCCATAATTTGACAAATCGCCTAAGGAATCTGGCCGATTGCGTCTGCAAGGGCGATCGGTCAAACCGTATCGGTCAAGTCCGTTCACGAGAATTGCCATGCAAGCTGCAGCCAGACGACCGCGCACCAATCATCTCGATCTTGCGCAGCGCATTCTGGATGTGGCCCGGCAGCGCGGATTCGAAGCCGGCGCCCACCTCCCCGAACAGCAGATCGCCTCGCTCTGCAACGTCTCGCGAACCCCCGTGCGGGCTGCACTGCGCCTGCTCACCGAAAAAGGCGTGGTGCGATGGGAAGCTGACTCCGGCTATCGACTGGCTGTGGACCTCTCCAACCAGGCGACCGTCGCCGCCGACCTGCCGAGCGCCGAGGAGGACGAACTCGCGGAGATGATCCTGCGGGATCGGTCGGCGCGCCGGCTGGACCAGGCCGTGACCATCGGCGCGCTGATGCGACGGTATGGCTCGGAGCGAAAGACGGTACTAAAGGCGCTAAAGAAACTGACAGATGAGAACCTTCTTGATCGCGCGCCGGGACAGTCCTGGCTGTTCAGGCGGGCGCCTGACGATCCGGAGGCACAAGGGGAAAGCTATGAGTTCCGCCTGCTTTTGGAACCCGCCGCCGTTCTGGCGCCTGGCTTCAGGCTGGATGGAACACGTGCGGCAGCATTGCGCCAGGGCATGGAGGCACTGCTGGCGCTACCCGACGCCGCATTCGATATCAGGGAGTTCCAGCGACTGGACATCGACTTTCACGGTATGATCGCCGACGGCGCCGCCAACCGGTTCGTCACCGATGCGCTGTCGGACCATCTCAGGTTGCGCCGGCTGCCGGGAACCTATGCCGGCGTCAACGTCTTCCGGCTGAAGCAGTCGCTGCGCGAGCACCTGACCATACTCGACCAGTTGGAAAGCCGGCAGTATGAGGTTGCAGCCGATCTGCTTCGCGTTCATCTGCGGCTCTCCCGCAGCCAGCGACCGCAGGCGGCCAGTCGCGGGGCCCCCGCATTGTTCGGCACCATCAGCCGGCCGGATTGACGAGGACCTTGAGGATTGCAGCGTAGAGCCAGCCCCACCATCGCGCTGTTTCCCGAAGCAAGCTTCGGCGCCGCGCTCAATTGCGTCGGCATCGCGCAGGCGCTGCGCGCAAGGGGCGCACGGCCGGTGTTCATCTGCCATGCCGGCTTTTCCGGCGTGTTCGCCGACTATGGTTTTCAGGAATACCAGCTGCCGACCGACGAGCCGCTGACCGACAGCGAACGCCAGAGCTACTGGCAGGCTTTCGTGCGCCGCCATCTGCCGCATTTCAGGTTGAGCCCGATCGACCAGCTTCAAACCTATGTCGCCCCGACCTGGGAAGCGATCGTCGACACCGCGGTCAATGCCGAGGCGCCGCTGCGCCAATTGCTGGCGCGGCTGAAGCCGGATGCCGTCGTGCTCGACAATGTCATCATGTTTCCGGCGCTGGCGGGCGCCGGTTGCCCATGGGTGCGCGTCATCTCTTGCGCCGAAACCGAGCTTCCCGACGCCAATGTACCACCCTATCTGTCCGGTCTCGCCGCCAACGACCCGAGCCGCGCGGCCTTCGAGGCGCGCTACCTGGCAGCCGTTGCGCCGGCGCACGACCGGTTTAACCGGCTTCGGGCGGATGCCGGTCTTGCGCCCTTGCCGAAGGGGCTATTCCTGGAGGCCTCGCCTGACCTCAATCTGCTGCTGACCCCGACGATCGTGCGCCGCGAGCGCGCAGAGCCGCTCGACCCGGCCCGCTTCGTCTATCTCGAAGGCTGTGTCCGTTCGGAAGGGCCGTTCGACGTACCGGTCTTTCCGCGCAATGACGGGCCGCTGGTCTATCTCAGCTTCGGCAGCCTCGGCGCCATGGATGTCGGCCTGATCGAGCGCATGCTCGCCGTGTTCGACAGGCTGCCGGCCCGCTTCATCGTCAATGCCGGCGGTCTGCGCGACAGCTACCGCGCGGTTCCTGACAATGTCTATCTCGACGCCTGGTTTCCGCAGCCGTCGGTTGTTGCGAAATCCGATCTCTTCATTCATCACGGAGGCAACAACAGCTTTTGCGAAGCGCTGCGTTTTGGCGTGCCGTCGCTGATCATGCCCTATTGCTGGGACGGGCACGACAATGCTCGACGCGCCGAAGAAACCGGAGTCGGCCGCCACATCAGCCGCGACTGCTGGAGCGATGATGAACTGAAACAGGCCATCCTTGGCCTAATGGCCGACGGCGAGATGCGCTTTCGCCTCAAGGAGAATGCGGCCACCATGGCACGGGCGCCGGGAACGGACGCCGCCGCCGAAGCCATTCTCGCCCTCGTAAGGACGTGACCTGATGCTCAACACCGCAACAACGGATGCACCGCAAATGACCCCAACGGACGATCCGAAGCAATGGCTGGAGCAGCAGGGGATCAGGGAAGTTGAGTGCCTGGTGCCGGACGTGAATGGCGTGTTGCGCGGCAAGACCTTGCCGACGGCGAAGTTCCTGAAGTCGCTCGAGGATCGCGCGCTTTATCTGCCGAGCAGCGCCTTCCTGGTCTGCATCGACGGCCGCTATTCCGGTTCCAACGACGAGGGGTTCGGCTACCAGGACCCCGACATGCGGATGGTGCCGGACGTTGCGACGCTCTGCCTGGCGCCGGGTGCCGGAGCGGGCAAAGCCTATATCTTCGCCGATGCGTTTCATATGGACGATAGGCCGTGGATGGCCTCGCCACGTCATGTCCTGCGGGCCGTGCTCGATCTCTATCGCCAGCGCGGCTGGCGGGCAGTGGTGGCGCCGGAGCTCGAATTCTACCTGACCGCGCCCAATCCCGATCCCGATCGGCCGTTGACCGCGCCGGTCGGGCGCAACGGCCGCTCCGAAACCGTGCAGCATCCCTATGACATGGCGGCGCTGGAGGAATTCGAGCCGGTGATCCGGCGCCTCTACGATTACGCAGCCACGGCCGGGCTGCCGCTCGACACGCTGATCCATGAGTCGGGCACGGCACAGCTCGAAATCAATTTCCTGCATGGCGACGCGCTGCCGCTGGCCGACAAGGTTTCGCTGTTCAAGCGGATGACGCGCCAGGCCGCGCAGGAAGGCGGCATGCACGCGACCTTCATGGCCAAGCCGATCGCCGCACAAGCCGGCAGCTCCATGCATCTCCACATGTCGGTCGTCGACGAGGCGGGGAACACGCTGTTTGCCGGGCGCGACGATGCCGACACCGAGATGTTCGGGCATTTCATCGGCGGGCTGCAGAAATACATTCCCGAAATCATGCCGCTGTTTGCGCCGAACGTGAACTCGTTCCGCCGCATCCGGCCGAACCATAGCGCGCCGGCCAACATCGAGTGGTCGCGCGACAACCGCTCCTGCGGCCTGCGCGTGCCGGCCGGCGGGCGGGCCGCGCGGCGGGTGGAAAACCGGCTGCCCGGCGCCGACGCCAATCCCTATCTGGCGATGGCCGGCTCGCTGCTCTGCGGCTATCTCGGCGTCGAGGAAAAGCTCTCGCGTTCGCCCGAGGCGACCGGCAATGCCTATCGCAGCAAGAGCACGCTGCCGAAAACCATGGAGGAGGCGCTCGATCGTTTCGCCGCTTGCAGCCCGGTTCGGGCGCTGCTCGGCGAGGATTTCTTCCAGACCTATCTGCGTGTCAAGAGCGTCGAGCTCGACCTGTTCCAAAGCGTCGTCACGTCCTGGGAACGCGACCATCTGCTGCTCAAGGTATGATCATGGGTTTCAATTCTGGGGGCTTCAATTCCGGCCTGGATATCGGCAAATCCTATTATGTCGCGACCGCCAACCCGGCTCCGGGCCATCCGGCGCTGCAGGGCGATATCGATGCCGATCTGGTGGTGGTCGGCGGCGGCTGCACCGGTCTGTCCGCGGCTCTTCACGCGGCCGAGCGCGGCTTGAAGGTGGTGCTGCTCGAAGGCGGCAAGATCGGCTGGGGCGCGTCAGGGCGCAATGGCGGCCAAATCATCCCCGGCCTGCGCAAGGGCGCCAAGGGTCTGGTCAAGCTCTATGGGCCGGAACGGGCAAAGGCGCTTTTCGATCTCGCCTTCGAGGCGCGCGGACTGGTTCTCGACCTGATCGAGCGCCACGCCATCGATTGCGATCTCCGGCTGACCGGCCATCTGGCCGGTGCGGTCAACAGCTCCGACCTGCGCGACCTCGAGGAAGAGGCCGAGTGTCTTGCCAGCGTGATGCACTTTCATGATGTCGAGATGCTGTCATCGGCGCAGGCGCGCGCAATGGTGAACACGCCCTATCATGGCGCGATGTACGAGAAGCTCGGCGGCCACATGCATCCGCTGAACTACACGTTGGGCCTCGCCCGCGCGGCGGCAGCGGCGGGCGTCACCATCCACGAAAATTCGGTGGCGCTACGGCTGGAGCGCGAGCCTTCCCTCCGGGTTTCGACGGCCAAGGGCTCGGTCCGGGCCAAGCATGTCGTGCTGGCCGGCGACGCGCTGCTTCAGGGGCTCGAGCCGCGCGTCAACAGCCGTATCATGCCGGTCGGCAACTACATCATCGCCACCGAGCCGCTGGGCGACAAGAGCGACGTCATCCCGAGCAATGTGGCCGTCTCCGACACGCGGTTCGTGGTCAACTATTTCAGGATGTCGGCGGATGGGCGCCTGCTGTTCGGCGGCGGCGAGCGCTACACGCCGTCGCCGCCCGCCGACATTGCCGGTTTCGTGCGGCCGCACATGGAAAAGACCTTTCCGCAACTCAGCGGCCGCCGCATCGATCATGCCTGGGGCGGGCTCGTCTCGGTGACGACATCGCGCCTGCCGCATGTCGGGCACTATGGCGAGGTGTATTTCGCGCATGGCTACTCCGGCAAGGGCGTCATCCTGTCGACGCTGTCGGGAAAGCTGCTCGCCGAGGCGATCACCGGCGATGCTTCGCGGTTGGATCTGTTTTCGACGCTCAGCCCGCTGCCGTTTCCCGGCGGCACGGCGCTGCGCGGCCCGCTTTATGTGCTCGGCATGCTCTGGTACGCCATGCGCGACCGCATCAAGCATTGAGCGCAAGCGAGCGGGCCGCACCAGGGAAACGCAAAAGAGAAAGCTGCATAGATGGCCGAGGCCTATATCTGCGACTACATTCGCACGCCGATTGGACGCTTCGGCGGGCAGTTGGCGTCGGTGCGCGCCGACGATCTTGGTGCGATACCTCTAAGGGCTTTGATCGAACGCAATCCCGGCATCGACTGGGCCGCGATCGACGACGTCGTCTATGGCTGCGCCAACCAGGCAGGCGAGGACAACCGCAATGTGGCGCGCATGGCGCTGCTGCTGGCCGGCCTGCCCAAAGAGGTTTCCGGCTCGACCGTCAACCGCCTGTGCGGTTCCGGCATGGACGCCGTCATCATCGCCGCGCGCGCGATCAAGACTGGCGAAGCGGAGCTGATGATATCAGGCGGCGTCGAATCCATGAGCCGCGCCCCTTTCGTCATGCCCAAGGCGGAAGCCGCCTTTTCGCGCAATGCCGAAATCCACGACACCACCATCGGCTGGCGCTTCGTCAACCCGCTGATGAAGACGCAGTACGGCATTGATTCGATGCCGGAGACCGGAGAGAACGTCGCCGAGGATTTTTCGGTCTCACGTGCCGACCAGGATGCATTTGCCGTGCGCAGCCAGGACAAGGCGGTCGCCGCGCAAGCCAATGGCCGGCTGGCTAAGGAAATTACCCCGGTGATGATCGCGCAGCGCAAGGGCGATCCGGTGGTTGTCAGCAAGGATGAGCATCCGCGCGCCGGCACGACGGTCGAGGCGCTCGCGAAATTGCCGACGCCGTTCCGGCAAGGCGGCACGGTCACCGCCGGCAACGCGTCGGGCGTCAATGACGGTGCGGCGGCGCTGATCGTCGCCTCGGAAGCCGCCGTGAAGAAATACGGCCTGACGCCGATCGCCCGCATTCTCGGCGGTGCGGCCGCCGGCGTGGCGCCGCGCATCATGGGCATCGGCCCGGTGCCGGCGACGCAGAAGCTGTGTGCCCGGCTTGGTCTGAAGCCGGCGGACTTCGACGTCATCGAGCTCAACGAAGCCTTTGCCTCCCAGGGCATTGCCGTGCTTCGTCAACTCGGCATTGCCGAGGACGCGGAGCATGTCAACCCGAATGGCGGCGCCATTGCGCTCGGCCACCCGCTCGGCATGTCGGGCGCGCGCATATCCGGCACTGCGGCGCTGGAACTTCGCGAACGCGGCGGCCGCTATGCGCTCGCCACCATGTGCATCGGCGTCGGCCAGGGCATCGCGGTGGCGCTGGAAAGGCAATAGACAGATTTGGGGTGAGTGCCGGATTCAAGCCGCAGTACTTGAACCGGGCAGGCTTTGCTAAGCTTCTGGCTGCACTCTCGTCACTAAATTTGACCATGTGGACAAAAGTCAGGCGCCGTTCCATAGTTCTCCTCGCTGACATTTCTTCAAGAACAAAGCCGGCTCGACACGGCGTCAATCAGAGGGGCATGCAATGGAAAACCGGAAGAGCAAAATCCAATCGAAACGCGAAGGGCTTTCGCGACGCAACGTTCTGGAACTGGGCGCGCTCGGCCTAGCTGCAGCCATGCTGCCGGGCCAGGCCTTGGCACAGGACAAGAAGCTGAAGGTGGCGGCGATCTTCGCCACGCCGATCGAGGAGCCATGGGATCACCAGATCCATGTCGCCCTGCAGAAGGCCGAGAAGGAACTCGGCATCGAATACAAATGGTCGGAAAAGGTGCAGACGGCGGATTTCAGCCGTGTCATGCGCGAATATGCGCAAGGCGGCTATGAGCTGGTGCTGGGCGATGCTTTCGCCGCCGAACGGGAATCCCGCCGGACGGCCAAGCAGTTTCCGAAGGTCGCCTTCCTGTTCGGCTCCGGCGCCGGGCCGGCCGAACCGAATTTCGGCGTCTTCGACAATTGGATCCACGAGCCGGCCTATCTCTCTGGCCTGATCGCCGGAAAGATGTCGAAATCAGGCACGATCGGCGCCGTCGCGGCGATGGGCATTCCGGAAGTGAACCGGCTGGTCAACGCTTTCTTTGCCGGTGCCAGGGAGGTCAATCCGGACATCAAGAAGAAGGTCGCGTTCATCGGCTCTTTCTTCGACCCGCCGAAGGCGAAGGAAGCGGCGATCGCCCAGATCGACGCCGGCGTCGACGTGATCTATGCCGAGCGCTTCGGCGTCATCGAAGCGGCGGCGGAGAGGAAGATCCTCGCCATCTCCAACATGTCCGACCAGTCGAGCCTCGCCCCCGACACGGTGATCACCGGACCGGTCTGGGACATGTATCCGACGGTCGAGCAGGCGATCAAGCTGGTCAAGGCGGGGGTGTTCACCGCGCAGGATTACGGCGATTTCTCGCGCATGACTAAGGGCGGCTCCTCGCTGGCGCCCTACCACAAATTCGACAAGACGCTGCCCGCCGACGTCAAGGAGTTGGTCGAGAAGAAGAAGGCCGAAATTCTCGACGGCAATTTCCGTGTCGACGTCGACGAAAACACGCCGGTTTCGGATTGAGTTTTTTTACCCTCCCCCTGTTGGGAGGGTCGATCCGCGAAGCGGAGCGGGTGGGGGTCGGCGCCGTTCCCCCACCCCGTCTCGCGATCTTCGCTTCGCTACGATCGTAAGCCGACCCTCCCCACAAGGGGGAGGGTGAAGAGTCGCGCGATCTCCCCATAGGAGCATCCTTGCCAACACCCGTCCCTCTCATCGAAATGCGCGGCATCTCCAAGAGCTTCGGCGCCGTCAAGGCAAATGAAGCCGTCGATCTCAGCGTCGCGCCGGGCGAAATCCTCGGGCTGCTCGGCGAGAACGGCGCCGGCAAGACGACGCTGATGAACGTGCTGTTCGGCGCTTATGCGCCGGACGTCGGCGAGATCCTGGTCCAGGGCCGGCAGGTTACGATCAACAGTTCGGCCGATGCGCTGGCCGCCGGCATCGGCATGGTGCACCAGCATTTCCATCTCGCGCCGCGATTGTCAGTGCTGGAAAACCTGCTGATCGGCATTCCGGGCAAGTCGGGCCGGATCGACCGCGCCGGTGGGCTGGCGCGGCTCGACGAGATCGGCCGGCAGCACGGGCTCACGCTCGATCCGGACCTTCCCGTCTCGGCATTGTCGGTCGGCGAGCAGCAGCGGCTCGAAATCGTCAAGGCGCTGTTTCGCGGCGCAAGGTTGCTGATCCTCGACGAGCCGACGGCGGTGCTGGCGCCGAGCGAGGTCGAGGGGCTGTTTTCGGCGCTGCGGTCGATGGCGGCCCAGGGTCTCGGCATCATCTTCATCTCGCACAAGCTCAACGAGGTGCGGGCGCTGACCCATCGCTGCCTGGTGTTGCGGCACGGCCGCGTTGCCGGCCGCGTCGACACGCCTGCCAGCACGAACTCGTCGGAGATGGCGCGGCTGATGTGCGGCCACGAGATCGTTCCGCCGGCCAGGGGGGCATCGACGCCGGGTGCCGCAGTGCTGACCCTGGACGGCATCTCGACGTCGCGCCATTCCGGTATGCCGCTGCGCGACGTGTCGCTCTTTGTCCGCGCCGGCGAGATCCTCGGCATTGCCGGCGTCTCGGGCAATGGCCAACGGGCGCTGGCCGAGGTGATCTCCGGCGTGCTCGCGCCCGATGCCGGCCAGATGACGATAGCCGGCAAAGTTGTCTCGCGCTTTTCGCCGCGCGAGGTGCAGGCGCTTGGTCTCGGGCGCATCCCGGAAGACCGGATGACGACTGGGCTCGTCACCAATCTGCCGCTCGCCGATTCGATGGTGCTGCCGCGGATCGGCACGGCGGCGTTCAGCCGCAACGGTTTGCTCAGGCCTGACGCGATCCGCGCCTTTGCCGAGGAACAGATCAAGGCCTACGACATACGCTGCCCCGGGCCGATGACGCGGGCGGGCGCCCTGTCCGGCGGCAATCTGCAAAAGGCGCTGCTGGCGCGTGAACTTGCCTTCGACCCAAAGGTGCTGATCGTGTCGCAGCCGACACGCGGTCTCGACATCGGCGCCGCCCGCTTCATCCATGAAAAGTTCCTCGACATGCGGGCCAAGGGCTGCGGCATCATCGTCATCGGCGAGGACCTCGAAGAACTGCTGATGCTCTGCGACCGCATCGCGGTGATGTATGAGGGACACATCGCCGGCATGCTCGACAGCGCCGTGGCAACGATCGCGCGGCTGGGCCTGATGATGACCGGGGCGGAGGGCAAAGCCTGATGTTCCGTCTGGAAGCCCGCACCAGCACGCCTACCTGGTTCAACCTGGCACTACCGCTACTGGCGATCGCAGCAACGCTGGTGCTGTGCAGCGGTCTGGTCGCACTGGCCGGCGCCGGCGTGGTCGAGGCCTATGGGGTGATGTTTTCGGCGTCTCTCGGCGACAGCTACGCGATCACGGAAACGCTGGTGCGCGCGACACCGATGATCTTCACCGGGCTTGCCGTCGCTGTCGCCTTCCGCGCCAAATTCTGGAACATCGGCGCCGAGGGGCAGTTGCTTGCCGGCGCGGTAGCGAGCTGCGCGGTCGGCGCCATCCCGATGCCGGGGCCGCTCGCTATGCTGCTGATGGCCCTGGCGGGTGCGGCTGCCGGCGCGGCGGTCGCCTTGGTGCCGGCGACGCTGCGGGTAAAATTCAGGGTTGATGACGTGGTCAGCTCGCTGCTGCTCAACTCGGTCATCTTCTACGCCCTGATGGCGCTGATCGAAGGCCCGTGGAAAGACAGTTTCAGCGGTTACCCGATCTCGCCGCCGATCGAGGATTCGGCGAATTTCCCGGTGCTGCTCGAAGGCACACGGCTGCATCTCGGCGTCGTGGCGGCGTTCCTCGCCGCGCCGGTCATCTGGTTCCTGATCGTGCGCACGACGCTCGGCTTCCGGATCAGGGTCATTGGCGAGAATCCCGAAGCCGCGCGCTATGGCGGCATCCATGTCGAGCGCGTGCTGGTCTCGACGGCGCTGCTGTCCGGCGCGCTGGCCGGCCTTGCCGGCGTCGGCGAGGTCGGCGGCGTGCATTTCCAGGTGATGAGCGACATCTCGCCGGGCTATGGCTATTCCGGCATCGTCGTCGCCATGCTGGCGCGACTCAATCCGCTCGGCGTGGTGCCGGCGGCGATCTTCCTTGCTGCCGTCATGACCGGCGCCGAGGCGATGTCGCGGGCCACCGGTGTCCCGGCCTTCCTTAGCGACGTCATCCAGGGCACAGCGCTACTCGCCATGCTGGTGGCGCTGCTGTTCACCGCCTATCGCATCCGCCGCGTGGGGACAGCCAAATGAACGTGGTGCTCGAACAGATATTCCAGGTCGGTTTCCTTGCCGCGATCATCCGGATTGCCACGCCGCTGGCGTTCGCGACACTGGGCGAAATGTTCTCAGAGCGGGCCGGCGTGCTCAATCTCGGCATCGAGGGCATCATGCTGTTGTCGGCGATGACCGGTTTCACGGCGACCAGCCTCAGCGGCAGCCTCTGGCTCGGCGTTCTTGCGGCGGTGCTGACCGGTGCGCTGATGGGTGCCCTGCATGCGCTGTTCACAGTGGCGCTCGGCCTCAGCCAGCATGTCTGCGGCATCGGCGTCACGTTGTTCTCCTCGGGGCTAGCCTATTTCCTCTATCGGCTGATCTTCGGCCAGCAATCGGTCCCGCCCAACATCAAGGGATTCGAGACGCTGCCGATCCCTGTTCTTTCCGATATCCCGGTGCTCGGACCGGCGGTGTTCAATCAGTTTTCGCTGGTCTACATGGCGATGCTGGCCGTTCCGCTGGCCGCCTTCGTGCTCTACCGGACGCCGTGGGGCCTGTCGGTGCGCATGGTCGGCGAAAATCCGCGCGCCGCCGATTCGGCGGGCGTAAGCGTCATCGCAACGCGCTTCCAGGCCGTGATCCTCGGCGGCGCGCTGATGGGGCTGGCCGGCGCCTTCCTGTCGATGGTGCAGTTCAACGCCTTTACCTTCGGCCTCGTCTCAGGGCGTGGCTGGGTGGCGATCGCGCTCGTCGTCTTCGGCCGCTGGGATCCCTGGCGTTCGGCGGGAGCAGCGCTGCTGTTCGCCTTCGTCGATGCCTTGCAGTTGCGCATGCAGGCGAGTGGGCTCGGCCACATCCCTTACGAGGCGTTCCTGATGCTGCCCTTCATCTTCACCATCGTCGCCATGGCGGTGATGTCGCGCAATGCCGTCGCGCCCTCGGCGCTGCTCAAGCCGTTTCGCCGGGAAGAACGCTGACTAAAGCGCGTCGCGTTTGAACGGATTCATGCGACGCGCTTTAAGTTCTTGTTTTATGCATGTCGTTGTCCCAAAACCGCTGCGCACCCTCGGTTCAAGACCGAGGGCATGCTTTTGGGCGACATGCATTAGCTGAGGATCGCAGGCCTCAATATGTCCTCGCACCATTCGCGGAAGCTGGTGGGGGTGGTGGACTGCGGCGTGCGCGGCTCGGCCTTGTCGAGGCCCTCGTTCTTGGCCATCATCATGTCGAGCATGCCCTGCGCGAACGCCTTGGAGGCGCCACGTTCGATGAAACCCGCTTTGAATGCCTCGAAGGAGATCTGCTGAAAGCGGACCCGCTTGCCCAGCACTTCGGACATGATTTGCGCCATGTCGTTGAAGGACAGGTCCTCGGGGCCGAGGATTGGGACACTGTCGTGTCCGCTCCACGAGGGGTCGAGCAGCAGCTTCGCGGCGACGGCAGCGATGTCCCGGGTGGCGCAGGTCGGAAGCTTGCGGTCCATCGAGATCGGCGAAAAGAAAATGCCCTGACTCTTGATCGGTTCTACCTGGCGCAGGACGTTGTCCATGAACGAAGGCATGGTCAGCGCTCGGTAGCTCACGCCAGTGCTCGCGATCAGGTCGTCCATCTTCAGCGACGCCGACACATGCCCGGCCTTCCCGGCCACCGCCGTCCCGCGGCCAAGGGCCGACACTGCGACCACCCGTTTCACTCCCTGGCTCTTGATTGAGTCGCAGGCCGGCCGGCTGAAGTCCACATAGGCGGTGTCGATACTCTCGGCGTGAGGGTCTGGAGCCACCAGCCAGAACACGGTGTCAGCACCCGCGAACGCCTGGTTGACGACGTCGATGTCGCCATGCGATCCCTGCACGACCTCGACGCGCTCGCGTGTGCGCGATGAGAGACGGGAGGGGTCGCGCGCGATCACACGGATGGGTTCGCCACTGTCGAGGAGATTCTCGAGGACCTGGTGGCCGATGCCGCCTGTGGGTGTGGTGACGACGATCATATGAATCCCTGACTTGGTGTCGTGACCGCATTTTCGCGATCGACGGTAGATAACGCGTTGCCCAGCCGATGGCGGTCGCCTGAGTCACTCAGATGACCGCCATGGCCGCATCTCCAAATTCAGGCGTTGAGCGCCTCCAGCACCCGCTCCGGCAGGAACGGATAGTGCCGGAGCCGCACGCCACCGGTGAGCCGCGCCACCGCGTTGGCAATCGCGGGACCGATCGGCGGCAGGCCGACCTGGCCGATGCCCCCGATCGGATTTCCGGGTGTTGGAATCACGGTGACCTTGATATCGGGCGCCTCGGACATGCGTATCACTCGATAGGTGTCGAAATTCGATTCCTGCACCTCACCATTGAGGATGTTGATCTGCTCGAACAACGCATGGCTGGCACCGCCTGTGATCCCGGTAATCATCAGTGCCTCGATGTTGCGCGGCTGTACCGCTGTTCCCGGATCGACAGCGCACCACACGGTGTGGACGCGGATCTCACCGGTCTCCCGGTCAAGCGACACCTCGGCGATCTCAGCGCAATGGGAGCCAAAGGCATCGGAATAGGCGACGCCCAGCGCCCGCCCGTCGCGTTGGCGGTTCCATTCCGCCATTTGGGCGACGGTCTCGACGACCTTGCGGGCTCGCGGCTGGTCCTTCAGGAGCTCCAGCCGAAGCGCCAGGGGATCGACGCCCTTGGCGGTGGCGATTTCGTCGATGACACATTCGATGCCGAACCTGGTATAGCCAACCCCGACCCCGAACCAGAAGCCTATGTCCAGGCCGTTATCCTGGCGGATGTACTCGATCTGATGCGCCGGGACGGCATAGTTGAAATGCGCGCCCTCGGTCACCACGCTGTCGTGGCCACCTTCGCTCTCGAACAGCTGAGGCATCGTGCGGGCGAAAATGGAATCCGCCACGATGCGGTGCCGCCAGCCGACGATGTTGCCGGCGGCATCGAGCCCGACCTGCACATGTTGCGCCTCGAGCGGCCGGTACTTGCCATGCTGGACGTCGTCTTCGCGGCTCCAGATGACCTTGACCGGGCGGCCTGGCACTGCCTTGGCGAGCGACACCGCATCGATGATAAAGTCGGCCTCGGCTTTGCGACCAAAACCGCCGCCGAGCAAGGTGGTATTCACCTTGACCTTGTCAGGGCTGGTGCCGGCCACCTCCGCGGCAAAGCCCTGGGTACCTGTCGGGCCCTGCGTCGGCGCCCAGACTTCAACCCTGTCGCCCGTCACGAGCGCCGTGGCGTTCATCGGCTCCATGGTCGCGTGGTGAACATGGTCGCTCATGTAATCGACCTCGATGACCGTTGCGGCCTTCGAGATCGCGGTCTGCGCGTCGCCTTCCGTGGCAGCGCTGACGCCGGTTTGGGCGAGGTCGCGGCCAACGCCGCGATATGTTTCCAACAGACGGTCGCTGCTATAGTTGCGAATCCGCGATGACGTGGACCATGTGACGTCGAGCAGATCCTTGGCCCGCTTCGTCGCCTCGACTGTTTCGCCGATGATGCCGACGCCGTAGGGCAGCGGGACGATGTGCGTGATGCCCGGCACGGCCCTGGCTTCGGCATCGTCGATGGTTTCCAGCTGCTCGCCCTGTACGGGCGCCCGCAGCACCGCTCCGTAGAGCATGTCCGGAAGTTGCACGTCGATGCCAAAGATCGCGGTGCCGTCGACCTTCGAGGGCACGTCGACACGCGGTACCGTCAGATTTCCGATATAGCGCCATTGATCGCTCGGCTTCAGATCGGCATCGGTCGCCTGCGGCAACGGATCGGGAAGCGCGCCGGCCGCGGCGACCTCGCCGTAGTCGAGCGAGCGGCCCGACCGCGCGTGCACGACCCGGTTGGGCTCCGTGGTGAGTTCGCCCACCGGAACGTTGAGCATGGCGGCGGCACTTGCCAGGATCACCTTGCGGGTCTGGGCGCCGACCAGGCGCAGCATATTGTAGTAACCCCGCGTGGATTCGCTGCCGCCGGTAAGCTGTACGCCGTAAAAGCCTGGGTTGCCGTACTTCTCCGCGTCGGACGGAGCCTGGACGACGCGAACCTTGTCCCAATCGGCGTCCATATCCTCGGCGATCAGCAGCGGCAGCGTCGTCATGATGCCTTGCCCCATCTCGGAGGCGGGTGACATGATCGTCACCGTGCCGTCGGCCGCGATGGTCAGCCAGGCGTTCGGCCGGTAGCTGCCCTCGACCGCCGGCGCCACGCTGGCGCCCGAGGCATCCTGGGGCAAGCCGCCGAACGCAACCGCGATGCCGCTGGCGCCGACCGTGATGAGGAAACTACGCCGCGAGAGCGCTCTGGTGTGAAGCTGCAACGTCCCGGTCATGGCTCAGGCCTCCCGTGCGGCGCGCTGAATGGCGCTGATGATTCGCACATAGGTCCCGCAGCGGCAGATGTTGCCGTCCATGTGTTCGACGATCTGGTCGCGGGTGGGGTTGGGGTTGCTGTTGAAGATCGCCGCCGCCTGCATGATCTGACCGGACTGGCAATAGCCGCATTGCGGCACCTGCTCGGCGATCCAGGCCTGCTGCAGCGGATGGCTGGCATCCGGCGACAGACCTTCGATCGTCGTCACCTCCTTGCCGGCCACGTCCTGAAGCAGGGTTATGCAGGAGCGCGTCGGCTCGCCGTCGACGTGAACGGTGCAGGCGCCACATTGGGCGATGCCGCAGCCGAATTTGGTGCCGGTGAGTTTCAGATGCTCTCGTATCACCCACAAGAGCGGCGTATCCGGCTCGGCGGCGAGATCCACCGCCCGTCCATTGATCCTGAACGCTGTCATGACTGCTGTTCCTTATCTGGCGCAATAACCTGGTATATCATCTCAGTGGTGGTGACTATTTTATCTACGTTATCCATAGAACTTTTCTCAGTTACTCACGGCGTAGCATCGTAATATTCCAAAGACTCTGATTATTACTTCGCAATTTGCCGCATGACGGAGACGTTGTTATTAAATACCCAATTGAGGAAATGCCGTCTATGCTGTAGGGTCCGTATTATCTTCGCAATCGTCCGGAACGCCCATGGATCCGCTCTCAGATGTGCTGTCGCTGCTGAAGCCACGCAGTTATGTGTCCGCTGGCTTCGACGCGGGTGGAAACTGGTCAATCCAGTTCTCCGACCAGCACGAACGCATCAAATGCTACGCTGTGGTTTCCGGCGGGTGCTGGCTGTCCGTGGAGGGCGTTCCCGATGCGGTGCGCCTGGAGAAGGGGGACTGTTTCGTGCTGCCGAGTGGGCGGCCTTTCCGCCTGGCAAGCGACATGGCTTTGACGCCTGTCGACGCCGGCTCGATTTTTCCCCCGGCGCGCGCTGGCGGCGTCGTGACGTACAATGGCGGCGGTGATTTCTTTCTTGTCGGCAGCCGCTTCGCCGTTAGCGGCACTCATGCCGGCATCCTGTTGGGAATGCTGCCGCCCATCGTGCATATCCGGAAAGAAACGGATCAGGCGGCGCTGCGCTGGTCAGTGGAGCGGATGATGCAGGAGCTGCACGAGCCGCAGCCGGGTGGTTCTCTGGTCGCGCAACATCTCGCCCACATGATGTTGGTTCAGGCCCTGCGCCTGTATCTGGCGGAAGGGCTGGGTGGCGTCGGATGGTTTTTCGCCCTTGCGGACAAGCAGATGAGCGCTGCGATCAACGCCATGCACGACGATCCGGCGCATCGCTGGACATTACAGGAACTGGCGGAGCGTGCCGGCATGTCGCGCTCGACCTTTGCCCTGAAATTCAAAGAGATGGTTGGGACGTCACCGATGGAGTACCTGACGAACTGGCGAATGCTGCTGGCAGGCGACAGGCTGGCGAATTCCAGCGATCCAATCTCCATTATTGCCCTGTCGCTCGGCTACGAATCCGAAAGTGCCTTCAGCACGGCCTTCAAGAGGGTCATGGACTGTACGCCACGGCAATATGGCCGTGGTCGAAATCCCGCTTCCTCTTCAAATGGCGAGGGGAAAGCCGCTCGCCCCGGTCGGCTCGAATCCATCGCAGGCTGATATGCGCGGGTGGCGGCGCTGCGAAGTCGATCCAGCCCGAGCCGAAGGGAATTCTCAGCCGCCGCTGAGCGCCCGCATCACATTCGGCAGCGCCGGCAGCGTCAACAAAACCGTGCCGGCAAGCCAGATAGACGAGACGACGATGCTCCTGGGATGCGCTGACCAGCGCTCATAAAGCGCGGCCGGCACGCCAGCGAGCATAATGGTCACCGTCGACAGGATCAGCGCACTTGCCATGTAAACGATCTGACTTAGGGGAGGCGCCCAGCCCGGATACCAGACCGGATAGAACAGGAACACCATCAGCACCCACGGCGAAAAGATACCGTTGATGATGGCAACCGCCATGACAGGCACAAGAGCGTTTCTGTCCATTGCCTCAACCCCCTTGTGAAGCCATCGGCGCAATGCCGAAATTGATCAGCAAAGCGAGATAGCCCACGCGCAAGGCCATAAGCCAGAGCACGCTGAAGACGATCACCACCGGCTGGGTCAGAATCGACGGCGTGATCGTCCGCACGATCCGCAGGAACGGGTCCGTGACGGCCTTGAAGAAGCGCCAGATGTAGTTGTCCCAGCTTTCGGGCACGAAGAGACCGAGCAGGAGACGCCCCATCAGCGTGTACATCATGGCGGCAAGGATGAAATTCGGTATGTGGAAATACCAGTAGGACCAGAAATTGTTCATGGGGATTTTTCCAAGGAGCGGGGCGCCGCGTTATGACAGCGGTGCCCCCGAAATGAAAGCGGGGTCCGTCGCCGGACCCCGCTTCGAGCGCCGGTCCCTATGCGGGATCAGGCGGTCTTTTCTTCCATCATCTGCTTGCCGCGAGGTATGCGCAGTTCCTCGATGAACTCCTGCATTGCCAAGGATGGTTCCCTTGTCAGCCTGGAGACAACGATCATGACCAGGAAGCCGACGGGCAGGCCGAACGCGGCTGCTGACAGGTTCTTGACACCCCACCAGTTGGCGATGGTCTGGGCGTGCTTGTCGAGCGCCACCCATGCAGCGGCCTGCGCGTCCGGAGCCGCAGAAGCCCAAGCCGTCTTCAGCTCGGCATATTTTGCAATGGCGTCAGCCGGTGCCGCGGACAAGCCACTCCACATTTCGTAGAATCCCACTGCGCCGTAGCGGGTACCGAGCAAATAATAGAGGCAGATGCCGAAGCCGGCGATCATGCCCGCGACGGCGCCGGCAGAGTTCGTGCGCTTCCACCAAACACCGAGCACCAGCGCGGGGAACAAACCCGCGGCGGCGAGCGAGAATGCCCAAGACACCATAGCGAGGATGTCGCCCGGCTTGGTCGACGCCACGTAGGCGGCGGCGATGGCCACGAGCACGAGCAAAACACGCGACACCACCAGACGGCGGGCGGTCGGGGCATTCTGGTCGATCATCTTGTAGTAGATGTCGTGGCTGAGCGCGTTGGCGATGGCCAGCAGCAGGCCGTCCGCCGTCGAGAGCGCGGCGGCAAGACCGCCGGCGGCGACGAGGCCCGAGATGACGTAAGGCATACCGGCCATTTCAGGCGTGGCCAGCACGATCATGTCTGCGTTGAGGTTGATGTCGGCGAAGGAAAGTGCCGTCACACCCTTTTCGGCGCAGGCCGCTGCGATCGCTGCGGCGTCGGTGGCAGCCTTGCCGCAGATCTGAACGAGCGTGCCGTCGGCTGCCGCCCAGCGCATCATCCATCCGGCTTTCTCACCGATGTTTTCGGGCGTCAGGCCCGACGCCACCAGGTCGAGCATCGTCCACTTGGCGAACGCCGCATAGGCAGGCGCCGTGAAGTAGAGGATGAAAATGAACAGCAGCGACCAGGCGACCGAGACACGCGCTTCACGTACCGACGGAGTGGTGAAATATCGCATCAGGACGTGCGGCAGGGATGCGGTTCCGACCATCAGGCAAAGAATAAGCAAGAAGTAGTTGAGCGCATTGTAGCCGCCATGCACGAACGGCGTGATGTGATGCACCGCGATGTCCTGCGCCATTTCAAGCGCGGTGATGCTCGCGAGTGCCTGGCCCTGCATCAATTGCGGGATAGGCACGCCGGTTTTCACGGTGGACATCCAGATGGCGGGGATCAGGTAGGCGATGATGAGCACGATGTACTGCGCGACCTGCGTCCACGTGACGGCGCGCATGCCACCGAGCATCGAGCAGACCAGGATGCCCGCAAGGCCGACATAGACTGCGACGTTGAAGTCGAGGCCGAGGAAGCGTGCCGAGATGATGCCGGTCGCGTAGATCTGCGCTACCACATAAGTGAAAGAGCAGGAGAACAGCACGATCACGCCGATGAAGCGCGCCAGATTGCCGCCATAGCGCGCCGACAGGAAGTCTGGAACCGTGTAGGCGCCGAATTTGCGCAGATAGGGGGCAACGAGAATGGCCACGAGCACGTAGCCGCCGGTCCAGCCCAGCACGAAGGCGAGGCCGTCATAGCCGAGCAGATAGAGCGTGCCAGCCATGCCGACGAAGGATGCGCCGGACATCCAGTCAGCGCCGGTCGCCATGCCATTATAGATCGCCGGGACCCGGCGCCCCGCCACGTAGTACTCGCCGACCTGCATGGTGCGGCTGAGAATGCCGATGACTGCGTAGATTGTGATCGTGAACGCCACGAACAGATAGCCGATGATTCTGTTCGGGACGCCCATCGCGCTCAGGATAGCCATCAGGATGATGAAGGCGATGAAGCCGCCGGTGTAGATGCCGTAGATTCGGCCGAGATTGGAGGTGAAGTCGCCTCCACCTGCCGTGGTCGCTGTCGTGTTAGCCATTGACGTTCCCCCGATCAATCTTCATGGACGCCATGCTCTTCGTCGATCGCGTTCTGGCGCCGTGCGAACCAGAACAGCATGACGACGAAGGCGATGAGCGAACCCTGAGCGGCCATGTAGAAGCCGAGTGGAAAGCCAAAAATGACGATGTTGTTGAGTTGCACCGCGAACAGGTGGATGAAGTAGCCGAAGAACACCCACAGGCCCAACATGACGAACATGAGGCTCCTGGTCTTGTTCCAATAACTTACGCGGTCTGGCGTCGCCATAGCGTTGAACCCTCCCTTGGTTGGGCAGCCTGCGAACCGTCTCGACCGCAGGCGCCGTTTAAAGCTTGCCTCTTCCGCTAACGCGGAAGTCCTCCGGCACGTATTGCGGCCAGGTATAGAATCAGCCGACCGTAACTTTGTAGAGGTAACACTTCTTGTCGCTGCTGTTCATACGACTTTAGAATCGGTGAGAGTTGACTGGCGGCGCGGGGTCGCGAAGGCTAAACGGTCGATATCGGTTGGAAACAAAACCGAAGGGAGAGCGCCATGGGCCTGCTAAACAACCTGTTGCCCGAGTTCCTGCGCAAGCCGCAGCCGATCGGCAGCGCCGGCGAACTGGCTGACTTCATGGATTCGCGCGCCGCCTTCCTGGCGCAGAAAAGCATCGTCGAGTTCTGTCGCGTCAGGGCAGGGGTCTATTGGCAGAAGCTGTTCAGCGAGAAGGAGTTCCAGGTGGCGCTGAACCATTCGCGCTGGCGCGCATACCCTGCGTGCTACGCCATTGTGGCGGAAATGGTAGAGGGTGCGCTGCGCGAACCCGCCGGGTCGCGCCAGCGCGGCCTCCCAGCCGCGCTGGAAAAGGTGGCCCTGGCAAGCTTCTCCAAATATGCCGTTCCGGAGGGTTCGCCGCCCGCCTTCTGGGAGGACGCCGCCGAGCTGACACGACGGCGCCTCGCCGCCACGCAGACCGGGCCGTCGCGGCCGGTGCGTGAAATCCCCGAGCCGCTGGCGCGAACGGTCTTCGAGGCGGTCCCGATCCACCCCAATCTCCTGACCAACGACTACGACTACATTTTCAACTTCCTGAGAATGAACCTGCTGCGCGCACATGAGGATTTCCTTGCGCAGGCTGACCGCAGCGCCCTGGTCGATGAGCTACTTGGCCCAGCGCGCTGAATTTGTTCCACCACCCCGATACTCCAAGGTTTCCCTTTGACCTAAAGCGCGTCGCGTTTGAACGGATTCACGCGACACGCTTTAGGCTCTTGTTTTTATTCATGTCGTTATCGCAAAACCGCTGCACACTTTTGCGCGACATGCATTAGCACCGTCCGAGCGTCGCCGGCTATGCGAACATCAGGTCCCGCACCAGGTCGGGTGCTGACTGAAGGCGCTTGATGAGGCGCTTGAGCTCTACCTGCTGCTCGCGCGTCAGAGTATTGATCTCGATTCGATTGGATACGGGTATACCGGCGTAGATGTCATGCGTCTGCTGAGCGAGCAGCAAGCCGATCAGCATGGCATGGCCAGCCAGCATTGCCTTCATGTCGCGCTCGCCGCCAATGTCCAGCGCGATCAGTTTCTCGAACCGGGCACGTGTGCTCCGCTCGCGGATGCCGTGGCGGATTGCCAGAGTGCGTGCGGTCGCGACGATCGGAAAAAGGCCGTGCTTCTTGAGGTCCAGCCGGCCATTCTCAAGCTGAAAGCCACCAAAAAGCGTGAAGGGATTACCGGCTGTTATCTGCTCGCCGAGAAGCTTGGCGAATACCGGCTCGGCGTGGCCGCGGTCATATGCATGTTCTATGAACTGCGCGGCCAGCGTCATGTCGCCGTGAACCGGCCTCAGGTCGTAAACGATATCGACGTTGAGGAGATCCTCCGGCCGGTGGCGGCGAACCCAATCTTCGACGCGCCCCTTCCAGGTGTCGAGACTTCCGCGGAATGCCGCGTTCGCGGCCATTACCCCGCCTTTGCAGTACGGCACGCCGGAGATGTCGAGCATGTCGGCGAGCTTGGCGCCGAGATTCTTGAACCAGGCGTCTTCTGGCCCGTCCGGCTCGCCATGTGCAAAGACGATCGCGTTGTCCTGGTCGGGGGCCATCAGGCTTTCGCCACGGCCGCCGGAGCCGAGCACGAGCACGGCATAGGCACAGGGCGGCGGGCCGTGGCCTTCGGTCTGCATCTGTTGTTCCGCAAGCACAGCGGCGCGGCGCGTAAGCGAGCAAAGTTCCTCGCTGATGATTTCCGCCACAACGCGCGGGTCGATCTCCTCGCCGAGGAGCGAACGCATCACGCCCGGCAGCATCGACCAGGCGGCCGCCAATTCGGCGACGTCCTTGGCATGCTCGATCGTGTCGTCGAGATTGATGGCCGCGGTGGCGCGGAGCCTCAGCAGGTCGCGCGCCGAAAGCATGCCGACCAGCATGCCCCCATCGTCGCGGACGGCGAGGTGGCGAACTTTCAGCCGATCCATGCGCCCGATCGCTCGATAAGCGAATGCGGCGGCGCGGATGCTTATCAGCGGTCGCGTAGCAATGCTTCCGATCGGCAGGTCAAAAACGCGCTCGGCGTCGGATGATATGCGGCGCATCAGATCGCGCTCGGTAACGATGCCATACTCCACAACCGGTTGATCTGGCGTTCCTCGGTCGGACACGAGGACCGAGCTGATCTTGCGCTCGACCATAAGGTCGATGACCTGCCTTGTCGGTTTGGTCGACTTCACCACGACTGGCGGGTCGCTCATAAGGCTGCCGACGCGATGGCGATAGGCATATGGATCTACCGGCTGAAACGCGGGAACCTGGGGTCGCGACACCGGCTCAACCCAGCCGGCGCGATGGCCGGCATCGAGAGTGTGCGAAAGGGCAAGGCAGGCGACTTCGGCCTCTCCGAGTGTTCGGATGTTGCGCTTGCGCAACTCCGGAATCAACGCGGCAAAGATGTCTCCCGCCGCGATCGCATCGCCCAGAGCCGAATGGCGGCCAGCTATCTCCACGCGAAGCCAGGCGGCGATCATTTCCAGCGAATGGTCTGCCAGATCGGGATTTGCTATGGTTGCAAGAAGCCGGACGCACAGCGACCGAGGCTTTTTCCATGGCAAATGGGCGCGTCGGCATTCGCGTTTCAACACGGCCAAGTCGAAGCCGATCGAGTGGCCGACGAGGATGCGGTCTCCAGCGAACTCCTGGAATTGCGCCCATGCATCCAAGAAGCTCCCGGCTCCGTCAACATCGGCATCCGTGATGCCGTGGACGAGCGAGGCCTCGGGCGGGATCGCTTCACCAGGATCGATGAGGAGATTGAACTGAGGTTCCCGGACGACCTTGCCATGCGCGATGCCGATTGCGCCAATCTGGACCGCGCGTGCCTTTGTGGCGTCGAGCCCAGTTGTTTCGGTGTCGACGGCCACAGCCGCTATGGCTATCAGTGGGGTCGCGCCGGTCGCCCGCTTCATTCCCGTCCCCTTCGACATAGCCGAAAGCCTCCCCTGCCGGATGTCCTGCAGCATAAGGCGCGCCGGCAGGTGGCGTCGACGGCTGAATTTCAGGCTATGGCGTTCGCAACGGTGCGCCGGGTCATCCGGAGCTGCGCCTACGCCCATTCGCCTTAAAGTGATTTGATATGGTCGAAGCGCTCGCACATTCTTGGCCAGTTTGTTGCCGAGGCAGCCGATGAACGAGATCAGGCGGGTTGCTGTGGAGTGCATCGGGCGCGCCGTAATGTTCGGATCGCTTGCCATCGGCTGTGTCATGATCGGCTTCTCCTTCAACCCGGTATCTGCCTTTCGCTCCGGCGCGTTCCTTACGCTGACCATGGCACTGGCACTGATGTGGAAAGCCATGACCGCAGGCATCAAGAACCCCAAACACACCGAAGTCTGGCTCTATCTCGACGAGAAATCGCGCCCAGTCGATGGCGCGGCGCGACGGGTGTTCGGCACCGTCTTGAGCGACGTTTACAAACTCTATGCCCGGATTGCGCTCGGCGTGGCTGTTGGCTTCTTCCTGGTGTCGCTCGCCCTGATGCTGTTCGGTCTGGAAGGTTACATGCCGCCCAGCAAATAGGAGATCGCTTCGCCAGCCCGTGACGTCGCATTCCCGCTTACGCGGCGATGCCATGCCTCATGCACCGGCCGGCCAAACGAACCGCCGGACACGGCGAACTCTTTTCCGGCGACAGCATCAGGCGACGGCGGCGACAGGGGCGAAGTTGGCAAGGCGGATTCGCAACGGCCGGCCCAGTGCAACGAGATTCAGTAAGAAAAACCAATTTCTTGAAGATTTTGAGTGGTTCATTCTAAAGATGGCGCAAAAATAGCACTCGACAAAGTCTACTGATTTTATAGATTAAATGCCGAGACGGAGGTCGATATGTCCTATATTCAGAACGCCCAGACTGCCCGCAAAGGCCAGAGGCTGGGTTCCGACCAGACTTGGCGTCCGGCCTATGCAGGCGCCTTTGCCTATCTCGTCTTTGCCCTTGCGTTCGTGTTCACCGGGGCAGTCGTTCTGGGCCTTATTCCCTGATCATGGGGCCCCGAGCCATCGGGTCCTGACTTACAGGGATAGCGACCTGCCGCTTTTCAGAATGCCGGAGTTGAATGAACCGAATGCCGGTGCGCTTTTGCGCGCCCAGTGATCCCAACGTGATGGAGGAGATGGCAATGCCGATCGAGTTCACGCATGTTCCCGGTAAAACTCAGCCTGCCGATTCAACCGTGCCGTTTTTCTACGATTTCGCGGAAACCGCGACAAAGCTGTCGCTGATCGAGGACATCGGTTTCCAGAGGATCGTCGTCGATGATCCGGCCGGGCTGCTAACCAATATGGATATTGCCGCCCGGGCGCTGGATCGCACTTCATCCCTTGAGGTCGTTCTCACGCATTGGGCGGGTGTGATCGAGCCGACGGTGGCGGCACGGCAATTGGCGGCCCTTGATGCGAGAAGCGGCGGGCGGCTGTCGCTCAGGATGCTCAGCGAGCCGCTGAGCGACGACGATGCCGAAACACGTCCGGTCGGCCATACGGTCGTCTGGCAGCGGATTGACGAATATCTGGTGCTGCTGAAGCGGTTGTGGTCGAACGACAGGCCGTTCGATCATGAAGGAGCCTTCTACAGCGTCAAAGGCGGCTATGTTCCTCGCAAGGCACCGCATGGCGCTGACATGACCATCCGCATGGGCGGACAGTCCGGAACGGCGCTCAGGGTCGCCGGACGGCATGCCGATGTCTTCGAATTGACGCCGGGTTCGCCGGTCGAGATCCGGCAGCTGATGGAACGGGTGCGCAGTGCGGCCGCCGAACACGGCCGGGCCGGCAAGCTGCGTTTCGCGCTTCCCGTCCGGATCCGTTCGGAGGACATCGCTGCCGTCTCCTGCCAAAAAGCGGTCGAAATCGCCGGGCGGCCGGCGCAGATTGCATTGTCGCTGCTTCCTTATGCGGCCTTGGGAATCCAGGAATTCATGATCGTCGGCATCGAACGGCCGCGCGAGATCGGGACGGCCGGCCGCGAAACGATCGCGCTGCTGCGCAATACCCTGACGCGCCGCGGGGCTCCGCAGCCCGGGGCGTTTACATCCCGCGTGATCCGGGATGCACGCGCCGCAGGATGAGCTACCGTGCGGAATGAAAGCCTTTCCGTCCCGCGGGGCCGGTTGGCTTGGCAGGATCAATGCGATGCAAGGTGCTGGGCGTCATGCAGCCGCCGGTAAGTGCCGCCCGCGCGGATCAATTCGCTGTGCGAACCCTGCTCGACAATGCCCCTATCAGACACGACGACGATACGGTCGGCGCCACGGATCGTCGCCAGCCGGTGGGCGATGATCAGCGTGGTGCGGCCGTCGGCAAGTTCGGACAGCGCCTTCTGGATCTCCCGCTCCGTCTCTGTGTCGAGCGCCGACGTCGCCTCGTCGAGGATGAGGATCGGCGGGATCTTCAGGAACATGCGCGCGATCGCCAGCCGCTGCTTCGGCCGCCGGAGAGCTTGACGCCGCGCTCGCCGATGATGGTGCCGTAGCCGGCCGGCAGCCCTGATATCATGCCGTCGAGCTGGGCCCGCCGCGCCGCGTCGGCGATGGCTTCGTCGGTCGCATCGAGCCGGCCATAGGCGATGTTCTCGCGGACCGTGCCGCCAAACAGGAACACGTCCTGCTGGACGATGCCGATCTGGCCGCGCAGCGAGGCGAGCGTCATGTCTCTGATATCGATGCCGTCGATGCTGATCGCGCCGGAATCGACCTCGTAGAAGCGCGGCAACAGCGAGCAGATGGTGGTCTTGCCGGCGCCGGACGGGCCAACGAAGGCAATGGTCTCGCCGGCCCGGATCGACAGGTCGATGCCGTTCAGCACCGGCTTGCCGCCACCATAGCCGAAGCTGACGCCGCGGTAGTCAATGTCGCCGATGAGGCTGCTGACGGCCCTGGCACCGGGGCGGTCGGCGATGTCGGGTTCGGTGTCGAGAAGTTCCGTGTAGCGGCGGAAGCCGGCAATGCCTTTCGGGTAGGTCTCGATGACCGAGTTGATCTTCTCGATCGGCCGCACGAAGACGCCGACGAGCAAAAGGAAGCCGACGAAACCACCATTGCTGAGGCTGCCTGATATAACGAGATAGCTGCCGGCGATCATGACCACGAGCTGGATCAGCCTGATACCCATATAGCTCAGCGAATTGCTGGCCGCCATGATGCGGTAGGCATCGAGCTTGGTCTGGCGATAACGCCGGTTGTCATGCGCGAACAGCGTCCGCTCATGCTCCTCGTTGGCGAAGGCCTGAACCACGCGCATGCCGCCGACATTCTCCTCGATGCGCACGTTGAAGTCGCCGACGCGGCCATACAGCGCCTGCCAGTTGCGCTCCATACGGTCGCCATAGCGGATGGTCACCCAGGCGATGACGGGCACGATCGCCGCTGTGACCAGCGCCAGGGGAACGTTGACCACGAACATCAGCGCGAAGGCGCCGACGAAGGTCATGACGGCGATGAACAGGTCCTCCGGACCGTGATGCGCGACCTCGCCGATTTCCTCGAGATCCTTGGTGACGCGGCCGACGAGATGGCCGGTCTTGTGGTTGTCGTAGAAGCGGAAGGACAGTTTCTGGAGATGGTCGAAGCTCTTTCGCCGCATCTCGGTCTCGATGTTGATGCCAAGCATGTGACCCCAATAGGTGACCACCGCCATCAGCACCGTATTGAGCAGATAGATGAGGAGCAGGCCGGCCGCCGCCGCAATGATCAGCGTCCAGTCCTGCCGTGGCAAAAGCTCGTCGACGAAGGAGCGCACCGCCATCGGAAAGCCGAGCTCGAGCAGGCCGGCAAGCACCGCGCAGGAGAAGTCGAGCGCGAACAACCCCTTCCAGGGCGCATAGTAGGAAAGGAAGCGTCTAATCATTCTGCCGAACCGAACCTGTCATGATTGCGCGGCGGGGACATTTGAGCCGCTCGCCGCCAGCGTCGGTCGCTTACAGCCGCAACAGCGCAAGCGGCAATATGCCAAAGCCCCGCTCATTGTCGGCCCTTCCACATCAGCGCCATGAAATAGGGACCGCCGACCAGGGCAGCTAGCAAACCCGCCGGAATCTGCCACGGGAAAATGAGCGTCCGGCCGGCCCAGTCGGCCGAAACAAGGATCATGCCACCAAGGATCGCGGATGCGAAAAGCGGCGGCAAGGCGCGTTGGAAGCCGAGCATGCGGGCCAGGTGCGGCGCCATCAAACCGACGAAGCTCAGCGGCCCGATGACAAGTGTCGCTATTGTCGTCGGCACCGAAACAAGCACCAGGAGTATAAGCCGCACACGAAGGAGGCTAAGCCCGAGCCCGCGTGAGGCGGCCTCTCCAAGCGGCAGGATTTCCAGCCAGCGGATTGTGAGGGGCACGATGGCCAGCAGCGCGATCGTCGTCACAACTGCGATCGTGGCGTCGACGGCGGTGGCCCGGTAGGTGGAGCCGGACAGCCAGGCGATGAGTGTATCGAGCCGAGGATCGCCGCTGGCGAGCATCACCGCCGAGAATGCCGACGCCATCGTCGCCACGGCGACACCGGAAAGCAGCAACCGATCATTCGCGACGGGCTGCCGGCGGCCGGTCTGCGAAATCATCGCCAGGCTGGCCAGAGCTCCGACGAGACCGGCAGCGATCATTGCCGGGCGACTGACTGTCGAAGTCGCGACGAAGAGCAGCAGGATGCCTAGCGAGGCGCCGCCGGAAACACCCAGCACCTCTGGCGCCGCCATCGGATTGCCGGTCATCCTCTGCATCAGCGTGCCGACCACGCCCAGCATCATACCAGCGGAAACCGCGACGGCGATGCGAGGCGCCCTGAGCGGCAGGAGGTCGGCAAGTTCGGCGGCCGAGGCCACGTGCCAGCCGGCCGCGCCTCGCCCGACAGCAAGCGCGACGCAGAGAAGAAGCGCCATCGCGAGGAGTCCGGCCAGGAGATAGACCGATCCGCTTCGCCTGCGCACGGAAGACAGCATGGCGCCGTCCCGATCCGGGTTGGTGCGCAATTTCGGCAGGAGAAGAAACAGCAGCGGCGCACCGAGGAATGCAGTCGCCACGCCTGCCGGGATTTCGGAGGCAAACGGCAGGACTTGCACCAGCCGGTCGGTCAGCCACAACAGCGTGGCGCCGGCGAGGGGCGCCCAGATCATGCGCTGGCGCAAGGTCCGTGCTCCGGCGAGCCTGACCAGCGCCGGCGCCGCAAGCGCCACGAAGCCGATGACGCCGACGGCTGCGACCACCATGCTGCTCAGCGCGACGGCGACAGTCATTCCCGCCAGCCGTGTTACCACGGGTTTCGTCCCGAGGCTTTCCGCTCCCTCGTCGCTCAGGTCCAGAAGCCGCAGCGGCCGAAGCAAAAGGAAGGCAGCAATGCCAGCCACCGCGAGCCATGGCGCGAACCCGAGCACCACGGCGTCGCCGTTCTGGAACAGCGAACCGCTCTGCCAGATGAAAAGTTCCTCGGAATACTCGCGATTGGCCGCCATCAGCAGGGCGCTCGCCGAACTGCATGTGAGGCTGACCACCAGGCCGGATATGATGAGCGCGACCGGCGAAAAACTCCGGCCCTGGGCCAAAGTCAGAACCGCCAGCGTAGACAAGGCGCCGCCGGCGAGCGCGACCCATTCGCGACCTTGCTCCAGCATCCACGGCGCGTAGAGCGTGGCGATCGTCAGGGCGACGGTCGCGCCTGCATTCGTGCCTATGGTCGTCGGCTCGGCGAGCGGATTGCGCAGCACCTGCTGGAGCAGCGTGCCGGTCAGGCCGAGCGCCGCGCCGGCCAGCAGACTGATCGCCAGACGCGGCAGAAAGGCATGGCGGTAAAGCAGCTGCCGCGGATCGGCAACGTCCGTCGCCCCGAGCGATTGCCACCACATGTCGGCGGGTAATAGGCGCAAAAGCCCGGCAGCGGTGAGATACGCCGCCAGTACCGCCGGCACGCCCACGAGGGCGACGAGCATCCAGCCGCCTCTCATGAAACGAGCACGATGGCCGGCCGGGAACTGCATGACGGTCATGCCCGGGCCACAAACGTTGCGAAGCGGGCAGCGGCGGCAAGTCCGCCAAAAGGCCATATCGGCGGGATTGTCCTGGCGTTGCCGGCTTTGACGCAAGGAAGGTTCGCCCAGAGGCTGCTCTGGCCAATCCTTATCTTCACATGCGGGGGGATCGGATCGAGAGAAATCAGGCGGGCTTCGCCGATCGCGACCAACTGTTCGATGCCCACTGTGGAAAAGCCCCAGCTATCGGTCGGCGCCGTCCAGGCATTGGCGAGGCTCAACCGGTCGAGCACGTCCTCGAACAGACTACCTTTGCCATAGACGCGGACGTGACGGTCGTCGAACAGGCTGACCACCGCGAGCGGTTCGTCTGCCCGTCCCGAAAATTGCGCCCTGAGATCGGCGATTGTCGCCGCGGTGTTCTGGATCAGGCGCTGAGCCTCAACCTCCCGGCCGAGCTGCGAGCCAAGTTTCAGCGTTTCAATTTCGGCTTGGCGATAAGGCGCTTCGGTACCATCGTAGAAGGGCACGCTGTGCAGCGGCGCGATCCGCTTGAACGGAGCTTCGTCCAAGCCATAGCCATAGGCGCCGACGATGAGGTCGGGCCGCAATTCCGTCAGCAGTTCGAGATTGGGCTCGCCGCGCGAGCCGAGATCGAGGCAGCCGGCGGGAAGAGCCGGATCCACGACCCAGTCACGGTAACCCTTGGTGTCGGCGACCGCCATCGGCCCGATCCCGAGCGAGATAACCATCTCGGCCGAGGTCCATTCGAGACAGGCGATCCGCGGCGGCCGTGCCGCACGCGCCGGCAATGCCGCCATGCCACACCACGCCGCAGCAAATGCCCCGATGCACTCACGCCTGGTGAGCGAGCCAGCGGCGATCTCGACATGGCGCCGCGATTCGGTATTGCTCACCACCGATACTTCATCGAACCGGCGATCTTGCGGCCCTCTCCGGGATAGCAGCCGAAATCCGCAGTCGAGCAGGAGGCGATGTACTCCTTGTTGAATAGGTTGGTTGCATTGAGCTGGAACTTTACGTTCTGCCACTCGTAGTGGACCGCGGCATCGAACAAGGTGACCGACGGCACCTTGAAGGAATTGGCGTCGTCGCCGTAGGTCTCGCCAATGTAGCGGATGCCGCCGCCCAGCCCCAGTCCATCCAGCACGCCGCTCTGGATCGTGTAGTCCGCCCAAAGCGAGACCCTATGCTGCGGTACGCCATAAGGCGTATTGCCCTCGGTCCCGTCGCCGTCGTCGGTGATCTCGGTGTCGAGGTAGGCGTAGGCAGCCTTTATGTCGAGTCCGTTGTCGAGGCTCGCGACTCCTTCGACCTCTATGCCGCGCGAGCGGATCTCGCCGGTCTGGAAGGCATCATTGCCGATATGGCGAACCACGTTCTGCTTGGTGAGGTCGAAGGCGGCGACGGTGATGAACGAATTCCAACCGACCGGCTGATATTTGATGCCGACTTCGTACTGCTCGCCGGTCTCCGGCTCGAAAGGCGCCCCGGCGGGATTATGCTCTAGCTCCGGCAGGTAGGAAGTCGAATAGCTGACATAAGGCGCGAGGCCGATGTCGGAGAGATAAACGAGACCGGCGCGCCATGTGGTGGCGCTGTCGGATTGCTCGCTGGCGGCGCCGTCGGCGAGATGGTCGACCGTCTCTGTCCGCGTCCAGTCGTGACGAGCGCCGACAGTGAGCGCCCAATTGTCGAGCTTGATCTGGTCCTGCACATAGATGCCGGTCTGGCTGTGCGTGGTGTCCCTGTCCAGATAGGGCGTGAACTCCGAGATCGGCGAGCCGTAGACCGGGTCGAATATGTCGATCGGGCCGATCTCGGCCGAGGCACCATAGTCGCTATAGTCCGTGTATTGGTAGTCGAGCCCGGCAAGCACCAGATGGGCTAGCGGGCCCGTGTCGAACTCCGCCTGCACCTGGTTGTCGATCGCGAAATTGCCGAAGGTCGACATGCCGAGATCGGCGTAGCGATTGTAGGTGCGGTCGTCGGGCTCGAGGCCCGCGCCGAACACGCCGAACTGCTCGTCATTGTCGAGATAGGAGTAGCGGGCGTTCTGGCGGACCATGAAAGTGTCGTTGATGCGGTGCTCGAACTCGTAGCCGATCATGGCCATCAGCGGGTTGTATTCGTCGAAATCGGGCTCACCGACAAAGCGGTTCAGGGGTATCGAGCCGTTCCCATTGGGCAGCACCGTGCCGTTCGCCGGCAGGAACTGGATGCCCCAGCCGACTTTGTCTTTCTGGATCGCCGCGAGCAGCGTCAGGCTGGTGTCGGCATCCGGCTGCCATTTGAGCGCGGGGGCGATGAACAGGCGATCGTTGTCGACATGGTCGGTATAGGACTCGCCCTCGCGGGCAAGGCCAGTCAGGCGATAGCTCCATACGCCCGCTTCGTCGAGCTTGCCGCCCATGTCGAATTGGCCCTGATAGGTGTCGAAGCTGCCGGCGCTGACCTCGATCTCGCGGAAAGTCTCATCCGTCGGTCGCTTGCTGACATAGTTGATGATGCCGCCGGGGCTGTTCTGGCCGTACAGCACCGAGCTCGGGCCGCGCAGGATTTCAATGCGCTCGGCGCCATAGGGTTCAAGCGAGAGGAAGGAGGAAAAGTCCGACCCCTTCATCCTGAGGCCGTTCACGTAGAAGACTTCGTCCCAGACGTTGAAGCCGCGGATCTGCAGGCCAGAACCGCGCAAGTCGGTGCCCCACAGCTCGCCGGTGACGCCGGCCGTGTAGCGCAACGCGCCGCCAAGGGTCTCGGCGCCTTGCGCTGCGATCTGATCCGCCGTCACCACGGAGACCGACTGCGGCGTCTCGATTAGCGGCGTGTCGGTCTTGGTGCCGGTGGCGCTGCGACCAGCGACATAACCTTCGACCGGCCCCCAAGCGTCTTCGATGCGTTCCTCGACGTTGATCGGGTCGAGGGTGGTGGTCGCTTCCTGCGCGACGGCGTGGCCGCTGCCAAGCAGTGCCGGCAGCGATATCGCCGCGATCAGCAGGTACCGGCGCGTGGCCATTTCATCTCGAATTGTTCCGCGACCTGAACCAGCCACCATCTCGGCACGCCCCACTTTTTTCGAATTTCGACGCAAATACGGCGCGTCACGACATTTTGTTGACTCAAAAAGTCATCTTCATTGTTGACTAGTAAACTCATGTTTCATAGTCAACCGGGCATCGGTGCCGAAACCGGATTACCCAAACCGGATTTCGAAATGCGCGCGCGAAGCTGGAGAGAGGCCAAGACCGTGGCTGGAATTCATGCCCAGACTGCCTTCCGCGTCGAAGCGGTGCGGTTCGCTGTCGGCGAGCGGACGCTGCTCGGTCCTGTTACACTCGAGCTGCAACGCGCGCGCGTCTACGGGCTGATCGGGCACAACGGCTCGGGCAAGTCGACGCTGATCAAGCTCTTGGCGCGTCAGCAGCCGGCAAGCTCGGGCGGCATCACCTTCGCGCAGCGTCCGCTGGTGCAGTGGGGCGCCCGAGAACTCGCCCGCGCGCTTGCCTATCTGCCGCAGACGACGCCGGCGGCGACCGGCCTGACCGTGCGCGAACTGGCGACGCTCGGCCGCTATCCCTGGCATGGCGCGCTCGGCCGTTTCGGGCATGAGGACAGGCGCCATGTCGACGAGGCGCTTGCCCTGACCGACATGGCGGATTTTACCGACCGGCTGGTGGACGAATTGTCCGGCGGCGAGCGGCAGCGCGCATGGCTGGCCATGCTGGTGGCGCAGAATGCCGGCGTCATGCTGCTCGACGAGCCGATCTCGGCGCTCGACATCGCCCATCAGGTCGAGGTGCTGGGGCTGGTCAGGGACCTCAGCCGCAAACGCGACCTATGCGTCGTGGTCGTGCTGCACGATCCCAACATGGCGGCGCGCTACTGCGACGAATTGATCGCACTGAAGGACGGCAGGCTGCTGACGCGCGGCACGCCCGACCAGATCATGCAGGGCGACGTGCTCAAAGGTATTTTCGGCGTGGAGATGGGCGTTTTCGCGCACCCCGTCACCGGCCAGCCCATCGGCTATGTGCAGTGAGGCCACTCATGAGAATAAGGAAGATGCCCTTGTCCAGACATGGTTTGCCCAGACATGGTTTGTTCGCCGCGTTGATCGCATCCGTCATCCTGTCGGCCGGTAGCACCGCCGCCCAGGAGCAACCGGCAGGCGCGGCCCCGGTGATCGAGGCACCCGCTCCCGCGCCTGGGGAGGCTGCGCCGGACGCGGCCGTGCCACTGGCAACGCAGCCCGGCGTGACCACGCCCACCGAGACCACGCCTGTCGAGATTGGTCCTTCGACGGCAACGTCCCTGCCGCATGACCTGTCGCCATGGGGCATGTTCATGGCGGCCGACATCGTCGTGAAAGCGGTGATGATCGGGCTGGCCTTTGCGTCCTTCGTCACCTGGACGATATGGCTGGCCAAGTCGCTGGAGATCCTTGGCGGCAAGCTGCGCGCCCGCCGTGCGGCACAGGCGATCGGCAATGCCGCGACGCTGAACCAGGCCGGGCGCGCGCTTGGCCACAATAACGGCCCCGGCGCCTTGCTGGTGCGGGCGGCGGAGGAAGAGACGGCGCTTTCGGCCGGCTCGCTCGATCATGTCTCCGGCGAGGGGTTGAAGGAACGGGTCACCTCGCGCCTGTCGCGCATCGAGGCGGCGGCGGCGCGGCGCATGTCGCGCGGCACCGGCGTGCTGGCGACGATCGGCTCGACCGCGCCCTTCGTCGGCCTTTTCGGCACGGTCTGGGGCATCATGAACGCCTTCATCGGCATCTCGCAGGCGCAGACCACCAATCTCGCCGTCGTTGCCCCGGGCATTGCGGAAGCCTTGCTGGCCACCGCGATGGGCCTTGTCGCGGCGATCCCGGCGGTGGTCATCTACAACGTCTTCGCGCGATCGATAGCCGGCTACAGACAGATCCTCGCCGACGCTTCGACTGGGGTCGAACGGCTGGTCAGCCGGGATCTGGATTTCCGCACGGTCGCGCCGGCAAAGCCTATGGCCGCGGAATGAGCACGGATTAGCGGAGCGACACCATGGCGGCCAGAATTCGAGAGAACATCGACGGCGATCTCGAGGAAAACCACGAGATCAACGTCACGCCGTTCATCGACGTCATCCTGGTCCTGCTGATCATCTTCATGGTCGCGGCGCCACTGGCGACGGTGGACGTCAATGTCGATCTGCCGGGCTCGACCGCGACGCCGGCTCCGCGGCCGGAGACGCCGCTGTTCCTGACGCTGAAAAACGATCTCAGCCTGGCGATCGGCAACGACACCGTGCCGCGCGAAACCTTCGCCGCCACGCTCGTCGGCAGGACAAAGGGCGACAAGCAGACGCGCATCTTCCTGCGCGCCGACAAGGCGGTCGGCTATGGCGAGCTGATGCAGGTGATGAACCTGTTGCGGGGTGCCGGCTATCTGAAGATCGCGCTGGTCGGCCTCGAGACCGCGCCCGGGGATGCCGCAGTCCCAGCGCCGCAAGACGGAACGGGCCAATAATGTCGCCGGCCGCCGCCCTGCCCATGGTCGATCAGCCGCGCTTCGGCGTGCGCGAGATTGCCTGGTGGGCGGCCGCCGCTGCGCTGGTTCTGGTGGCGCATGCCGCGATTGCCTATGCGATGCAGAGCTGGCGCCCGGCCGAGCCCGACGGGGGGCCGCCGCAGGCGCAGGTGATCGAGCTGTCGCCGATGGCGGTCACGCCGGCGATGCCGGCGCCAATGCCAGACCAGGTGGCGCCCGATCAGCCAGAGCCGGTCGAGGAGCCCGAGACAGCCGAAGCGGAGCCTGCGCCCGAACCGCCCGTCGAACGGGCGGAGCCGGTCACAGAGCCGTCGGAAACCGCTCCGGCCGACGCAGTCGAGCCCACCCCACCGACCGTGGCGGAACGGGTCGACCAGCCGCCGCTCGAGGAGGTTGTGCCTGATGTTGCCGAGGCCGTCACGCCGGAAGTGGTCATTCCGCTGCCGCAGCCGAGACCGGTCGACGCACCCGTCGAGACCAAGAAGCAGGCCAAGGTGAAGGAGCCGGCTGAGGTCAAGGCGAAGAAGCCGGTCAGAGAGGCCAGACAGCGTCCGAAAAAAGAGAAAGCCGCATCTTCTCGCCCGAAGACGGCAGCCGCCCCGAGCGCGGCTGCGAAATCCGCAGCCCGGGCGGCCGCACCGAAATCGGCCAAAGCAGCAGCCTCGGCGTCACGCGGGAACTCCAAGAAGTGGAACTCGCAACTGACAAGGTGGATCAATCGGCACAAGCGCTATCCGAAGGCCGCGAAAGCCCGCCATTCGGAAGGAACCGTGAGGGTCTCCTTCACGGTCGCGACCTCCGGCCGAGTGACGTCCGTTCGCATCACTGGTTCCTCCGGCGACTCTGATCTCGACCGCAGTGTACTCGACATGCTGCAGGGCGCCACTGTGCCGGCGCCGCCGGAAGGAGCTAACTCGCGTGTCGATGTGCCCTTGACGTTCAGCCTGCGGTAATCAGGCGACACGGCGATGCCGTGCGTCGAGAATGGCGCCAAACGGCTGAATCAGGAAACCGCATTGAAAACCACTTTCTGTGAAAGGCCGCCGCCCGGGCGGTTCTCCAGTGTGATGGCGCCGCCGTGGCGTTCGATGATTTCCTTGGCGATGGCGAGGCCGAGGCCGGCGCCTGGAATGGACTGCCTGCGGCCGGGATCGACGCGAAAGAAGGGCTCGAACGCCTTGCCGAGCAGCTCGGGCGGAATGCCGGGTCCGCGATCGGCGATGGTGAGGGTGGCGCGGTTGTCGGCTGCGGACAGGGAGATGCCGCAGCCCTTGCCATGCGTGGCGGCGTTGACGATCAGGTTGCGCAGCGCGCGGCGAAGGCCGAGCGCGCCTGCCCTGACCGAGACCTTGTCGAGATGGCCGACCGACACGGCATGGCCGAGTGAAACCATCTCGGCCTCGATGTCGCGGACCAGCCGGTCCAACTCGACCGGCTCGACGGCATCCTGGTCAACCTCCTCGCGCACCAGTCGGATGGCGCTGTCGGCGATGCGATCGAGCTCATCGAGGTCGTGCAGCCATTTCTCGCGTTCTTCGTTGCCAGCCAGGAATTCGGCGCGCAGCCGCATGCGCGTCATCGGCGTTCTCAAATCATGCCCGGCGGCGGCGACCAGGCGCATGCGGCTTTCCATAGCGGTCTTCAGTCGCGACGAAAGCTGGTTCAGCGCGTGCGCCGTCGCCTTGACCTCGGCCGAACCCACCTCTGGCACCGCCGCCAGCACGCCATCCGACCCGATCTTGGAAACGGCGGCCTCCAGCATCTCGACCGGCCGGATCAGCACGGAGGTGAAATAAACCGAGACGGCCGTGGCGCCGGCCACAATCAGCGAGATCCAGCCGGCGAGAACCAGCCACTCACGCTTTGGCGGCGTGATGTGGGGAACTTCGATGATCGCCCAGCGATTGTCGTGCAGGCGCACCGACGCAAGCTGACCGGGCTCTCCAGCTTTGTCGTTGACGACGGCCAGGACGTCGAGACCCCGGCGGCGCAGGATGTCGTTGAGCATCGCCGTTTCGTCCCGGTCCACCCTGCCGCCGGCCGGATGGTCGCTCAGTTGCACCGGCAGCACATCTGGAATCTGGCTGGGCAGAAGCCGCACTACGAGTTCCATCTGTTGGGCAACCCAGGGCATGATCAGTTCCGGTGGTGGCCCCCCGCCACGCACGCTGATGACGGCGGCCGTCGCCAGGCCGACCACACCGACGATCGAAGCGACCAGCAGCAGGATGAGGCGGCGGCGCAGTGAGTTCACGCGTGGTTCTCCACCGTCTCGACCCTCGCGGTGAGCTGGTAGCCCCCATTGCGCACCGTCTTGAACAGCGGCCCATCGCCGGCGTCGGCGAATTTACGCCGCAGCCGGCTCATCAACACGTCGACCGAGCGTTCGAGCGGGTCGCGCTCGCGGCCCTGCGTCAGGTCGAGCAGCTGGTCGCGCGTCAACAGCCGGCCGGGACGGTCAAGAAACACTTGCAAAAGATCGAACTCGGCGCCGGTGAGGTCGATGGCCACGCCTTGCGGATCCGTCACCTTGCGGGTGTCCGGCTCCAGCCTGTAGCTGGCGAAGCGGTAGATGCGCGGGCGCTGCGCAGCCAGCGGCTCCTCGGGCGCTGAGCGCCGCAGCACGGCGCGGATGCGGGCGATGAGCTCGCGCGGATTGAACGGCTTGCCGAGATAGTCGTCGGCGCCGAGTTCAAGGCCGATGATGCGGTCGACATCCTCCTTCAGCGCGGTCAGCAGGATGACCGGAATGTGTGGTTTGCGGTCACGCAGGCTGCGGCAGATATCGAGCCCCGAACCGTCGGGCAGCATGACGTCGAGCACGATCAGGTCGAACTGGCCGGTGGCCAGCCTGTGCTCGCATTCGCGCCGATCCGCCGCGACCGAGACGCGAAATCCCTGGCCGTCCAGGTAGCGCTGGAGAAGCGTCCTGATCTCGCGATCGTCGTCGACGACGAGAATATGGGGTTGTGACTGCATTGCCGTGCCCTTGCTTGCCCCTTGATATAGCGAGAGCCACGCCCGAGCGGCATGGAAAATTGCAACCGAGTGTTTCCGGCCCGGGCGCGGAAACATTCGGAAACAAATCTCCTTCTTCCGGAAACCTTCGGCAATACGCCGAAGCGAAGCGGAAAAAGATGCTCCCTATCCTCCTGCCGTCCGAAGCATGAGAGAAAGGAACACCATCATGCAAAGCAGATTTCTTGCGCTCGGCCTGTTCTCGCTTGCCGCCATCCATCCCGTGCTGGCGGCGCAGCCCGACCCCGCCGCGGCGCCCGGCAACGAACCGCCGGCGATGGCCCGGCAGGACGATGCGGACCATGGCCCGATGCCCTGGCCCGGCCGGCGCGGGCCGCTGCGGCATGGACCGGACGGTTTTGGTCCCGGCCGCATGGGGCCGCCGCCGGAGATGCTCGCCGCCCGGCTTTCCGCGCTCGAGACGCGCATCGGCATCAGGACGGAGCAGCTCGACGCCTGGCGCGACTACACCAGCGCGCTGCAGGCGATGCTGGCGCGGCCCGATCGTGGCCCGGGTGGTGCCGACGCGGAAGCGCCCGGCGCCAAGGCTCCGCGCGCCTTCGCTTTCCAGGAAGGACTGGCAGACGATCTGACCCAACGCGCCGCCTCGGCTGCAAAGCTGAAGGAGGCGATTGCCGCGCTTCGCGTCAAGCTGACGCCCGAACAGCTCGAAATCCTTGCTTCGGCGGACAGACCTCATGGACCACCCCAAGGGCCATGGGACAATCCGCCGGATGATGCAGCCGGCCCCGGAGGCCTGCCCGATTCTGGCAGGCCGCTTCCGCCACCCCTACCCCGGACGGGCGGGCAACTCTGACCGGCTGCACCGGCCGGCCCGTTTGGCCTACCCCGCGATCGGGCCGGCCGGCCTTTTTGTGAAGGAGACTTCCATGTGGGAGATGTTCCTGATGCTGCGGCTGCTGATGGCGGCCGCGCCGGAGCAGCATCGCCGCGGTTCGGCGGCGACGCTGCGGTCGCTGCAGGCCTTCACCGGCGCCACCAGGCTCGTCTTCGGCACCTGGCGGCTTTCGCTCGGCGCTCCCCTTATCGAGAATTCAGTTGACGGTGAAAAGACCCATGGCCGCTAGTTCATCGCGCAAGAAATACCTGCTGCTTTGCGCCGTCATTCTTGCCATTGCGGTCGCCGCCATACTCAAGGCCTATGGCCGTGGCAATGCCGATGCGGGCGAGGCCGGCGCGGCAGCGAACCGTGTGGCGGCGGTCGCGCAGGCCTCGCTGACGGTTTCGGTCGAAACGGTGCGCAAGGATGAAATCGCCGCGGCGATCACCGCCACCGGCACGGCCCAGGCATGGCAGGAAGCCGCGATCGGCGCGCAGACCAGCGGCCTGCAACTGACCGAGGTCCTCGTTGCCGAAGGCGACCATGTCAGCAAGGGCGAGGTGATCGCGCGCCTCGACGATACGGTGCTGCGGGCCCAGCTTGCCGAGCAGAAGGCAGCCACCGAGCAGGCGCGCGCCACGCTGGAGGCGGCCGAGACGGCGGCGGCCCGTGCCAGGAAGCTCATCGCCAGCAATGCGATCAGCGCCGAGACGGCCGAGGAAAAAGCAACCACGGTCAAGACCAGCCAGGCGCAGCTCGCGCAGGCCGAGGCGGCGGCGGACAATATCGCCGCGCAACTCGCGCGCACAGAAATCCATGCTCCCTTCGACGGCACGGTTTCCACCAGGCCGGCGGTTGCCGGGTCCATCGTTCAATCCGGCACGGAACTGATGAGAATCGTGCGCGACGGCAAGGTCGAGGTCGCCGTGCAAGTGCCCGAGAAAAACCTGGCCTCGATCACGACCGGCCAGGCGGCGACCATCACCGACGCTTCCGGCAAGGTGTCTTCCGGCAAGGTCGGCTCGATCGCCGAGAATGTCGACGGCACCACAAGGCTGGGCACGGTCTATGTCGCGCCGCAGGACAATTCCGGGCTCAAGCCCGGCATGTTTGCCCGCGTCTCGATCGCCACGTCCACGGCGGAGGTGCTGAACGTTGCCGAAAGCGCCATGACCTGGCGCGACGGCAGACCGGGAGTCTTTGTCGTCGGCAAGGATGGCAAGGTCGCGGCGCGTAGCGTCGAGACCGGCAGCCACTGGGATGGCCGCGTCGCCATTGTGTCCGGGCTGAGCGAGGGCGAGAGCGTCGTCGTCTCTGGCGCCGGCCTGCTCAATGACGGCAATCTCGTTCGCGTTGCAGCGGGCGACAGCGACCAGGCCGTGTCGAGCGCGGAGACGGCGCGATGAACGCCATTTCCTCCTGGTCGATCCGCAATCCGGTTCCGACCATCGTCCTGTTCCTGTCGCTGACGATTGCCGGCCTCTACGGCTTCATGCAACTGCGCACCAACAACATGCCTGACATCGACCTGCCGACGGTCACCGTCACGGTGACGCAGGCGGGTGCGGCGCCGAGCGAGATGGAAGTGCAGGTCGCGCAGGTCATCGAGAACGCCGTGGCCAGCCTGGACGGCGTCGACGACGTCTCGACCTCGCTCAGCGAAGGCTCCTCGGTCACCACGGTCGAGTTCACGCTCGACACCGATCCCGAGACCGCCGCCAACGATGTGCGCAATGCGGTTTCCGGCGTGCAGTCCAGCCTGCCGGCGGCCGCCCAGGCGCCGGTGGTGGCGAAGGTCAATGCGACGGGCAATTCGGTGCTGACCTATGTGGTCGAGGCGCCAGCGATGTCGCCCGACGCGCTGAGCTGGTACATCGACAATGACGTCGCCAAGGCGATGCTCGGCGTCGACGGCGTGTCCAAGATCACCCGTTCGGGCGGCGTCGACCGGGTCATCCGCGTCGAACTCGATCCCGACCGGCTTGCAGCACTTGGGATCAGCGCCGGCGATGTCAGCCAGACGCTCGCGTCCATCAACGTCAACCAGCCGGGCGGCCGCACCACCATCGGCAGCCAGGAGCAGTCGGTGCGCACGCTGGGCAGCGTCACCACCGTCGAGGCGCTGGCCGATACGCGCGTTGCGTTCTCGAAAGCCGGCGACGTCAAACTCTCCGACCTCGGCAAGGTGGTCGACAGCTGGGAAAAGCCGCGCCAGTCCGCCTATCTCGACGGCAGGGAGGTCGTCGCCTTCAACATCTACAGGTCCGTCGGCTCGAGCGAGATCGACGTGGTCAAGGCCGCGCGCGCCGCGATCGCCGAGATGGGTTCGAAGACGAGCGCGGCAAAGTTCACCGAGGTCACCTCGTCTTCCGGCTTCGTAAGGGAAAGCTACGATGCGGCGTTCGAGGCGCTGTGGCTCGGCGCGCTGCTTGCCATCGGCGTCGTCTGGCTGTTCCTGCGTGACATCAGGGCGACGCTGGTGTCGGCGGTCGCCATGCCGCTGTCGCTGATCCCGACCTTCGCGGTGATGGCGGCGTTCGACATCTCGCTCAACAACATCACGCTGCTGGCCCTGTCGCTGGTGGTGGGCATCCTCGTCGACGACGCCATCGTCGAGATCGAGAACATCGTGCGCCACATGCGCCAGGCCGGCGTCAGCGCCTATCAGGCGGCGATCGAGGCCGCCGACGAGATCGGGCTCGCCGTGGTGGCGACCACCGCCACGATCGTCGCCGTCTTCCTGCCGGTGGCCTTCATGCCCGGCATTCCCGGAAAGTTCTTCTTCAGCTTCGCGGTCGCGGTCTGCGTGTCGGTGCTGTTTTCGCTGCTGGTGGCGCGCATGCTGACCCCGTTGATGGGCGCCTACCTGGTGCGCGCCGGCGGCCACAGCGAAGACGACACGCCGGCCTGGGTGCCAACCTATCTGTGGCTGCTGCGCAAGGCGCTCGACCATCGCTGGGTCACGCTTTTTGCCGGCATCGCTTTCTTCGCCGGTTCGATGGCGCTGGCGACGCAACTGCCGACCGAATTCATGGCGGCGACCGATCGCGGCCGCTCGATGATCTCGGTCGAGCTGCAGCCGGGATCGACGATCGAGCAGACAACGGCCGTGGTCAAGGACATCACCAAACGCCTGGAAGCTGATCCGGCGGTCGACGGCATCTTCGCCACGATCGGCACGGCGGCCGAGTCGGGTGGCGGACCGAACCGTGGGTCGAGCTCGGCCGAAGTGCGCAGCGCTAATGTCACCGTCAATCTGAAGCCGCGCGACGAGCGGACGGTCAGCCAGCAGGAATTCGAGGCCGCGGCCTCACCGAAGCTCAACGACATTGCGGGAGCCCGCGTTCAGTTCGGCGCCGATGGTTTTTCCGGCGCCAAGGTGTCGATTACACTGGTGGGCGACAATGGTGATGCGCTGCAGCAGACCAGCGATGCGCTGATCGACCAGATGAAGTCGATTCCCGGCCTCAGCAATCCGACCTCAACGGCCGCGACCACCAAGCCGGAGCTGATCGTGCGCCCCGACAGCGCCAAGGCGGCCGAGCTCGGCATCACCCCGACCGAGATCGCCCAGACCGTGAAAGTCGCTACCGTCGGCGACACCGACACCAGCCTGCCGAAATTCAATCTCGGCGATCGCCAGGTCTCGATCGTCGTGACCTTGCCCGATGGCGCCATCGACGATCCCGCGAAGCTCGCCATCCTGCCGCTGACCGGCAGCAAGGGCACGGCGCCGCTTGCCGCCATCGCCGACATCAGCTTCAGCGCCGGCCCGAACAGCATTGCGCGGGTGGACCGCAGCCGCAGCGCCACCGTCGAGGCGGACCTTTCGGGCATCACGCTCGGCGAGGCGACCACGGCGATCCGCGCTCTACCGGCCATGCGGAACTTGCCGGCGGGCTTGCATGAACTGGCGCGCGGCGACGCCGCCCGCATGCAGGAACTGTTCTCAGGCTTTGCCACGGCGATCGCCGCCGGTATCCTGCTGATGTACCTGACGCTGGTCCTGCTTTTCCGCGGCTTCGTGCAGCCGGTGACGATCCTGGTGGCGCTGCCACTGTCGGTCGGCGGTGCTCTGGGTTTCTTGCTGATCACCGGCAAGGCGCTTGGCATATCGCCGCTGATCGGCATTTTGATGCTGATTGGCATCGCGGCCAAAAACTCGATCCTGCTCGTAGAGTACGCTCTGATGGCGGAGAAGGAGCGCGGCATGAGTCGCTTCGAGGCACTGCTCGACGCCGCGCGCAAGCGGGCGCGGCCGATCGTCATGACGTCGATCGCCATGGGCGCCGGCATGCTGCCGATCGCGCTTGGCATCGGCGCCGACGCCGAGACGCGCGCGCCGATGGCGATCGCAGTGATCGGCGGACTCATCTCCTCGACCCTGCTCAGTCTCGTCTACGTGCCGGTGGTCTACACCTTCATGGATGACATCCAGCGCTTCCTCGGCCGGCATCTCAGCCGGCTCCTGGTGGAACCATCCGATGCCGGCAGCCAGGCGGCTTCAGTAATTTCAGGGAAAGATCCAGGCCATGCGCATCCAGTCTAGTCAGTCTCCGTTGCCGGTACGCCGGCTCCCGCCCTGGGCCGGAATGCTGTGCGCGGCGCTTCTTCTGGTTGCCTGCTCGCAGGAGCAGAGCAACGCCCCTGCAGGCATGGGGGGTGCCGGCAGGCCCGAGGTCGGCGTCGTGACGCTGCATCCGCAGTCGGTTGCGATCACCGCCGAACTGCCGGGCCGCACCGCCGCCTCCCTCATCGCCGAGGTGCGTCCGCAGGTCGATGGCATCATCCAGCAGCGCCTGTTTCAGGAGGGTGCCGAGGTGGTGGCGGGGCAGCCGCTCTACCTCATCGACCCGGCGAGCTATCAGGCCGCCTATGACAGCGCCGTCGCGGCCCGGCAGAAGGCTGAAGCCGCGGTGCCCACCGCCCAGGCCAAGTTCGACCGCTATGCCGGGCTGCTGAAGCAGAACGTCGTCTCGAAGCAGGATTATGACGATGCCGCGGCGACGCTGGCGCAGGCGCAGGCCGACGTCGCGTCGGCCAAGGCCAGCGTCGAAACCGCGAAGATCAGCCTCAATCGCACCTCGATCACCGCGCCGATCGCCGGAAGGATCGACAAATCGACATTGACGCCGGGAGCCTTGGTCACCGCCAACCAGGAAACGGTGCTGACCACCATTCGCTCGCTCGATCCGATCAATGTCGACGTCACGCAGTCGAGCACCAACCTGCTCAATCTGCGCCAGGCGATCAACGAAGGCCGGCTGAAATTCAGCGGGACCAATGTGAGCGTCAAGCTGAAGCTCGACAACGGCACCATCTACGCGCAGAACGGCAAGCTGGAATTCGCCGGCGCCAATGTCGACCAGTCGACCGGCACCTTCGCACTCAGAGCCCAGTTCCCCAATCCCGACCGGCTGCTCTTGCCCGGCATGTATGTGCGCGCCATCGTCGAGGAAGGCGTCGCCCAAAACAGCTTCCTAGTGCCGCAGCGCGGCGTCACCCGCGACCCCAAGGGCCAGGCGACGGCCATGGTCGTCAATGCCCAGGGCAAGGTCGAGCAGCGTGTGCTCAGCGTGCGCAACAGCGTCGGCAACAACTGGCTGGTGGATTCCGGCGTCGGCGACGGTGACCGCGTCATCGTCGAGGGCCTGCAGCTGGTGCGCGCCGGAGGCGACGCGACCGCGGTCGAAGTGACGATCGACGAGACGACCGGCGAGATCAAGGACCGCGAGCAGAATTCCGCCTCGGCGACCGCCGCCGGCGGCAATGCCGCCGGTGCCGCCAAGCAGCCGGCCTCCGGCGCAACCGGGAACTGAAGCGATGTCGGGATTCTTCATCAACCGGCCGATCTTCGCCTGGGTGATCGCCATCGTGATCATGCTGGGCGGCCTCTTGGCGCTGCAATCGCTGCCGATCTCGCAATACCCGCAGATCGCTCCAACCACGGTCAACATCAGCGCCAGCTATCCCGGCGCCGACGCCCAGACCGTCGAGAACTCGGTGACCAAGGTCATCGAGCAAGGCATGACCGGCATCGACAATCTCGACTATATGACGGCGACGTCGACCTCGACCGGAGAGGCCTCGATCACGCTGACCTTCACCAGCGGCGCCAACGCGGACACCGCCCAGGTTCAGACGCAGAACAAGCTGCAGCTCGTGCAGTCGCAGCTGCCGCAGGTGGTCCAGAACAACGGCATCACCGTCTCCAAATCCTCGACCGGCTTCCTGATGGTCGTCGGCTTCGTCTCCAGCGATGGCAAGATGAACTCGACCGACCTCGCGGACTATGTTGACTCAACCGTCAACGACACGCTGAAGCGCGTCGAAGGCGTCGGCTCGACGCAGCTTTTCGGCTCCGGCTATGCCATGCGCATCTGGCTCGACCCGGACAAACTAGCGCAATATTCGCTGATGCCGAGCGATGTCGCCACGGCCGTCGAGGCGCAGAACACGCAGGTTTCGGCCGGCCAGCTCGGCGGCCTCCCGGCGCGCAAGGGCCAACAGCTCAACGCCACGGTGACGGCGAAGAGCCGGCTGCAGACCGCCGAGCAGTTCCGCAACATCATCCTGAAGAGCAATACCGACGGCTCGCTGGTGCGGCTGAACGATGTCGCCAAGGTCGAGATCGGCGCCGAAAGCTACACCACCCAAGCCCATTACAACGGCAACCCGGCCGCCGGCGTCGCCGTCAGCCTGGCGACCGGCGCCAACGCGATCAACACGGCGGAAGCGGTACGCACGACGATCAATCGCCTGAGTTCGACCTTCCCGCAAGGCGTCGAGGTCGTCTACCCGTACGACACCTCGCCCTTCGTGCGCCTGTCGATCGAGGAAGTGGTGAAGACGCTCGCCGAAGCGATCGTGCTCGTGTTCCTGGTGATGTTCGTCTTCCTGCAGAATTTCCGCGCGACCATCATTCCGACGATTGCCGTGCCGGTGGTGCTGCTCGGCACGTTCGGCGTGCTCTCCTTCTTCGGCTATTCGATCAACACGCTCACCATGTTCGCCATGGTTCTGGCCATCGGCCTGCTTGTCGACGACGCCATCGTCGTGGTCGAGAATGTCGAGCGCGTCATGCAGGAGGAAGGCCTGCCGCCGAAGGAGGCGACGCGCAAATCGATGAACGAGATCACCGGCGCGCTGATCGGCATCGCCACCGTGCTGTCGGCCGTGTTCGTGCCGATGGCCTTCTTCGGCGGCTCCACCGGCATCATCTACCGGCAATTCTCCGTCACCATCGTCTCGGCGATGGTGCTCTCGGTGCTGGTGGCACTGGTGCTGACGCCGGCGCTCTGCGCCACCATCCTGCGCCCTGCCAAGGACCATGCGACGCAAAGGGGTCCGTTCGGCTGGTTCAACCGCATGTTCGATCGCGGCACCATCGCCTACCGCGACGGCTCGCACGGCATCATCAACCGTTCCTGGCGCTTCCTCGCCGTGTTCCTCGCCATCGTCATCGCCATGGGCTGGATGTTTGCCCGGCTGCCGAGCTCGTTCCTGCCGGATGAGGATCAGGGCATCCTGATCACCAGCGCATCGCTGCCGGTCGGCGCGACGCAGGACCGTACCGAGCGCGTGCTGGCTGAGGTGACCAACCACTATCTGAACGAAGAGAAGGACGCGGTCGAAGGCGTGTTCACGGCTTCCGGCTTCGGCTTCGGCGGCGCCGGGCAGAATGTCGGCATCGCCTTCGTGCGGATGAAGGATTTCGACCAGCGCAAGACCTCGGCCCTTTCCGTGTCTGCGGTCGCCGGCCGCGCCATGGGCGCCTTCTCCAAGATCAGGGATGCCCAGGTCTTCGCCCTCGCCCCACCCGCCATCCAGGGTTTCGGCAACACCAACGGCTTCGATTTCTACCTGCAGGATGTCAATGGCGCCGGCCATGAGGCGTTGATCCAGACGCGCAACCAGCTTCTCGGCTTGGCCGCGAAGAGCACGCTGCTCGCCAACACACGCCCCAACGGCCAGGAGGACCAGCCGCAATTTTCGGTCGATATCGACCAGGAAAAGGCCAGCGCGCTCGGCATCAGCCTCGCCGACATCAACAACACGCTGTCGACCGCCTGGGGCAGCGACTACGTCAACGACTTCATCGATCGCGGCCGGGTGAAGCCTGTCTATCTGCAGTCTGATCCGGACTTCCGCATGCAGCCGGAAGATCTCGACAAATGGCAAGTCCGCAACTCCGGCGACGCCATGGTGCCGTTCTCGGCCTTCGCCTCCAGCCACTGGACATTCGGCTCGCCCAGGCTCGAACGCTATAACGGGTCGGCGGCGGTCGAGATCCAGGGCGCGGCGGCCACGGGCGTCAGTTCGGGTGCGGCGATGGACGAGATCGACAGGCTGGTGGCGCAGCTGCCCGCCGGATATTCCCACGAATGGACCGGACTGTCGCATCAGGAGAAGCTTTCAGGCAACCAGGCGCTGTCGCTGTATGCGATTTCGGCGCTGGTCGTGTTCCTGTGCCTGGCCGCGCTTTACGAAAGCTGGTCGATCCCGTTCGCGGTCATGCTGTCGGTGCCGATCGGCATCTTCGGCGCGTTGCTGGCGGCGACCCTGTTCGGCCAGACCAACGACGTCTATTTCAAGGTCGGGTTGCTGACCACGATAGGGCTTGCCGCCAAGAACGCCATCCTCATCGTCGAGTTCGCCATCGAGCGGCAGACCGCCGGCATGGGTCTTGTCGAGGCGACGCTGGACGCGGCGCGACAAAGGCTGCGACCGATCCTGATGACGTCGCTGGCCTTCATCCTCGGCGTGACGCCGCTGGCGATCGCCAGTGGCGCCGGCTCGGGGGCGCAGAACTCCGTCGGCATCGGCGTCATGGGCGGCATGATCGCTGCGACCGTGATCGGCGTGTTCCTCGTGCCGCTGCTGTTCGTCACGGTGCGACGCATCTTCAAGGGCAGGGCGGCCAAACAGGACACTGGGCAGGATACGGGCGAGACGCCGACAATAGCCAAACAGCAATAAGGGTTCTTCATATGACAGGTTTTGAACGTGGCTCGGTGGCCGCGAGGCGGACGATTGTGCCTATTCTCACCGCCGTCCTGCTCGCGGGATGCGTTGTCGGCCCGGATTATCAGACGCCGATCCTGCCGGTGCCGGCGAACTGGAGCGGTCAGAACCCGGCAAAGGTCATCAGGCCGGCGCAACTGTCGAAATGGTGGCAGAACCTGCGCGATCCGGAGCTGAATACGCTTGTCGAGCAAGCGGTTGCCGGCAATCTCGATGTGGCAACCGCAAAAGCCAGGATCCGCGAGGCGCGCGCCAGCTACCGCCAGAGCGTCGGTACATTGTTCCCGTCCGCCGACGGCTCCGGTTCCGCCACGCGCAACAAGACGGCTGCGACCACATCGGACGGAACTGCCAGCGATGCCTACAGTCAATACCAGGCCGGCTTTGACGCCAGTTGGGAACTCGACCTGTTCGGCGCCAACCGCAGAAGCGTCGAGGCCGCGCGCTATGGGCTGGACGCCTCCGAGGAGGAGCTGCGCTCGACGCTGCTGACGCTCGTCGGCGACGTGGCGTCCAGCTATGCGCAGGCGCGCGGCTATCAGGCTCGCATTCAGCTCGCCCGGCGCGCAGCCGCCTCGCAGAAGCAAACGGCGGTGCTCACCCGCGCCATGGCGCAAGCCGGCACGGCGACAGCGGCCGATGTCGCCAAGGCGATGGGACAGGCAAGCAACACCGAGGCAGACGTTCCGTCGTTGGAAGCAGGCTACGCCGAAGCGGTGCATCGCCTTGCGGTGCTCACCGGCCGTCCGCCTTCCGCCTTGAACGAGCGGCTGAGGCGCAGCGCGCCGATTCCCACGCCGCGCCTGCCGATCCCGGCCGGGATTCCGGCCGACATTCTGCTAGCCCGCCCCGACGTGCGCATGGCCGAGCGGCAATATGCGCAATATACCGCCAAGATCGGCCAGGCCGAGGCGGCGCGCTATCCCTCGGTCAGCCTGACGGGAGACATCGACACGTCAGCCTTCAAGCTCGGCGATCTCGGCAAGAACTCCTCGATCGGCTGGTCGTTCGGGCCGACGCTCAGCGTGCCGCTGTTCAATGCCGGTCAGCTGAAGGCGGCCGTCGAGGTCGCCAAAGCCCAGCGCGATCAATATTTCATCGCCTACCAGGCCTCCGTGCTGACGGCGCTCGAGGATGTGGAAAACGCGCTCGTTGGGCTACGCCAGGAGCGCATCAGGAACAGCAAGCTCGCTGCTTCCGCGAAATCCTACGCGGACGCGGCACGCCTTGAAGGCACGCTTTACAAGGCCGGGGAGACAAGCCTTCTCGAGGTGCTGGACGCGGAGCGCTCGCTCTACGAGGCCGAGGACGATCTGCTGCAAAGCCGCATCGCCATCGCCACCGACTACATCGCGCTCAACAAGGCGCTCGGCGGCGGCTGGGACGGTGCGATCGATGCTGGCAAGCCGGAGGTGGTCGACGTCAAGACCGGTGCGCGGCTGGCATCGAAACCCTGAGGCCAAGCCGAGAATCGCCCCTCCGTCCAGACAGAACATCGGCGAAATCTGGATATCGGGGCTCTTGCCTGCCGTCACCCAGCTGTCATATGTTGGCGCTAAATATCCTTAACTCTGGATTTATAGATACATGGACAAGAAAGCCGCCCTCCTTGCATTGGCAGCGCTCGGCCAGGACACCAGGCTGGAAGTCTTTCGCCTGCTTGTCCGGGCGGGCGCGGACGGCATGCCGGCCGGCGAGATCGCCTCGCGCCTCGATACGGTGCAGAACACCATGTCGGCGCATTTGAAGGTCCTCGGCCATGCCGGCCTCGTGCGCGCCGAGCGCGAGGGCCGAACGATCCGCTATGTCGCCGACATGACCGGCTTTCGCGATCTGCTGGCCTATCTCATGGAGGATTGCTGCAACGGCGCGCCGGAGCTGTGCCGGCCCGTCATTCAAGCTGTCACTTGCGAATGTTGAAGGAGGATGTGTGATGAGCGAGCCATATAATGTTCTTTTTCTCTGCACCGGCAATTCGGCACGGTCGATCCTCGCCGAGGCGATCCTGAACCGTGTCGGCGCCGGCAAGTTCAAGGCATATTCGGCCGGATCGCACCCGAAGGGAGAGGTCCATCCGTTCGCGCTTCAGCTCTTGAAGACCCTCAACCACGACACGTCTTTCGCCCGATCGAAAGACTGGGAGGAATTCGCGGTTCCCGGCGCTCATGAAATGAACTTCGTTTTCACCGTCTGCGACAACGCGGCCAATGAATCCTGCCCGGTCTGGCCAGGACAGCCGATCACGGCGCATTGGGGCGTGCCTGATCCGGCGGCCGTGGAAGGCACCGACGCCGAAAAGCATCTGGCCTTCGCCGAAGCCTATCGCATGCTCAACAATCGAATCTCGATCTTCGTCAGCCTGCCGATGAACACGATCGACAAGCTCGCCCTGCAGAAACGGCTGAATGACATCGGCCGCGATCTACCGAAAGCCGGCTAACATGATGGCGGCAGACATCCCCCGGCGTCTCGTCGCGGAAGCGCTCGGCACCGCGATGCTCGTCGCTACGGTTGTCGGGTCCGGGATCATGGCGGACAGGCTGACGGATGATGTGGGTCTCTCCTTGCTTGGCAACACCTTGCCGACTGGAGCAATTTTGGTCGTGCTGATCACCATACTCGGACCGATTTCCGGGGCGCATTTCAATCCAGCGGTGACGCTGGTCTTCGCTCTCAGGCGCGAAATCGATGCGATCGCAGCCTTGGCCTACGTCGTCGCCCAGATTGCGGGCGGCGTCGCCGGGACGTTGCTGGCGCACGCCATGTTCGAACTGCCAATTCTACAGATCTCCCAAACCGCGCGGACCGGAAACGGACAATGGCTTGCGGAGTTGGTGGCTGCCTTCGGCCTGGTCTTCACCATTCTTGCAGGCCTTCGCTTCCGTTCGGATGCGATTCCATGGCTGGTTGGGCTCTACATCACGGCGGCCTACTGGTTTACGGCATCGACCTCGTTTGCCAATCCGGCCGTTGCCATCGCGCGAGCGGTTTCCAACACGTTCGCGGGCATCCGTCCGATAGATCTGCCGGGGTTCATCCTCGCCGAGCTACTGGGCGCGCTGCTTGCCATGGCCTTGGCGGGATGGCTGCTCACTGAACCTAAGCCAATTAGACAGATGAAGGCCGCACAATGACCATCACCATCTATCATAACCCCAACTGCGGCACCTCGCGCAACACGCTCGCCATCATCCGGCAGTCCGGCGAAGAGCCGGAGGTGATCGAGTATCTGAAAAACCCGCCGTCGCGAGAGCGGCTGGTCGAGCTCATCGCGGCGATGGGGATGACGCCGCGCGAATTGCTGCGCGAGAAGGGTACGCCCTATGCCGCGCTCAACCTCGGCGATCCCAAATGGACCGACGACGAGATCGTCGACTTCATGCTGGCGCATCCGATCCTGATCAACCGGCCGATTGTGGTGAGCCCGCTCGGCACCTTGCTGGCCCGGCCTTCGGAAGTCGTTCTCGATATCTTGCCCAATGCGGATATCGGTCCGTTCACCAAGGAAGACGGCGAAGTCGTCATCGATGCGCAGGGCCAGCGCGTTGCCTGACCGGATGCCCGAAGATAGTCTGCCGAATGTGGACGAAGACCAGTTCCGGCCGATCGACCTGGAGGTACTGCTGGATGCGCCGCGCTCGACCCACAAGGCTCGCGTGCTGATGCTCTACGGCTCGCTGCGCGAGCGGTCCTACTCCCGGTTCGCCACGGAGGAGGCCGCCCGCATTTTGCGTCGCCTGGGCGCCGAGGTGCGCATCTACGATCCCTCTGGCCTGCCTCTTCCGGATTCGACATCGGCCGACCACCCCAAAGTACAGGAGCTGCGAAACCTGTCGATCTGGTCCGAGGCCCAGGTCTGGTGCTCGCCCGAGCGGCACGGTTCCATGACGGGCGTGATGAAAATGCAGATCGACTGGCTGCCGCTCTCGGCTGGCGGCGTCAGGACGACGCAAGGCCGTACACTCGCGGTGATGCAGGTTTCCGGAGGCTCGCAGAGTTTCAACGCGGTCAACCAGCTTCGCATCCTCGGCCGCTGGATGCGGATGGTCACCATCCCCAACCGTTATTCTGAGCGCGTCGAAAGCGCCGAAGACGTCGCCAAGCGAATCAACCAGCGGTCGATTTGAAGCGCCAAACCGCTGCCGCTGCGGATAGGCAGCGTCACGAACAGCACGATCGGTCCGAAGATACCGCCGCGGCGTCCAACTGTGCGCAACACCGAGCGGCCGGCCATGCGCGCTCGACGGGCTGCGATCGGGTTGATAAGCCCTCTCTCGCCAAGGAGAGTCGAGACATGACCGTTGCGATCGAGATGGGCCACACGACGGCGGGCGCCCCGGCGGCACTGGATCTTGAGGAGCTGCTGGCGACCCGCCTGCTGGTGCAGGGCAATTCGGGCTCCGGCAAATCGCATCTGCTGCGCCGGCTGCTGGAGCAGAGCGCCCCTTGGGTGCAGCAGACCATTATCGACCCCGAAGGCGACTTCGTGTCGCTGGGCGAGCGTTTCGGCCATTTGGTGATCGATGCCGAGGAGCATACCGAGCGCGGCCTGCAGAGCGCCGGCGAGCGGGCGCGCATCCATCGCGTCTCCACGGTGCTCAATCTCGAGGGGCTCGACGCCGAGAACCAGATGCGGCGCGCCGCCGCCTTCCTCGGCGGGCTGTTCGAGGTCGCCCGCGACCACTGGTACCCGATGCTGGTGGTGGTGGACGAGGCGCAGCTGTTCGCGCCGGCGGTTGCAGGCGAGGTTTCGGACGAGGCGCGCAAGCTCTCGCTCGGCGCCATGACCAATTTGATGTGCCGTGGCCGTAAACGCGGGCTGGCCGGCATCATCGCCACCCAGCGGCTGGCCAAGCTCGCCAAGAACGTCGCCGCCGAGGCTTCCAATTTCCTCATGGGCCGAACCTTTCTCGACATCGACATGGCCCGCGCCGCCGATCTTCTCGGCATGGAGCGGCGGCAGGCCGAGGCTTTTCGCGATCTGGAGCGCGGGCAGTTCATGGCGCTGGGCCCGGCGCTGTCGCGCCGTCCGCTGGGTTTGCGCATCGGCCCGACGGAGACAAGTCCGCGCAACGGCACCCCGCGCCTGATGCCGCTGCCGGACGCCGCACTGGAGGACGCCCGCGCGATCATCCTGGCAGCCCCGCCGCCGGAAACTGTCCGGCCGCAGCGCCGGTCGTCGCCGGATCTGCTCGATCAGCTGATGGCGGCGAAGTCGGCGGCGCTGGAAATCCGCCCCGACCCGGTGGAGCCGCCGATCAGCGCCGAGGATCTGGCGGAGCGGCGTGAACGGGTGGATCGCGTCCTGCGCGCCGTGCTGGCGCAGCCCGATGCGGGTTTTCGCGTGATCGGCGTGCTTTATCAGGAATTCGTGGTCCGCTGCCGCATAGAAGGCCTCGCCTCGGTCGTGCCGGACTTGGCCGACTTCCGCCGCATGCTGACGCGGGCGCGGGCCGGCCTTGGCTCCGACATGGCAGGCGACGACGCGTGGCAGGATGTCTCGGTGCGCGCCTCGCTTCTGCCCGAGGATATGCAGGGCGTGTTCATGATGATCGCCCGTGCGGCGAAGGAGGGCTGGCCCTGCCCGAGCGACGCGGCGATCGCCCGCGCCTACGGCTCGCACTCGCTGCGCCGCGCCCGGCGCCTGCTGACCTATATCGAGGAGCAGGGGCTGATCGTATGCCAGCTTGACGGGGCTGGCCGGCGGACGGTGACGCTCGTCGAACTGGCCTGGGCGACGGCACCGGCGGATCCGAATGCGGAGGAGGCGGAGCGAGGGAGTTTGGCGGTGTGAGGGGGCGGATGGGGCGCTCGGGCTCAGCCAGAAGATGACGTCAGCCCAGAAGATTGCGCGCCGCGCGCATGAATATTTTCGACCCGATCGGGATCAGGTCGTCCGGAAAGTCATAGTCCGGATTATGCAACGCAGGGTGCTGCTCGCCGGCACCGAGGAAGAACATCGCCGACGACGCGCTGTGGCCGAACAGGCCGAAATCTTCCGAAGCGCGCATCGGCAGACCTTCCTCTTCCTGCACGATGCCCTCTTCGTGGAGAGCTTGCCGCAAATGTTCCACCGCATCCGGCGCGTTGACGCTGGCAACAAATATCTCGTGATAGTCCCACCGGGCAGAAAGGCCATGCTGGCCAGCGATCTGTGTGACCAGCGATTCAGCGGTGGCGCATAGGTTTGCCATACGATCGTCGCGCCGGGTGCGCAGCGTCGCCCAGACCTCTGCATTGCCGGGCGCGATGCCGAACACGGCTTCGCCCATCGCGGCGTGTGTGACGGTCAGCATGCCGAAGTCGTCGTCGGCGAAGGTTCCGCGCCCGAGCGTGGGCAGAGCCGGCATCAACTGGCTGATTGCCATCATGGGTGAGATGCCGGTCTCGGGCATGGACGAATGCGCGGTCTTGCCCTCCAGCACGATGCGCATGCCGCGTGAAGCACAGTTGACCACACCGGGTTTGAGCCGCACTTCACCGAACGGCACACCGGGCAGATTGTGCAATGAGAAAGCGAAATCCGGCGCGATTTCGCCGAAGCGCGGATCGGCGACGACGCCGGCCGCGCCATTGCCGGTTTCTTCCGCCGGCTGGAACATCAGCACGACGCGGCCGCTGGCGGGTTTTTCGCGCCCCAACTGGCGGCCAAGTGCCGCCAGGATCGCGGTATGTCCGTCATGGCCGCACATATGCGACTTGCCCGGCACGAGTGATGAATGCGGCACGCCTGAAAGTTCTTCAATCGGCAAGGCATCGAGTTCCGAACGGAACATGACCGTCGGCCCCTCTTTGCCACTTTCGTAGATCGCCGCCACGCCGTGTCCGCCTAACCCGGTCAGCACTTTGTCCGGCCTTGTATCGGTGAGGAAGGCGACGACCTCTTTAGCGGTCTTCTCCTCTTCATTCGAGATTTCCGGTTGCTGGTGCAGCTTGCGCCGCCACGCCGTAAGTTCGACAATGTCTCGATTGGTAAGGGTCACGTTTTTCCGGCTCCGTTTGCGCCCATACTCCACAAAATCAGCCATTGCTCCAGGGTCAAGGAGTTTCGAAATGGAAGACCGGGAGATCAGAGCGGCCCATCCGGCTAGAGTGCATCCGGTAGCGGCAAGTCAAGAAAATCCGCTAGCTCCGGCTACCGATCCTCAATAATCCTCAGATACGCCGCCGTCACGAACAGCACGATCAACCCAACAGAATCCGCCGCGCGCCCTCCGGCATCTGGAGAATGGTCAGCAGTGTCGTCAGCACGGTGAGGATCAGCGCCCCAATGATGGTGCCGGTGTAGCCGCCGCGGCCGCCGAAGATCGAGGTTCCGCCGACGACGGCGGCTGCCACCGAAGGCAGCGGTTCGGCGGGCGACAGCGAGGGCGCCTCTATCAGGCCGATATAGAAGAAGCCGCCGGCGAGCACGCTCGAGATGACGTAGAGCGCCGTGATGGCCTGCCAGTTAGCGGACGCCCGGTGTGCCGCCCTTCATTGTCGCCGACATCGTAAAGAAGAAACCCGGTGCGACGCAAGGTGAAGACGATGAGGACGGCACGAACAGCAGCAGCGCATTGGGCACGCCATAGGTGAGGCCGGTGCCCAGCCAGGCCAGGAAGGGCGCAATCTCAAATCGCATCTTTGGAAATTCCGCTGGTGGAGCTGAGGAGGATCGAACTCCTGACCTCGTCATTGCGAACGACGCGCTCTCCCAGCTGAGCTACAGCCCCGTCCAGCGGATGGGCGCATTTATCGGGCGCGGCGGTTTCCTGTCAAGGCTGCGTTTGGCCCAAAAGCCGCGCGGCCTGCGATCGAGCCGGCGTGCCGCGGCAGCTGGCTCTTGCCGCCTTCGCCCGCAATGGCTACATGTCGGCAACAATTGGAGACCGGCATGATAGCCCTCATTCAGACCATTGTCCTGGCGCTTGACATTTATTGGTGGATCATCATCGCTTCGGCGATTTTCTCCTGGCTCTACGCCTTCAACGTCGTCAACTCGCGCAACCAGTTCGTCGATAGCGTCAGCAACATGCTCTTCCGGCTGACCGAGCCGGCGCTGCGGCCGATCCGCCGCTTCTTGCCCGACCTCGGCGGTATCGACATTTCGCCGATCATCCTGCTTCTGATCCTGTTCTTCCTCCGGCAGTTCCTGCTCACCACCGTGGCGCCGCTGGTCGTCTGAGCCATCCATGAGCGCGCCGTTCCGCTTGCGCGACGACGGCGTCGACCTGTTCGTCTGGCTGACGCCGAAAGCGGCGATGGACAGGCTCGAAGGCATCGAGACGTCTGCCGACGGGCGAAGCCATCTCAAAGCCCGCGTCCGCGCCGTGCCGGAAAACGGCGCCGCCAATCAAGCGCTCGAACGGCTGGTCGCCAAGGCGCTTGGAGTGCCGCGATCGGCCGTCTCGGTCGTTGCCGGCGGCACCGCCCGGCTGAAGACGCTGCGCGTGCTGGGCGATCCGGTGGTGCTGGCGAAAGGCATCGAGGCGCTCGGTGGCGCTTGAGAGGCGCCACCAAGCAATCCGGGGCCAGTTCCGTGACACAGTAATTTTGACTTGTCGGGAGCCGATCGGCGGCGAATGTCGATCGTTCCTGTCAGTCGCAATCTCGGCGGCAAATCGCAAACCTCGGAGATTGGCCGAATCCTCCCCTCCCTTCGTCATCCCAGGGCGAAGCAAGGAGCGAAGCGACGCGGCGCAGACCCTGGGATCCATACCGTGACCTCGCGGCAGTGCTCCGGCGGACCAGAACCGAACGCTACCAACCCGTTCCGCGAAAAAGCTCGAACCACTCTGGATTGGTCCTCTCGATCAGTTCGATCTTCCACTGACGCGGCCAGCGCTTCAGCGACCTCTCGCGCTGGATGGCATCGCGAATGTCGAAATGCTCCTCGTACCAGACCAGACGCTGCACACCGTAGCGGCTGGTGAAGCGCGAGCCTTGGCCGGATTTGTGCTCCGGCATGCCGCGACCGAGATCGTTGGTGACGCCGATATAGATCGTGCCGCGCTTCTGGCTCGCGGTCATATAGGCATAGCCGGTCATGGTGGAAGGGTAGCTGTCGCCGTTGCGGATGCAAGCGCCGTTCTGGGCCGCTGCATTCTTCGGCGGAGGTTACGGCATGGATCCCAGGGTCTGCGCGACGTCGCTTCGCTCCTGCTCCGCCCTGGGATGACGAAAGCTTGGTGGCTGCTGCCAATCCTAGAGGTTTGCGACCTGCCATTGAAATTGGCCGCTGACAGGAACTATCGACGTTCACTGCCGATCGGCATCCAACCTGTCAAAATCACTGTGTCGCGGAACCAAACTTAGCCTCTACACCAGCCCGCGCTTGACCATCATCGCCTCGGGCGAGGGCATCTTGCCGCGGAAGGCGGTGTAGAGCTCTTCCGGGTCCTTCGAGCCGCCGGCGGCATAGATATTCTCCCTGAGCCGCTCGGCCAGCGCCGGATTGAACGGATCGCCCGTCTCCTCGAAGGCGGCGAAGGCGTCGGCATCGAGCACCTCCGACCACATGTAGGAATAGTAGCCGGCCGAATAGCCGTCGCCGGAAAATATGTGGCCGAAATGCGGGGTGCGATGGCGCATGGCGATGGTGTCGGGCATGTTGAGCTTTTCGAGCGTTTCGGCCTCGAAACGAAGCGGCTCTTCCGGGCCATCCGGCCGCGCATGGTAGGCCATGTCGACCAGCGCCGACGCGGTGAACTCGACCGTGGCGAAGCCGGCGCCGAAGGTGCGCGCCGCCAGCATCTTGTCGACCAGCGCCTTCGGCATCGGCCTGCCGGTCTTGACATGCAGCGCATGCTTTTCCAGCACCGCCGGCACGGTCAGCCAGTGCTCGTAGAGCTGCGAGGGCAGCTCGACGAAATCGCGGCTGACCGAGGTGCCCGCGACCGATGGCCAGGTGACGTCGGTCAGCATGCCATGCAGGGCATGACCGAATTCGTGGAACAAGGTCTTGGCCTCGTCGACCGACAACAGTGCGGCCTCGCCTTCCGGCGGCTTGGCGAAGTTCATGATGTTGTAGATGACCGGCCTGGAGCCATAGCCTAGCTTATAGCCGGATTTCAGCGCGCTCATCCAGGCGCCGGAACGCTTCGAGGGCCGCGCGAAATAGTCGGCCAGGAAAAGCCCGCGCTCGCTGCCGTCGGCATTTTTCACGACGAAAACGCGTGCATCCGGATGCCAGGTGGCAATGCCCTTCTTTTCCTCGAAGGTGATGCCGAACAATCGTGTCGCCACGTCGAAGCAGGCATCGATGACGCGGTCGAGCTGCAGATATGGCTTCAGCTCGGCCTCGTCGAAGGCGAACTTCTCGGCGCGCAGCTTCTCCTGGTAGAAGCGCCAGTCCCAGGCCGCGAATTTTTCGTTGCTGCCGGCCTCGGCCGCCAACCGCTGCAACTCGGTCTGGTCGCTTGCGGCCTTTTCCAGGGCTTTTTCCCAGACCGGGTCGAGCAGCATATGCACCGCCACCGGCGTCTTCGCCATGGTGTCGTCGAGCTTCAGGGCGGCGAAGGAAGCGTAGCCGAGCAGCTTCGCTTTTTCGGCGCGCAGCTTCAGCATGTCGCGCACCACTTCGGTGTTGTCGGTGGCGCCGCCATTCTGGCCGCGCATGGTGAAGGCGCGGAAAGCGGTCTCGCGCAGGTCGCGGCGCTCAGAGAAGGTCGAGAACGGCTCGTAGATCGAGCGCGACAGGGTGACGGCATAGCGGCCCTTCTGGCCGCGCATCTCGGCGGCTTCGGCCATCGCGCTTTTCAGGAACTCCGGCAGGCCGGCAAGGTCGGCCTCGTCGAGGAACAGCGCCCAGTCGCGCTCGTCGGCAAGCAGGTTCTGGCTGAAGGTGGTGCCGAGCGACGACAGTTCTTCGTTGATCGCCGCCAGCCGCTTCTTGCCTTCGGCGTCGAGCTTGGCGCCGGAGCGGACAAAGCTCTTCCAGGTCTTTTCCAGCACCCGCAGCGTCTCGGCATCGAGCTTCAGGGCTTCGCGGCGCTGATAGAGATCGTCGATGCGGGCAAACAGCCTCTCGTTCATCGAGATCGCCGAGAAATGCCTGGACATTTTTGGCGAGATGTCGCGCTCCAGCGCCTGGATCGCCTCGTTGGTGTGGGCGCCGGCCCGGCACCAGAAGATCGACGAGACATGGTCGAGTGCCTCGCCGCCGAGTTCCAGCGCCGCAAGCGTATTGTCGATGGTCGGCGTCTCGGCATTGCCTGATATCGCCTCGATCTCGGCCTCATGCGCCTTCAATGCTGCGTCGAAAACCCCGGAAAAATCGCCGTCGCCGATGCGGGCGAAGTCGGGCAGGCCGAGCGGCCCTTGCCAGGTGGTCAGCGGATGGGCGGCGAGGTCGACGGCTTTCGTGGACGGCATGGGCATCTTTCGCTGGGGGTTTTCGCTGAATGGCTGTGGAGGCGGGACCGTCACCGATGTAGGGCGCTGGAGTCCCGCACGCAATATCGCGGCTGGTCAAGTTCCGCTCAGTAGGCGTCGCAGGTTTCCGCGACCGCCGCCTGCGAACTGGCGGTGATGCGGTTGTCGGTAATCGCGAAGGTTTCCTGCATCAGCATGTCGTTGTTGGGGAAATCATAGCAGGCGATCACCGTGGTGACGCCGTCCTCGGTCTTCTCGATCCGATGCCGGATCGCGGCACCCGCGACTGCACCTTGCCATTCGTCGATGGCGGCGATGAACTCCTGCTTGCTCTGCACCACACCGAGGTCGTCGAGTTTTATCCGGACGTCGTCGGCCAGCAGGTCCGACAATTCCGTGCGATCGGCGACCAGCAGCGCCGCATACCAGCGGCCGATGATCGCACCATCGTCGGCATGGGCGGACATCACTGAAAGCAGCAGCGTTACCACGGCGAATGCGATCGAACGGCAATCCTGCATCATGCGCCGTCTCCTGGAGACTGTTCCATCCCGATGGAACGGGACGGCTCTAGCTTCCTTCTCGTCTGACCATGATCTCATCTGAACCCAAAGGTTCGAGATCAGGGTCTATACCATTTCCGGCCGCTCGAAGTCACCGGTGTCCTTGTTCATCACCCAGAGTTCGCCACTCGAGATGTCGAACCAGGCGCCATGCAGCGACAGACGCCCCTTGCCTTCCAGGATCGAGACGCAGGGAAAGGTTCTGAGATTGGCGATCGAATAGCGGATCGAGATGCGTTCCAATGCGGTCTGGCGCTCCGCCGCCGTCATGAAGGTGCTGGAGGACACGGTCTCGGCAGCCGGCGCGATCAGGCTCATCCATTTGCCGATGAAGTCACCGGACGAGAGGGGCGCGGCCGTGGTGTCAAGTGCTGCGCGGATGCCGCCGCAGCGGCCATGGCCCATCACCACGATGTTCTTCACCTTGAGGCTCTGCACGGCGAATTCGAGCGCCGCCGAGGTCGAGTGGAACTCACCGTCGGGCGCATAGGGGGCACCAGATTACCGACATTGCGCAGCACGAAGAGTTCGCCCGGCCCGGCGTCGAAGATCGCTTCCGGAGCCGCCCGCGAATCACAGCAGGCGACGATCATCGTTTCCGGCGCCTGGCCATCTTGGGCGAGCGCGCGGTAGCGTCCGCTTTCGGCGAGATAGCGGCCGCTCATGAAATTGCGGTAGCCGGCGAGAAGGTGATCGGGAAGATTGGACATCGGCGGCGTCTGGAGCCTTTCCGGGCTGGAGGCGGCAGCTCGTTTCAGTTTGGAAAGGCTCTAACGGCAAAAGCCGGTCGCGAGCAATGCCGAATCGCAAAGGACTGCAATTGCCATGCTGGAAGAGGGGGCCTTCGCCCAATGCGAATGGCTCGCCGATAGATGCGGAATTCACGCCCAGATGGCGACGGGAATGCCGAAACGGTCGGTGAGCGGCGGATCCGGAAACGGCCTTGCCTCGCCATTGGCGATGCGACCGGCGATCAGCATCATCGCCGCGGCGTCGAGGAAGTCGTCGGCGGCCGCACCGCGCGGCGGCGTTTGGTCGAGAAAGCCCCTGAGATAACCGTGCCGGCCGAGCAGCGCCTTGCGTTCCGCCATGCCGGCGGGGTTGACGGCGCCCTTGATCTTCTTCGGCAAGCGCATCGCCTGATCGCCATTCAGGCGGCAGAAAGCGACTTCCGGGTGCGATTCGAAGACGCGGCTGCGCAGTTCGGGACGCGCGATCAGCACGGCGTCGATCTCGCGGATCTTGGCAAAGATGCCGAAGGCCTGGATCGAGACGCCGCGCGGCGGATCGGAGGTCGCCTTCGCCACTTCGCTTGCCTGGCGATGCGCGGCATACCAGGCCTCGATCGTGGTGAAGCCGTCTGTTTGCGCGTAAAGCGCCGCACGCGAGGGGATGGCGAAGACGCTGGATTGCCTGTTACCAAGCAGCGGCCGCACCAGCGCCTCCGGCCCGCGCCCGCCTTTTTGCGAAAGATCGGGCAGGCCGATCGGCATGTCGACGGCCACCGTCGCATTGGCCGGCAATGCGTCGAGCAGTGCTGCGAAGCTTGGAAAAACACCTGCCGAGGGTGCTGCTCCCGGATCGCGGTAAACGGCGATCCAGCCGGCCTTGCAGCCGTCGACGCCGACAAGCGCGCTGGTCTGGGCCGTCACGCTCGTTTGTCCCGCCCCGGATGCAGGAGTTGGCGAAGCTGCACCATCGCCATCGGGTGCGACAGGCTCTGCGCGTCGGTTTCGAGCTGCAATTCGTCGCCGCCCCGTTTGGCGGTGCGTGCCAGGATCTCGTAGACCGCCGCCGTGGTCGACTGCAGTGCCTTGATCGCCGGCTGGCCGGACAGGATGCGGGCCAGATAGACGGCCGCCGTCAGGTCGCCGAGCCCGTTGGGCGGCTCGTCGATGAGGCGATGTTCGGCCAGCAGCGCCTGGTTGCCGTTGAGCAGCAGATTGCCGGTGCCGCCGGCCATCATCGCCGGCGCCGAGGTGACCAGCATGGTCGGCGGCCCGGCATGAAGGGCGGCCGCCATCACCGATTTCAGGTCAGGCAGCGGCGCTCCCGCCATCCATTCCAGCTCGTAGCGGTTGGGGGTGGCGATGTCGGCGATCGGCATCAGCCGGTCGCGCATGGCGATGGCGGTGGTCTCCGGCACATAGAGTCCGCCCGAATCGCCCATCACCGGATCGCAGATATAAAGGGCATCCGGCGTCTTCGCCTTGACCGCGCCGACCAGCGAGGCGACGGCGTCCGCCTGGCCGCCTTCGCCGAGATAGCCCGACAGCACCGCGCCGACCTCGCCCAGCCACGGCGCGCGCTCGAGATCGGCCATCAGCGCCTTGAACTGGTCGAGCGGCGGCACGATGCGCGTCGCCCGTCCATGACCTGGATGCCAGGGCAGGATGACGGTCGGCACCGCCCATACCGGAAAGCCCAGCGTCTCCAGCGCAAAGACGGCGGCGCGGTTGCCGACCGAGCCGCGCGCGACATGGCTGGAAATGACGATGACCGCGCGCGGCGCGTCGTGTTCTTCGGTGCTCACGGGGGTCCTAACTCTGGATGACGAAAAGCACGAGCCAGATCAACAGGCCGATGGCGATAATGAGCCCCAGCGCCCGGCCGATGCGAGTGCCCCAATATTCGATCGGGTCCGACTGGTCGGCATCCGCCGCTGCGACGTGATCGCGCGCGCCCTTCGCGGTCCGCGCCATGAACGAGGTGCCGCCCGGGTCGGTCTCGCGTGCCACACGCTCGATGATGCGGCGCGATTCGCTGTGGTTGTCCTGGCGTCCCGCCATGGCGATGTCCTGTTTTCGCGGCGACTTTAACCCGTTCGCCCAGTCAATCACAGGGCCTGGCAGTGAATGATGGAGAACCAGTAACGCTCCCGGGCGGAGGTCATGTTCTTGCGTGCGGATTGTGGTAATGCTTCGCCTGCCAGTCATACCGAGGGACCTTACCATGCTTGCCCAGCGCCTTTCCTCCCCTTTCGCCTTCCGTAACCTGCCGGCCTTGCTGATGATGGCCATACTGTTGCCGCTGCTTGCCGGCTGCGGCTACAACACCATCCCGACAGCGGAGGAGAACGCCAAGGCGGCATGGAGCCAGGTGCTGAACCAGTACCAGCGCCGCGCCGATCTCATCCCCAACCTGGTCGAGACGGTCAAGGGCTATGCTGCGCACGAGAAGGATACGCTCGATGCCGTGGTCGAGGCGCGCGCCAAGGCGACGCAGGTCACGGTGACGCCGGAAACGCTGAGCGATCCGGAAGCCTTCAAGAAATTCCAGGACAGCCAAGCCGGCCTGACCAGCGCGCTGTCGCGGCTGCTGGCCGTGGTGGAGAATTACCCCGACCTCAAGGCCAACCAGAATTTTCTGGCGCTGCAGGCGCAGCTCGAAGGCACCGAGAACCGCATCGCGGTCGCCCGCCGCGACTACATCGAGGCGGTGAGGGAGTATAATTTGACGCTGAGGACCTTCCCGTCGGTGATTTGGGCGACCTTGTGGTTCCGCGGCAATCAGCCGTTCGCGAACTTCACCATCGAGGAAGACAAGATGCAGACGCCGAAGGTCGATTTCGGCGCCAAGCAGGGCGGATGAAGAACAGCTGGTGAGCGTGGTCCCTTTTGGCCTTGCACTCCGTCGCGCCCCCCTCTGCCCTACCGGGCATCTCCCCCACAAGGGGGAGATTGGCAGCTTTGGCCTCACCGCCCATCCTGCAACGTTGGAGATTGGCGAAAACAGTCGTGACAGCCGTTCTCCCCCCAAGTGGGGGAGATGTCCGGCAGGGCAGAGGGGGGCGCGACGGAACGCCAGCCTAGCATTTCTGTACGTCATTTTATGCCTTCTTTTCCTCTCCCTCACCGCTCTTGCCGCCGAACTGCCTGTCCTGACCGGGCGGGTCGTCGACAATGCCGGCGTCATCGATGCCGCGACCAAGGCGGCGCTGACCCAGAAGCTCGCCGATTTCGAGGCCAAGAGCTCCGACCAGATCGTCGTCGCGACGGTTTCCAGCCTCGACGGCGAGGAGATCGAACCCTACGCCAACCGTCTGTTCCGCGCCTGGAAGCTTGGCCAGGCTGGCGAGGACAATGGCGTGCTTTTGCTGGTCGCCAAAAACGACCGCAAGATGCGCATCGAGGTCGGTTACGGGCTGGAAGGCACGCTGACCGACCTGCACACCAAGCTGATCATCGAAAACGACATGGTGCCGGCCTTCCGCGCCGGCGATTTCCCGGGCGGCATAGCCAAGGCCGTCGACGACATGGTCATGGTGCTGGAAGGCAATCCGGAAGAGCTGGAAGCGCGCGGCGAACGCAACCAGCAGCCGCCGTTCAACACCGACGACCTGTTCTTTGCGATCTTCATAAGCATCTGGGCAATCATCTTCTTCGGCAGCATCGCCGCCTCCATCCTGCCGCCGATCTTCGGCAAGAAGATCGGTCCTGGCCGCTATCGCTGGCTGGGCATGACCTTCGAGCCGAGCCGGCGCTCATCCGGTGGCGGAGGCTGGTCTTCGGGTGGGGGAGGCTGGTCCTCAGGCGGTGGCGGCTTTTCCGGCGGCGGAGGCTCGTCCGGCGGCGGCGGCTCATCGGGAAGCTGGTGACGAGATGACAAGACGCGCCATCCGTCCACCGAGTTCCGGCCGCTTCACCACGGCGATCGGCGCTGCCTTGGTGGCCATGGCGGTGCTGCTGCTTGTCGGCTTCACCGCTCTCGCCGCCGAACTGCCTGCTCTGACCGGACGGGTCGTCGACAATGCCGGCATCATCGATGCCGCGACCAAGGCGGCATTGACCCAGAAGCTCGCGGATTTCGAGGCCAAGGGCTCGGACCAGATCGTCGTCGCGACGGTTTCCAGCCTCGATGGCGAGGCGATCGAACCCTATGCCAACCGGCTGTTCCGCGCCTGGAAGCTCGGCCAGGCCGGCGAGGACAATGGCGTGCTTTTGCTGGTCGCCAAGAACGACCGCAAGATGCGCATCGAGGTCGGCTACGGGCTGGAAGGCACGCTGACCGACTTGCACACCAAGCTGATCATCGAAAACGACATGGTGCCGGCCTTCCGCGCCGGCGATTTCTCCGGCGGTATAGCCAAGGCCGTCGACGACATGGTCATGGTGCTGGAAGGCAATCCGGAGGAGCTGGAAGCGCGCGGCGAACGCAACTCGGCCGACAGCAATTCCGTCGATCCCATCGTCGTGCTGTTCATCATCGTGTGGGCGACGCTGTTTTTGGGCGGCCTGGCGATGGCGTTCCTGCCGCCGATCTTCGGCACAAAGCTGTCGCCGGGCGTGTATAAATGGCTGGGCATGACATTCCGTTATGGCCAAGGGCGTTCCTCGTCCTCGGGCGGCGCCTGGACAACCGGTACTGGCAGCGGCTGGTCATCGGGCCGTTCCGGCGGCGGGTTTTCGGGTGGCGGCGGCTCGTCCGGTGGTGGCGGTTCTTCAGGAAGCTGGTGAGACACGACATGGCAACACGACCGATCACCGCCGAGGATCATGACCGCATCGCCGAAGCGATCCGCGCCGCCGAATCAAGGACCGACGGCGAAATCTACTGCGTGGTGGCGCATGCCAGCGACGGCTATTTCTTCCCGGCCGCCTTCATGGCGACGCTGGCCATGTTTTTCGTCAGCCTTGCCGTCGCCTATGGGCTGGAAGCCTGGTGGCTGTCGATCCGCGTGCCGCATTTCGTCATCGCCCAGCTTCTGGCGCTGGTCAGCGTGCTTGTCCTGTTGTGGGCACTGCCCGGCTTGCGCATCCATCTGGTGCCGAGGCGGCTGCGCTACCAGGCCGCGCACGCCAATGCGATAAAGCAGTTCCTCGCCCGCAACGTCCACCGCACCACGGCACGCACCGGCGTGCTGGTCTTCGTCTCGATCGCCGAGCGCTACGCCGAGGTGGTCGCCGACAGCGGCATCGACGCCCAAGTTGGCCAGGATGTCTGGGACGGCGTCGTCCGCGACCTGACCGCCCATGCCGGTGACGATCGTCTCGCCGACGGCTTCGTCAAGGCGATCGAAGCGACGGGCGCGGTGCTGGCCGAACACTTCCCGGTCTCTTCCGGCGACAGCAACGAGCTCGACGATCATCTGGTCGAGATTTGAGTCGATTCCAAACGTGCCCTGACAGCATCTCTGCGGGCCTGTCGATCGCCTGTGCGAAAGCATCGCACCGGCTGACCGGACTCTTGCATTCGGGCGGTGCCGGTTTATGGTTAACCAATTATGAACACGCTGAGCATCGACATCAGGAAAGCCGAGCCGCGCGACGCGGATGCAATAGCCGACGTGCACCAGCAGGCCTGGCGCGGCGCCTATGCCGGCATCATTCCGCATCGCACGCTGACGTCGATGATCAACCGCCGCGGCGCCGCCTGGTGGGCGAATGCCATCCGCCGCGCCGCCACCGTCCTGGTCGTCGAGATCGGCGGCAAGATCGCCGGCTATGCCACGATCGGCAAGAACCGCGCCCGAGAACTCAGGCAGCAGGGCGAGATCTACGAACTTTACCTCAGCCCGGAATATCAGGGCATCGGGCTCGGCAGCCGGCTATTCTCAGCCGCACGGGCGCGACTGGCGGATCACGGCCTGAAAGGCATGGTGGTGTGGGCGCTGGAGGACAACCAGGGCGCGCTCGCCTTCTATGCCGGCGCCGGCGGCCGCGATGTCGCCGAGGGCGTCGAGATCTTCGAGCAGAAGGCGCTGAAGAAGGTCGCTTTCGTCTGGGAATGACGGCCCGGTATTCCTCTCCATAGGCTTTCAGTCTGCCTCAGCACCATTCGCCGCATTGCACCATGCGCCGCCGCCCGCTATCGGTCTCCAATCGAAAGAGGGACAAAGCCATGCGTATCCAAGCCATAGCCACCGGAAAGAACCCGCCGGAGGACGTCAACGTCATCATCGAGGTGCCGATCGGCGGCGAGCCGATCAAATACGAGATGGACAAGGAGGCCGGCACGCTGTTCGTCGACCGCTTTCTGCACACCTCGATGCGCTATCCCGGCAATTACGGCTTCGTGCCGCACACGCTGTCTGGTGACGGCGACCCGATCGACGTGCTGGTCTGCAACACGCGCGCGCTGGTGCCGGGCTGCGTCATCAATGTGCGGCCGATCGGTGTGCTGATCATGGAAGACAATGCCGGCCTGGACGAGAAGATCATCGCGGTGCCTTCGCCCAAGCTGACGCTACGCTACGAGAACGTCACCGAATACACGCAGCTGCCGGATATCACGCGCGACCAGGTGCAGCATTTCTTCGAACACTACAAGGATCTCGAACCCGGCAAATGGGTCAAGATCGAGGGCTGGCACGGTGCCGCTCACGCCAAGAAGATGATCGTCGAGGCGATCGAGCGGGCCAAGGCGGCGAAGTAGCGATCCATTGGGCTCCGCGGATTGGACCCGGTACGGCCCAAGTGGGTTCGGTGACGCCCCTTAGCTTCGTCATACCAGGGCGGAGCAGCCGCAAAGCGGCGTCGCGGAGACCCTGGTATCCATGCCGTGACGCCGAGATATGCGCGGCGGAACAGAATTCTGCACCGCTGCGCTCTTCGGACTTCGTTACGGCATGGATCCTCGGGTCTCCGCGACGTCGCTTCGCTCCTGCTACGCCCGAGGATGACGAAAGCGTACGGTGACCGAAGCAATGTACGTTGGGTCTCAATTGTCGACGCGCCCAAAAGCGGGCACCGCGCCCATCGTTATCCGCATATCCTTGCCGCAGGCAAAGGTCCGCGCCTTCTCGTCGGCGAGCTTGCGTGCCTGGTCGTTGGCACTGGGGTCGCCTGTGGCCAGCACCAGGCCGACTGTGCAGCCCTCATAGGTCTCCGGCTGGGCCACCTTGGCAACGACCAGCACTTCGGTCGGTTTGTTCTCGTCTTCGGGATTGCTGATCGACCGACGGTGGATGACCGCGAAAGGAACGGCGCGATCGCCATTCGTCTCGATGCGCCACTCGATCCTGGGTCCAGCCGAATTGAAGCCGATAAAGCTTTCCCAGACCTCGGTCATGTCGCTGGACGGAAACCCGTAGAACAGCGATTCGCGAGCATCGTCGTAAGCGATCAGCACCGGGTAGCCGCGATAGCCCGAACAGGCGAGATTGGCCCAGTCGCCGTCGCCTTCCTCAGCCTGCGCATAGGTGACGCAGTCTTTCTTCCCGTCGAGATCGGTGTAGGCGCTGGAAACGTCGCCGGCCTGGGCAGCCTGACAGAGACCGGCGAGAGCAAGCGGGATCAGAATGGCACGCATGCGGACAACTCCGTTTCGGGCTGCCGTAGCGTATCGTCAAACGCTATTTCTTCAAGCTCGCTTCGATCAGCAGGTCGGCGTTGCGGGCCACCGATTGCGCCGGCCCGCCGAGCCCGAACAGTTGCCCGCTGATATAGGCGCCCTCGATCAGGAGCAGCAGCCCGTCGCCCAGCGTGTCGGCGTCGGCGGCGCCCATCGCGGCGGCCATGGTGCGCAGGCGGCGGCGCAATTCCTGCTTGTTGGCCTCGCTCACCACGCGGGCCGGATGGCCGCGTTCGGGATATTCGACGGCCGCATTGGTCATGCCGCAGCCGCGATAGTCGGGTTTTTGCGTGCGCTTGCCAACGCGGGTCAGGAAGGCGGCGATCTGCGCGCGCGGATCGCCGGGATGTGCAGCCACCGCCTCTTCGAAGCGGCCCCAGAACTCGAGGTCGTATTGCCGGAGATAGGAAGCGGCCAGCTCGTCCTTGGACGGAAAACTGCGGTAGAGGCTGGGCTTGGTGACGCCGGCACGCCGCACGATCTCGTCGACGCCGATCGCCCTGATGCCTTGCCGGTAGAACAGGTCACGCGCCACGCTAAGAATCTTCTGAGCGGCCCGGGGTGGTGGCGCCGCATCATCCGCGTTGATCGTCGGTTCAATGCTTTTCATTCTCGACATGGCGTTGCCCGGTTGACAATGTTACCGATCGGTACGTATACCTCTGACCCATCTGCAACGTACCGGTCAGTAACATGATAGTCCAATCCCGTCCGTTTGGCCAGCGCTACGCTTTCGTCGTGGTCGCCGTCATTTTCCTCTGCCTGCTGATCGCGGCGGGCCTGCGATCGGCGCCCGCCGTCATGATGCTGCCGCTGGAGGACAGTTTCGGCTGGCGGCGCGACGTCGTCTCGCTCGCCGCGGCCATAGGCATCTTCCTCTACGGTCTGACCGGACCGTTTGCCGCGGCCTTGATGGAACGGGTCGGGCTGCGCCGCACGCTGCTGGCGGCGCTGTTGCTGATGTCGGGCTCGACCGCGCTCAGCCTGTTGATGACCGAGCCGTGGCACCTGCTTCTCACCTGGGGCGTGTTTTCCGGCGTCGGTTCGGGCGCAGTCGCCACGGTGCTTGGCGCCACCATCGTCAACCGCTGGTTCAAGACCAATCGCGGCCTGGTGATGGGACTGATGTCGGCCTCCGCCGCCACCGGCCTGCTGGTGTTCCTGCCGCTGCTTGCCGCGCTCGCCCAGTCGGGCGGCTGGAAGCCGGTCGCCATTGCCATTGCGGTTGCCACCGCTTGCCTGGTGCCGCTGGTCTATCTGCTGGTGCCGGAGCGTCCGGCCTCGATCGGCATGGTACGCTACGGCGCCGAGGCCGACGACGTGCCACCGGTTCCGCCGGCCTTGCAGGGCAATTTCCTGATGCACACGCTCAACACGCTGCGCCGCGCCGCCGGCACACGCGTGTTCTGGTATCTGTTCGCCACCTTCTTCATCTGCGGCTTCACCACCAATGGACTGGTCGGCACGCACCTGATCGCGTTCTGTGGCGACATGGGTATCGGCGAAGTGCAAGCCGCCGGTCTGTTGTCGCTGATGGGCATCTTCGACCTGATCGGCACGACGTTGTCGGGCTGGCTCACCGACCGCTTCGACCCGCGCAAGCTGCTCGGCGTCTATTATGCGATCCGCGGCCTGTCGCTGATCTATCTGCCTTATTCCGGTTTCTCGTCGACCAGCCTGATCATCTTCGCCGTGCTCTATGGATTGGACTGGATCGCCACCGTGCCGCCGACGCTCAGGCTGTCGAATGAGGCGTTCGGCGACCGCAGCGGGCCGATCGTCTTCGGCTGGATCGTCGCCGGTCATCAGGTGGGCGCTGCGACCGCCGCCCTCTTCGGCGGCACCATGCGCGAGTTGCAGGGTAATTACGAACTTGCCTTCCTCATCGCCGGCATGACGGCAATAGCCGCAGCCTGCATCTCGCTGTTGATCAACACCAGCCGGCCAGCCTTCGAGCCGGAACCGCAGGCGGCTTAAGGCGTGCTGATATTCAGGTGAGGCCGGCCTGACCTGAATCTCAACACACCTTCGCGGCCGAAACTTCAAAAAGGGCGGCCTGACGATCAGGCTGCCCCGTTCGCCATGACGTTTTCTGCCTGTTGGTTGTAACAAAACCTTCATGATTTCGAGATGCGCCTGAAACATTGACGCTGGAGCTTGGCGGCGGACGTTCAACGCCATCCAGGAGACAGCCATGAACACAATTTCGATGACGCGGCGCGCTTTCGTCGCTTCGGCAAGCGCCGTTGGCCTCGTCGGCGCCTCGGGCCTCGCGCTTCCCTACTATTCCCGCGCCAATCAGCGGCCGGCCTTCACCCATGGTGTCCAATCCGGCGACGTCGACGCCACCAGCGGCATGGTCTGGACGCGCACCGATCGCCCGTCGCGCGTGATGTTCGAAGTGTCGTCGACCGAAAATTTCGCCAACGCCGTTCGTCTTGCGCCGCTCGATACGTCGCCTGCCAGCGATTACACGGTGAAGCGGCTGCTCACCGACCTCGCCTCCGATCAGGACATCTTCTACCGCATGGTCGCTGCCGATCTCGCCGACATCAACGCTGTCTCCGAGCCGATCGTCGGCCGCTTCCGTACGGCGCCAGCTTCGAAACGCGACATCCGGTTCGCCTGGTCAGGCGACACCGCCGGCCAGGGCTGGGGCATCGATGAGACCGGCATGAAGACCTACGCCACGATCGGCAAGCATACGCCCGATTTCTTCCTGCACTCCGGCGACACCATCTATGCCGACGGCGCGATGAAGGACGAGGTCGATCTTCCCGGCGGTGGCAAGTGGAAAAACACCGTCCTCATCGATGAAAAGCGCAAGGTTGCCGAGACGCTGGACGAGTACCGGGGTCAGTGGAAGTACAACATGATGGACAGGAACGTGCTGGGGCTCAACGCCATCTGCCCGACCTTCTACCAGTGGGACGACCACGAGGTGGTGAACAACTGGTCGGATTCGAAGGATTTGAGCGCTGACGACCGCTATTCGGAAAAGTCCATCCATATGCTGGCGGCACGCGCGGCGCGCGCCTTCCACGAAATGACGACGATCCGCTACGAGCCATCAGAACCTGGCCGCGTCTATCGCAGAATAGCCTACGGGCCGCTGCTCGACGTGTTCTTCCTCGATATGCGTTCCTATCGCGGCCCCAATGGCCCGGGCATGCAGGATACGGTGACGCCGCAATCGCGCATTCTCGGCGAACATCAGACGAGGTGGCTGAAGCGCGAACTGGCAAATTCCAACGCGACCTGGAAAATCATTGCCGCCGACATGCCGCTGGGTCTCATCGTCTGGAACGACGCCACCGGGAAGGCTGGGGCCGAGGCGGTCAGCAATGGCGACAATGGCCCGGCCAAGGGCCGCGAGCTGGAAATTGCCGACCTCCTTCGCTACATAAAGAACGCTGGTATCAGCAACACCGTCTGGCTGACCGCCGACGTGCATTACACGGCGGCGCACTACTACAATCCGGACAAGGCGCAGTTCCAGGATTTCAACCCGTTCTGGGAATTCGTCTCGGGTCCGCTCCATGCCGGCACGTTCGGCCCCAACGATTTCGACATGACCTTCGGCCCGGAGCTGAGATTCATCAAGGCGCCGACCGCAGAGCAAGGACAGAACGTGCCGCCTTCAGCCGGGCTGCAGTTCTTCGGCCTCGTCGATATCGACGGCGCCACCGAACAGATGACGGTGCGGCTGATGGATCGCGATGACAACGAACTCTACAAAGTCACGCTCGATCCGGTGCAGTCGGCCTGAGGTGGATGCGCCGGCTGAGGGGGTGAAGGATCGCAGACGAACTGATTTTGCGTATTTGCAAGGACGACCGCAGTCGCTATCGTCAGTCCGGATAGCAAACCGTCGGAATCTTCGGCCACACCGCGCTGTCGCAGCCGGCGTCTTGCTGGCGCTGCTTGAAGGCGGCGCTTACCGGACCGGTCACGATCGGGTCGACGCCGTCAGGTGCGTCGGCAAAAAGCTGCTCTGCCGCCGGCGCGTCGGATTGCAAGGCAGGCCGCGCCTCCCTGAGCGTTGCGGCCGACTGTGCCGCGCCGGCTGCGAGGAGGACCGCAAGGACCGCCCACAGGATCGGCCGGAATCTGATGACTGGATCGGTCATGACGCTCGAACTGCCCGGACCTCGAAAAGGTTCCGCCTTGGTTAACGAAATCATTTCACACCCAGATGCTTAAGATTTGATGAGTATTTGGTGACACGCCTCCTCTTTCGCAATTGCGAAAAACCCTGTATGAGCCGCGCAACCGAAAGAGGCGGCGCCATTTGGCCTGCTGCCTGCAACGCTCCCGAGACCAGAACATGAAACTCCGTAATATCGCGATCATCGCGCACGTCGACCATGGAAAAACCACCCTGGTCGACCAGCTTTTGAAGCAGTCCGGCTCCTTCCGCGACAATCAGCGCGTCGCCGAGCGTGCCATGGATTCGAACGATCTCGAAAAGGAACGCGGCATCACCATCCTGGCCAAGGCGACCTCGGTCGACTGGAAGGACACCCGCATCAACATCGTCGACACCCCTGGCCACGCCGATTTCGGCGGTGAAGTCGAGCGCATCCTGTCGATGGTGGATTCGGCCATCGTGCTGGTCGACGCCGCCGAAGGGCCGATGCCACAGACCAAATTCGTCGTCGGCAAGGCGCTCAAGGTCGGATTGAAGCCGATCGTCGTGATCAACAAGATCGACCGGCCGGACGCCCGCCATGTCGAGGTGGTCAACGAGGTGTTCGACCTGTTTGCAGCACTCGACGCCACCGACGAGCAGCTCGACTTCCCTATACTTTACGGTTCCGGCCGCGACGGCTGGGTCTCGGAGAACCCCGAAGGCCCTAAGGACCAGGGTTTGTCGCCGCTGTTCGATCTGGTCATCAAGCATGTGCCGGCGCCGACCGTCCACCCCGGCCCGTTCCGCATGATCGGCACCATCCTGGAGGCCAATCCGTTCCTCGGCCGCATCATCACCGGCCGCATCGAATCCGGCACGTTGAAATCCAACCAGGCGGTCAAGGTGCTGCACCATGACGGCACCCAGGTCGAAACCGGCCGCATCTCGAAGATCCTGGCTTTCCGCGGGCTCGAGCGCCAGCCGATCGACGAAGCACAGGCGGGCGACATCGTCGCCATTGCCGGCCTGTCGAAGGGCACCGTCGCCGACACGTTCTGCGACCCGTCGGTGACCGAACCGCTGCATGCGCAGCCGATCGATCCGCCGACGGTCACAATGTCGTTCCTCGTCAACGATTCGCCGCTGGCCGGCACCGAGGGCGACAAGGTGACCAGCCGCGTCATCCGCGACCGCCTGCTGCGCGAGGCCGAGGGCAATGTCGCGCTGAAGATCGAGGAATCGCCGGACAAGGATTCGTTCTTCGTCTCCGGACGCGGCGAGTTGCAGCTTGCCGTGCTGATCGAGACGATGCGCCGCGAAGGTTTTGAGATCGCCGTATCGCGGCCGCGCGTCGTCATGCAGCAGGGCGACAATGGCGAATTGCTCGAGCCGGTCGAGGAAGTCGTTATCGACGTCGACGAGGAGCATGCCGGCGTCGTCGTGCAGAAGATGTCGGAGCGCAAGGCCGAGATGGTCGAATTGCGCCCCTCAGGCGGCAACCGCCAGCGCATCGTCTTCCATGCGCCGACGCGCGGCCTGATCGGCTACCAGTCGGAACTGTTGACCGATACGCGCGGCACTGCTGTCATGAACCGGCTGTTCCATGCCTATCAGCCCTACAAGGGCGAGCTGCCGGGCCGTACCAACGGCGTGCTGATCTCCAACGAACAGGGTGAATCGGTGGCCTATGCCATGTGGAACCTGGAAGACCGCGGCCCGATGGTCATCGACCCGGGCGTCAAGGTTTATCAAGGCATGATCATCGGCATCCATTCCCGCGACAACGACCTTGAGGTCAATGTCCTCAAGGGGAAAAAACTGACCAACATCCGCGCCGCCGGCAAGGATGAGGCGGTGAAGCTGACGCCGCCGATTCGCATGACGCTGGAACGCGCGCTGGCCTGGATTCAGGACGACGAGCTGGTCGAGGTGACGCCGAAGACCATCCGGCTGCGCAAGCTTTATCTCGACCCGAACGAGCGCAAGCGCTTCGAGAAGTCGGCGAAAGTGGTCGGCGCAGCGTAAGCCACTTTTCCTTAGCGAATATGAGGGAGGGAGCACGCGCGTGCTTCCTCCCTTTTTACTTCATCCGCCGGCAGCCGAGATAATGGCTTCCAGATCGGATTCGCCGGCCAGATCGATGCGGATCACCGTTCCCGTCCGGGCCGGCTTGCGCAGGGCTTTGGCATCGTGCGGATCGACGACCAGCCGCCGCTTCCCTTCCCAAGCCTGAAGCCGCGATCGTGAGATACCGAGTTCGCTGGCGAGCAGCCGGTCGAGCCGTAGCGCTGTCGGCAATTCGAGCCCGAGCTGGAGTTCGAGAGCCGTGATGCTTTCCGGAATGTCGCCGAGCACCTCCTTATGGACGGCGGCTTCGGGAAATTCCTCGACGCGCCCGATCCTGTTGCGCAGCGCCACGGTATCGAAAGCATGGCAACGCGCTAGCGCCGGGTCGTTGCTTTCGAGCGCCCGCAGCAGCGCAGGCTCGATGTCGTGGCGATTGCACCGCTCCAGAATGCCGAAATTCCAGGAATTGTCGCAATCGACGCAGCGGTAGATCAGCCACGCATCGATGCGTTTGCCGTTGGCGTTGACGCGGAATTTCCCGCTGCAGAGATAAGCCTTGAAGGCGCCGCAGCGATTGCAGTTGATCAGAGGTCGAGGCGCGGTTTTGGGCACGATCGCCCAGCGGATACGCAGTATCGTAGACATGCAGAAAGCCCTTCCCGTCGGGAAGTTCGTCAGATCGGCGATGTCGAGATGCCCATGCGGGCACGGCGTGGCGAGAGGCTGCGGTGGTCGGAAATCAGGCGTCGCGGGTGAGTGTGCGCGACAGCGGTTCAGCAGTGCCAAACCGGTCTCGAACCGCCACCCTGAGGAACACGTGAAATGAGACAGACGTCGCGACAGCGGCGCCATGCATTGCGTCGGGGGAGTTGACGAGACCGGCGGTTACGTAGGCAAAGTAAGGCTCGAAATTGTGTCGGGGTGAAACTTCTAGCCGCGAGATGCCGGGCCGACAAGCCCCTTCCATTATCGATGCTACCGCTGCGGGGACAGTTGGGCTAACATCGAGCGATCAACGTCCCAAGCAAAGATCCTGGTCATGCACTTCACGTCGCTTCTGATCTTCGCCGCAGCCCTTTTCGTCGCCGCTGGCTCGCCCGGCCCGTCGATTGCCGCTCTGGTGGCGCGGGTCATCGCAAAGGGCTTTCGCGACGTGTTCCCGTTCCTGCTCGCCATGTGGATCGGCGAAGGCATCTGGCTGTCGCTGGCAGTGTTCGGGCTGGCCGTGGTGGCCCAGACCTTTCATCTCGCTTTCGTCGTGTTGAAATGGATCGGCGTCGCCTATCTTGCCTATCTCGCCTGGAAGATGTGGACGGCGCCGGTCGAAGCGCGCGAGGGCGAGATGCCGCGCGAGGAGTCGGCCGTCAAACTGTTCTTTGCCGGCATGGCGGTGACGCTCGGCAATCCCAAGATCATGATGTTCTACCTGGCGCTGCTGCCGACCATCATCGACCTCGCTTCGGTGACGGTCGTCGGCTGGGCCGAGCTGACGGCGACCATGGCCGTGGTTCTGGTCGCCATCGATCTGGCCTGGGTGCTCGCCGCAGCGCAGGCGCGAAAACTGCTCAGGAGCAAGCGGGCGATGAAGATCGCCAACCGCGTCAGCGCCAGCACCATGGCCGGTGCCGCGGCAGCGATCGCGGCTCGATCCTGAGCCGGTGCGTCACCCCATTTCGATGATCGGCGCGATCTCGATGCTGAACGCCGGGTTCTTCAGGATAGGGCAATCCTTGGCCTTGCTGACGGCATCGTCGATATCCTTTGCCTCGATGATCGTATAACCGGCGGTCGGATTGCTGCCGCCATTGTTCTCGATCTTGCCGTCGGGCAGGACCGTCTTCGACATGCCGACCGGGTTGCCGCCGTCGACCACGGCCGAGCCAAGCTCGCCGTACCAGCCGTTCCAGGCATCCATCGCCGCTTTCCGTTCGGCCTCCTCGGTCGGCATCTTGCCAGAGCCGTGATAGACATAGAGAAACTTCGCCATGTTCTCCTCCCTTGATCCGCGGCATCGAACCGGCATGCGGCCACGCCGCACACCGATCATCGGACCAAACCGGCAAACAAGCAACGAAAATGCGAAGCAGCTAATATAAGGCGCGGTTGGTTCGCAACCGCGATGGCTGCGATCGCATTGCGGGACCACGGTCCAGCTAGGGTCAGGACTCATTGATCCAAAAGATGAATGCTGCGGCGAAGGCAATGGCTGACAGGAAGGTGTGAGCGCATCGGTCGTAGCGGGTGTGGATGCGACGCCAGTCCTTGAGCCGGGCGAACATGTTCTCGATCTTGTGGCGCTGTCGGTAGAGGATTGGATCGTATACGTGCTTTGTGCGGTGTTTGGCATGAGGAGGAATGCACGGCGTGATGCCTCGATCTGCCAGCGCCTGCCGGAAGGCAGCGGAACTGTAGGCCCTGTCGGCGAGCAGGAAGCTGGCGTGCGGTAGCTGCTCGAGAACTGCGGCAGCAGTCTTGTGATCGTTGGCCTGTCCCTCGCTCAGATAGAGTAGCAGCGGCCGCCCCTTGCCGTCGCAAACCACCTGCAGTTTGGTGGTCAGCCCGCCCCGGCTGCGTCCGATACATCGGGGTAGAGCCCCTTTTTGAGCAGGCTCGCCGCCGTTCGATGCGCCTTGAGATGAGTGGCATCGATCATCAGCCTCTCGGTACCGCCACCTTGCGCGGCTAGCTCGGCCAAGATGCGGTTGAACACGCCCAGCCGGCTCCAGCGGATGAAGCGGTTGTAGATGGTCTTGTGCGGACCGTAGCCGGCAGGGGCATCTCGCCAGCGCAATCCATTGCGGATCACAAACAGGATGCCGCTCAGCACCCGCCGGTCGTCCACGCGTGGAACCCCATGCGAAAGCGGGAAATAGGGCTCAATCCGGCGCATCTGCTCCGGGGTCAACATCAGCAAATCAGTCAAGGTGGCATCCTCCTGCCACCTTGAATCATCACCCAGCCGACAACTCAACCAATTAATGGGTCCTGAGCCTAATTGGGCAGCACGCCTGCCGTCGGCGCTGTTGCACTCTTCGGCGCCTGCGGTCCGCCCGGATAGAAATTCGCGGCCGGATTGTCTTGCATAAAGTCATAGGCGACCATGCCGAGCGGGCGCTTGGGCCGCTCCGCCGCCGGCTGATGCCAGGGGATCACCTTGCGGAGCGCTGCCAGCGCGGCAGTCGGCGCCTCGCCGAATTTTCGCTCCGGCTTTTGCGCCTTGCGAAGCTCCATCCAGTAGCTCGCCGTCAACAGGTCCTGCGCCAACAGATGAAACGACAGGTCGACCGCCTCGCGGGCGCGTTCCGTCTTGATGCGTGTCTGCGCCTCCAGGTCCTCGACCGTCGCGACGATGGCCTGGCCGGCCGGCGTCACCGGCGTGCCCATGCCGGCCAGTTCCTGCCACAGATCGGTCGGCAGATAGCCGTCGAACGTGGGAATGTCCTTGCGTTCGTCGGCGCTCAGCACATCGGCCGGCTTGATCACGGTGAAGAAGGGATTGCGGAAGCGCTCGATGCGCTGGGCGACGGCAACGCCCATATTGGTCAAGGCAATGGTGAAGGCCTCGACCTGATTGGCCAAAGGGTACGGATCCCAATTGGCGTTGGAGAAGATGTAGCCGGACTTGCCTTTACTCAGCGGCCCGCCCTTGATGTAGTATTGCATGAACTGCGGCGTGCTCAGTTCCCACGAGCTCTGCGGCGTCAGTCCGGGCAGGATGGCCGGATTGTGGTCCGAAGAATTGATGGAGAGCAGCACGGAGTGGCGCAGTTCGGCCCAGAATTGCCATGCCGAGCCCTGACGCTGGCTGGACGCCCGCATGCTTTCGGGATCCTGGATGATACGCGCCGGGTCTTCGTCGAACAGATAGCTGCCCTTGATCATGTCCATGATTCGGGCGGCGTCCCAGGTCAGCCATTCGTAAGGCCGCATCGACTGCACCGGCACGGAGATCGGCGTGACGCTCGAATTCATGCCGGTAAGGCCCATGGCGTAGCTCAGATCCGTCCACTCCAGGAGCTTTCGTGCATCCTCGACCAGCAGGGCTGCCTGCGCCTGCGCATAGGCGTTGGTGCTGATCAGCGCCGCCTGGTCGGCGGCGAATGGTTCGAGCGGCTTCAGCCCGGCCTCGGCAAGCGCCTGCGCCGCCGGCATGCGGACACCGCGGAAATAGGCCTCGCCCTCGCCGACCATGGCGGCGCCGATATTGCCCAGTGTCGCAAGGTCGCCTTCGCCCAGCGTCCCGCGTGATTGCACGACCGGCGTCAAGCGCTTGTTCAGCATGTCGACGAGGCTGCGGGTCAGTTGCGGGCTTGCTGCCTCGTAGGACATCGTATTGGCCCGGATTGCCATGATGGCGCGTACCAGTGCTTCGTCATCCATCTCCGGCCCATAACCGCGCGTCACGCCGCCCTTGAAGCGGGCCAGCTGCTGGTCCTTGAGAAGCTTGGTGTTTTCCGACGTGGTCGGATCGCCGGAGAAGATCACCGTTTCGCGCTGGTCGCCGGCGCCGCGGTTGAACCAGTAGATCGTCACCCCTTCCGCCGCGCCCTGCAAAAGCAGGCCGTATGCATCGGCTGAACGCTGCAACGCTTCGGCGCTGAGTTCGACCTTCGCGCCATTGCGCGCGATATCGACAACCTGTTCGACGGTCAGGTCGTGGCCGGTCAGTGTTATCGTCTTGCCGGCGGCGGTTTCGGTGATCGGCTGGTAGGTGGTGGTCGCCTCGAAGGCGAGGGCGGGGGCTGCGAAGAGCGCCAATGTCACGGCCAGGGCGCGGAAGAAAATCTTGGGCTTACGAGCGGCAATTCGGTCCAGCATAACGGCTCCCATCTAAAGCTAGGTTTCAGGCACGAAGTTTCACCTCCCGGAAATTTTGTTTCCTGAAAAACTAGCTGGCAGCGCCTGCCTGTCAAACGATTGTTGGCCCCAGGACCGATAGTGGGACGGATGTGGCCCTATCGCGCCATCGCGTGGTATTCGGCGTTCGGCCGCATGTCGATTGCGGCCGCCACCCGGTTCGACATGTTGAAGAAGGCGGCGGTCGAGGCGATGTCCCAGATGTTGCGGTCGGAAAAGCCGGCCTCACGCAGCGCTGCCCGGTCGGCCTCGACGATCTTCGCCGGCTCTTCGGTCAGCTTCACCGCGAATTCAAGCATCGCCTTTTGTCTGTCGGACAGGTCGGCGGCACGAAAATTCATCACCATCATCTCGCCGAAGGCGGGGTCGCCGGACAACTGGCGCACCGCCGCGCCATGCGCGGTCAGGCAATAATAGCAATGGTTGACGGAGGAGACGGCCACCGCGATCATCTCGCGCTCCAGCTTGGACAGGCCGGACTCTCCGAGCATCAGATCATTGTACATGTCGGTGAAGGCACGCAGCTTCTTCTCGTCGAAGGCATAGGCCAAAAGCACATTGGGAACGAGGCCGAGCTTCTCCTCGCATTTGGCGAAATAGGCCTTCGTCGCTTCGCTCAGCTCCGCGGGTGCAAGATCGAGTGCGGTGATTTTTCCGGCCATGGGCTGTTTTTCCTCGTTCGTCGGTGATTTGCTGCCGAATTCCGACATTTCGTCGCTACCGTCAAACCTTTGTCGCCAAATAGCGGTCATCTGCTACCATAGTTGCAAAAGCATGTGACGGGAGGGAATTAGCGCCATGGCCAGCCTGAAATCAGCAAGCCAGTTGAAAAAGATGAGCACGGCCAAGGGCAGCGAAAAGCCCGGCAGGCTTGCGGATTACCTGCTTGCCCGGGCGCCGGCCGAAGATGTCGCCGCCTATGATGTCGCCGACCTCGAACGCGCCGCCGATCTCGCCGGACGCGCCGTCGCCCGGCACAGGAAGGGCGATTGCGTCGTCGCCATAGACGTCGATTCCGGCGTTGTCCGCCAGGGCAGGCCGATGACCGTGATCACCGTCGTCAACGACAACATGCCGTTCCTGTTCGATTCCATCCTTGGCGAGATCACCGAGAGCGCCGGCGAACCGCTGCTCGTCACCCATCCGGTCATCGTCGTCAGGCACGGCAAGAGCGGCGTCGACGAAATCCTCGGCGATGGCGGTTTTGCCAAGGGCGATCACAATCATGAACGGCTGAGCGTCATTCACGTCCATATCGGCCGCCTTTCGGCCGAGCAGGCCGAGGCCTTGGCCGGGCGGCTGAAGAAGATATTGGGCCAGGTTCGCGCCGCCGTCACCGACTGGAAGCCGATGCTGGCCCGCCTCGACCAGGCGATCTCGGAGTTCCGCTACGCTCCGGTGCCGCTCGACAAGGCCCACGTCACCGAGGCGATTGCCTTCCTCGAATGGCTGCGCGACGACAATTTCACCTTCCTCGGCATGCGCGAGTTCAAATACACCGGCGGCGAGAAGAGCGGCACCCTGGAGCGCACCGAAAAACCCGGCCTCGGCATCCTCTCCGATCCCGATGTGCTGGTGCTGCGGCGCGGCACCGAAGCCGTGACGACGACGCCGGAGATTCGTGCCTTCCTATACGGGCCGGAACCGCTGATCGTCACCAAGGCCAATGCCAAGTCGGCGGTGCACCGCCGCATCTATCTCGACTACATCGGCGTCAAGACCTACACAGCCAAGGGTGCGCTTGCGGGTGAGCTGCGCATCGTCGGCCTGTTCACCTCGACCGCCTATACGCGCTCGGTGATGAAGATTCCTTACCTCAGGTCGAAGGCCGAAACCATCATCGCCAAGTCCGGTTTCAACCCTGAAGATCATTCCGGCAAGGCGCTGATCAACGTGCTGGAGAGCTACCCGCGCGACGAGCTGTTCCAGGTTCCGGTGCCAATCCTGCGCAAGCACGCCGAAGCCATTCTAGGGCTTGTCGAACGGCCGCGTGTCAGGGCATTGGTGCGTGCCGATCAGTTCGACCGCTTCGTCTCGATCCTCGTCTTCGTCCCGCGCGACCGTTACGACAGCGTGGTGCGCGAGAAGATCGGCGCCTATCTGAAGACTGTGTTCGAAGGTCGGCTGTCGGCCTACTACCCGGCCTTCCCGGAAGGCGGGCTGGCCCGTGTCCACTTCATCATCGGCCGTTCCGGCGGCAAGACGCCGAAGATCGACCAGGCGACGATCGAGGCAGCGATCCGCGCCATCGTGCGGACCTGGGACGACGCGCTGCGCGAGACCGCGGCCGAGACCGGCGCCGATGCAGCGCTCACGGCGATCGCCGCGCGCTTCTCGGAAAGCTACCGCGACAGCTTCTCGCCGGCCGTCGCGCTGGCCGATGCCGGGCGTATCGCCAAGATCAATGCGGCCAACCCGATCGCCATCGACTACTACCGTCATGCCGACCAGGAACCGCATCAGGCGGCGCTGAAAATCTATCACCATGGCAGCCCGGTGGCGCTGTCGCGACGGGTGCCGGTACTGGAGAACATCGGTTTCCGCGTTATCAGCGAGCGCACCTTCGAGGTCGGCGACGAGGCCTCCGGCATGGTCTTCATCCACGACATGGAGCTCGAAAACAGCTACGGCCAGCCGATCGACCTTGGCAATGGCGGCGCGCTGTTCGAGGACGCATTCCTGTGCGTCTGGCGCGGCGACATCGACAATGACGGCTATAATTGCCTTGCCCAGACCGCCGGCCTGTGGTCGCACGAGGTCACCATCCTGCGCGCCTATGGCCGCTATCTGCAGCAGGCTGGTATCCCGCAGAGTCAGGATTTCATTGCCGCCGCGCTCAACCGCTATCCGGAGATCGCGCGCGGCCTGCATGCGCTGTTCGTTGCCCGCCTCGGACCGACGGCCGAGACGGAGGGCGTGGTCGCGGCCAAGCATCTCAAGGCCAAGATCAAGGATGCCTTGGAAGAGGTTCCCAACATCGACGACGACACCATCATCCGCCGCTACCTCAATTTGATCGAAGCCTCGCTGCGCACCAATCATTTCGTTGCCGATACGAAGGAGAAGGGCCAGTCGCTGGCGATCAAGCTCGATTCGCAGGCGATCGACGGCCTGCCGGCGCCCAGGCCGTGGCGGGAGATCTTCGTCTACGGTTCCGAGGTCGAAGGCGTGCATCTGCGCTTCGGCCCGGTCGCGCGCGGCGGGTTGCGCTGGTCGGATCGCGCCCAGGACTACCGCACCGAGGTGCTCGGCCTGGTCAAGGCGCAGCAGGTCAAGAATGCGGTGATCGTGCCGGTTGGCGCCAAGGGCGGTTTCTATCCGAAGAAGCTGCCGATGGGTGCCAGCCGCGATGCCATCTTCGAAGCCGGCACGTCCGCCTACAAGAACTACGTCTCCAGCCTGTTGTCGATCACCGACAATATCGGCCTGGACGGCGTCATTCCGCCGGCCGGCGTGACCAGGCGCGACCACGACGACCCCTATTTCGTCGTCGCCGCCGACAAGGGCACGGCGACCTTCTCCGACACCGCCAATGCCATCAGCGAGAAGCATGGATTCTGGCTCGACGACGCCTTCGCCAGCGGCGGCTCGGCCGGCTACGACCATAAGAAGATGGGCATCACCGCCAAGGGTGCCTGGGAAGCGGTCAAGCGGCATTTCCGCGAGATGAACCGCGACATCCAGACCACGCCCTTCACCGTCGTCGGCGTTGGCGACATGTCGGGAGACGTGTTCGGCAACGGGATGCTGTTGTCCGAGCAGACCCGGCTGATCGCCGCCTTCGACCATCGCGACATCTTCATCGATCCCGACCCTGACATGGCTGCTTCGATGGCCGAGCGCAAGCGCATGTTCGCGCTGCCGCGTTCGAGCTGGCAGGACTACGACAAGACAAAACTGTCGGAAGGCGGCGTCATCGTTTCACGCAGCCAGAAGTCGATCACGCTGCCGCCGGCCGCGGCCGCTGCGATCGGCCTTGGCAAGACCACCGCCTCGCCGGTCGAGATCATGAACGCCATCCTCAAGGCGTCGGTCGACCTTTTGTGGTTCGGTGGCATCGGCACGTATCTGAGGGCGTCGACAGAAACCAATCAGGATGTCGGCGATCGCGCCAACGATGCCATTCGGGTGACCGCGCTCGACGTGCGCGCCAAGGTCATCGGCGAGGGCGCCAATCTCGGCGTGACGCAGCGGGCGCGCATCGAGTTCGGGCTGAATGGCGGGCGCTGCAATTCCGATGCCATCGACAATTCGGGCGGCGTCAACTGCTCCGACGTCGAGGTCAACATCAAGATCGCGCTGGCTTCCGCCATGCGCAAGGGGGCGCTGAGCCGGCCAACGCGCAACAAACTTCTTGCCGAGATGACCGACGAGGTCGGTGCCCTGGTGCTGTCCAACAATTACGAGCAGACGCTGGCGCTTTCCTTGGCCCGCAAGCGTGGGCTTGCCGACATTGCCCACCAGAGCCGCTTCATGACGGCGCTGGAAGCGCGCGGGCTGCTCGACCGCGCGGTGGAGACGCTGCCGTCGCCGGCAGCCCTTGCCGAGCGCGAGGCGCGCGGCGAGCCGCTGACCAGGGCCGAGCTCGGCGTGCTGCTCGCCTATGCCAAGATCGTGCTGTTTTCCGACATCGTCGCCAGCGACGTGCCGGACGATCCGCATTTCGACCGCGACCTGATGGGCTATTTCCCGGATCGCATGGCCAAGAAATACGCGGCCGAGATCCATGGCCATCGCCTGCGCCGCGAAATCATCGCCCGTGTCGTCGCCAACGATCTGGTCAATCGCGGCGGCCCATCCTTCGTCGACCGGCTGCAGGAAGCGACCGGCCGCAGCGCCGCCGACGTGGTTCGGACCTTTGCTCTGGTGCGGGACGGCTTCGGTTTGCCGGTACTCTATCGCGAGATCGACGCACTCGATAACCAGATAGACGGGCAGGTTCAGCTCGACCTCTATCAGGCTGTTAGCCGGCTTATCTATGTGACCAGCGGCTGGTATCTCAAGAACGATGCCAGCACCGCACCGCTCGGCCAACGGATCGCCGAGTTGCAGGACGCGCGCAAGGCACTGGAGCCGAAGCTCGTTTCGCTGCTGCCGGCCTTCTCGCGCGAACGGATCGAGGAGCGGCGGCATGGCCTGTTCAAGGACGGCGCGCCCGAAGGGCTGGCCGAACAGCTGGCGCTGACCGATGTGGCGGGGCTCGTTCCCGACATCGCACTGACGGCCCGGACCGCGAATGCCGATATCATCGCGGCCGCGAAGGCGTTTTTCGCGGTCAGCGATGCCTTCCGCATTCCGCGCGTCGAGGACGCTGCGCGCTCGATCACGCCCTCGGATTACTACGATCAGTTGGCACTTTCCCGCGCTACCGACACGATCGGCGCGGCCAGGCGCGGCATCGTTGTGGCGGCGCTGACCGGCCATGCCCAGGCGGCGGATCCGGTGACGGCATGGCTGGAGGCTGGTGGCGATCGTGTTGGCCGCATCCGCGAGCGGCTGCAGGCGCTGACCGAGGGCGGCGACATCACCGTGTCGCGGCTGTCGGTGGCATCCGGGCTGATGAGCGATTTGACGGGGATGTGAAACTTCAAAAGCTTGGGTTCCTCGCCCCCGCCAGAGCGGGCGAGAGGTGGCCGCGAAACAGCCGGAGAGGGGATTTTCGCAGGGCGGAGACCTTTCTTGAACGATCAACTTGAGCGTAGGCTGGCGCATTTCCCCTTCTCCCGTCTCGGCTTCGCCGAGCCACCTCTTCCCCACTCCGTGGGGGCGAGGAACCCAAGGGCATGAACGGCGGCGCCATGCTTGCTCATTTGCGTGAGTGTGGGAAACATGCAGACATGGCGCTGGTCGCGAGCGGAGCAGGAGGAGCCATGGCCGACATAGCAGTGCAGCGAGCGTCGGGACGCGGCATCTGGGGGTGGATGCTATTCGACTGGGCAGCGCAGCCGTTCTTCACGGTCATCACCACCTTTATCTTCGGCCCCTATTTCGTCTCGCGCATGGCGAGCGATCCGGAGACGGGCCAGGCGGCATGGGGTTACGGCATCGCCGCGGCGGGGCTGGCCATTGCCGTGCTGTCGCCGATCCTCGGCTCGATCGCCGACCAGACCGGCCCGCGAAAACCGTGGATCGCGTTCTTCGCCGCGATCAAGATCACCTGTCTTTGCCTGCTGTGGTTCGCGGCTCCCGGTTCGAACCTTTTCCTGGTCGTGCTGTTTTTCTCGCTGGCCTCGGTCGCGGCGGAATTCTCGACCGTGTTCAACGATTCGATGATGCCGCGCCTGGTGCCCAAGAGCGAAATCGGCCGAATCTCGAACATCGCCTGGGGCCTTGGCTATCTCGGCGGCATGATCGCGCTGATCTTCGTCGTGAGCGTCATGGCTGGTTCGCCAGAGACCGGTAAGACGATCGTCGGCCTTGACCCTATCCTCGGACTCGACCCGAAACTCGGCGAGGACGCGCGGGCGACCGGGCCCCTGTCGGCGGCCTGGTATTTCCTGTTCATCCTGCCAATGTTCTTTTTCACACCGGATGCGGTGAAGGGCATTCCCTTTGGTCCGGCGGTGCGCGAAGGGCTGTCGGAACTGAAATCGACGCTGGCTGAAATACGCAAACGCAGCGGCATCTTCCGCTTTCTCGTCGCCCGCATGATCTATCAGGATGGCGTCAATGCGCTGCTTGCGCTGGGCGGTGCCTTTGCGGCGGCAATGTTCCACTGGTCGATCACCGAGATCGGCCTGTTCGGCATCATCCTCAACGTCGTCGCCATCGTCGGCTGCCTGGTTGCCGCACGCCTCGACATGGCGCTCGGCTCCAAGACGATAGTAATGATTTCGCTTGTCCTGCTCAGCATCGCGACGATCGGCATCGTCTCGACCGGGCCAGGCTATACGCTGTTCGGTGCCTGGATGATGCCCGGAACGGATAGCGGCGGGTTGTTCGGTACACCGGCGGAAAAAGCCTACATCTTCTTCGGTCTGCTGGTCGGACTTGCCTTCGGGCCGGTGCAGGCATCGTCGCGCTCCTACATGGCGCGCAGTGTCACCGCCGCCGAATCGGGCCGCTATTTCGGCATCTATGCGCTGGCCGGACGGGCGACCAGTTTTGCCGCACCATTCATGGTGGCGACGATCACCCTGGCCAGCGGCTCGTCGCGGCTCGGCATGGCGACAATCGTGCTGTTCCTCGGCGTTGGCCTGGCGATCCTGATCCGCACGCCGTATCCAGCGGACAGGCCGGAGGAGTGAGCTGCTCTTACCTTCTCCCCTTTGTGGGAGAAGGTGGATCGGCGCGATAGCGCCGAGACGGATGAGGGGTGTTGGAAGAAGCGAGACGTTGATGATCCTGCTGCCGTGCAGAGGATGCAGATGAAGGTCCGCGCCAAGCTGGAACACCCTCATCCGTCGCCTTTGGCGACACCTTCTCCCACAAGGGGAGAAGGAAGAAGCGCTCAATGCCGGAAGTGCCTCACACCGGTAAACACCATGGCGATGCCGTGGGCGTCGGCGGCGGCGATGACGTCGTCGTCGCGCATCGAGCCGCCCGGCTGGATGACGGCGGTGGCGCCGGCTTCAATGGCTGACAGCAGCCCGTCGGCGAAGGGAAAGAAAGCATCCGAGGCGACGACGGAACCTTTGGTCAGCGGCTCGGCCAGGCCGGCAGCCTCGGCCGCGTCGAGCGCCTTGCGCGCGGCGATGCGCGAGGAATCGACCCGGCTCATCTGGCCGGCGCCAATGCCGACGGTGGCGCCATCCCTGACATAGACGATGGCGTTCGACTTGACGTGCTTTGCGACCCGGAAGGCGAATTTGAGATCGGCCATTTCGGCCGGCGTCGGCGCGCGCCTGGTCACCACTTTCAGGTCGAGGTCGTCGACGACTGCATTGTCGCGGCCCTGGACGAGCAACCCGCCGGAAACGGATTTCACGGTGACGCCGGCGGCGCGCGGGTCGGGCAGGCCGCCGGTGACAAGCAGACGCAGATTCTTCTTGGCGGCGACGATGCGGATCGCTTCCTCCGAGGCGTCCGGCGCGATGATGACCTCGGTGAAAGTCTTGACGATCTCTTCGGCGGCCTCGGCATCGAGGACACGGTTCATCGCGACAATGCCGCCAAAGGCCGAGACCGGATCGCAGGCCAGCGCCTTGGCATAGGCCGCCTTCAGCGAAGCGCCTTCGGCGACGCCGCACGGATTGGCATGCTTGATGATGGCCACTGTGGCGGAGCGGGCGGGATCGAACTCGCCGACCAGCTCGAAGGCGGCGTCGGTGTCGTTGATGTTGTTGTAGGAAAGCTGCTTACCCTGAAGCTGGCGCGCCGTCGCGACGCCAGGCCGCTTGTCGCCATCGACGTAGAAGCCGGCGCTCTGATGCGGGTTCTCGCCGTAGCGCATCACCTGATCCAGCCTGCCGCCGAAGGCGCGCCAGGTAGGATGCTCGATCTCCAGCGCGTCGGTGAACCAGCCGGAGATCGCCGCATCATAGGTGGCGGTGCGGGCGAAGGCCTTGGCTGCCAGCTTCTTGCGGAAATCCAGCGAGAGCGAGCCGAAATTCATCTCCAGTGCGTTGAGCACTGGGGCATAGTCCTCGGGGTCGGTGACGATGGCGACATAGGCATGGTTCTTGGCCGAGGCGCGGATCATCGCCGGACCGCCTATGTCGATGTTCTCGACGATCGAGGCGTAAGCGGCGCCGGAGCGGCGGACATCCTCGAAAGGGTAGAGATTGGAGACGACGAGATCGATCGGCTCGATGCCATGATCGTGCATCGCCGCGGCGTGTTCGGGATCGTCGCGCACGCCAAGCAGCGCGCCATGCACGGACGGATGCAGCGTCTTGACGCGGCCGTCCATGATCTCTGGAAAGCCGGTAAGGTCGGAAACGTCGCGCACGGCCATGCCTGCCTCGGCGATCGCCTTTGCCGTGCCGCCAGTGGAGACCAATTCGACGCCGGCTGCAGCCAGCGCCCTGGCGAAATCGATGAGGCCGGTCTTGTCGAAAACGGAAAGCAGCGCGCGACGGACGGGAACGAGGTCGGGCGCGGGAATGTTCTTGGCGGCGACGGCCATGGGCTGGCGGCCTTTCACGGCTGGTTGGAAAGCGTTTGCGCGCCGTAGCACATGAGGCCCGGAAATCAAGCTGCAAGGCCAGCCGCAGTCTCAGCTTTTTTCCGGATGACCGGCGAGGACCGTTCGCGTCAGTTGCCAATGGACTTCGGAAACCTCCGATGCCTTGAAGGCAAGCACGATCTGCCGGCTGCGGCGCGGGCCGCCAAGACCGGCGAAGTAGATGGATTCCTCGACCTCGGGCGCCACCTCGGCGCAGGTGAACACCCAGGTGTCGGCCTGGTCGGCGGTCAGCAGCAGGCGATCGTGCTCGTCCTGAAGCAGGCTTATGTCGGGATGGATGTGGAAGCGCACCGCGACGAAATCGCGGCCGTTGTTGCGGATCGCAGCATTGCCGGGCCGCTGGAAACGGTCCCTGCCGGCGAGCACGTTGCCGTTCGTCGACAATTTCAGCTCGCGCTCATGCAGCAAGCCGAAGCGCGCGACATAGCCGTCGTGACGGGCCAGAAAACCCTGGCTGCCCTGCTGGTCGGTGCGCTTGCAGGGCACATGCTGCGGGCCGGCGATCAACGGCGTGCCGAGGAGATCGTTGACGCGCAGCGAATGGCTGAAACGCGCCGACGAGGTGTCGTTGATGGTGGCGGTCGAGTGGGCGGCCGTGGCGCGGGCAAGCGGCCGGAATTCGGCGGCGCCATAGGTGTCGACGCCAGTGTTGACGATGTAGTGCTGGCGGCCGGAGGACAGTTCGAAGGCCAGGCATCCGGCATGCGCCGCGTTGGAAACTTCGACGGGCGGCGGCGGGCCGGTATCGGCGATCACGGTGACGCCGCCCATGGAGAGGCGCTCATAGCCCGAATGCGGCGCGTGCAGCAATGGCGCGCCGGCGGTGTCGTCGTGGCGCAGAATCGTGGCGATGCGGTCGTGGATGGTCGCGCCCATGCCGTTGAAGCGGGCCAGGCTGCCGTCCTGGTGGCGAAAGAAGCGCAGCGCCGGCAGCATGCGGTCGATGGCGCCCATCAGCGCTGCTGGCGGCGTCTCCGCCTGGTTGGCATAGGTCTGGCGCAGCGGCAGAAGGTCGGCGAGGATTTCGAGAACGGTCATCGGATTGCGGGAAATATGGCCGCCATCCGGCAGAATCTGACGGTCGAGTTCCTCGGCGAGGTTGCGGGTCGCACCGCGCAACGCCGATGCCGGCGCCGGCAGCGACAAGGCGGCGAAGGCGAGCGCGATGCGGGCACGCAGCCTGTCCTTGCCGTTCGGCATCTCGCGCGCCATCGCCCTGAGATAGCGGATCTGCATGGCAAGCGATTTCAGGAAGGCCCGGTAGAAGGGAAATTCAGCACCCTGCAGCACCACCGAGGAATGTTGCAGCCAGGCAATGACACGCTTGGCCGTCGTGCCGGGCTCCCAGGCGACGCCGGAAATGTGGTTGCCATGCATGGCGATCCAGTCGGAGACCAGCGCGCGGGCATTGGCGGCGGCGAGCTCGGTGCCGGCAGCGCGCATATGGCGCAGCCAGCGAAAGCCGTGAAGGGTCTTCTGCCAGCCGGGATTGGGCACGGCGATCTGGAAGGGCGACTTGCCGCCGGTCTCGACCAGATGCCCCGACAGCGGATAGCGGCCATAGTAGATCTCGAGCGCGATCTGCGGGTCGGCCAGGCGCAGGTCCGGCGGAGCGATCAAAACGCGTTCCGGAGTACGGCCGGAATAGCGCCAGCGATAGACAGGCCCGGCACGCAGGCGCCGGCGTGTCTTGCGCCAGAACTCCTTCGCGACAAGCGTCCACAGACGCGTCGTGCTGCCGGCAGCGATCGCCAAAACCCCTCCTCATCGCCCTCAACCCTAAGACAAGTTTATATGATTCAAGAACTTATGCGAAGGCGAATTCCCCGGAAGCCCTGGAGTTCAGCCTGTTTTCCGCAGGATTCTCCCTAAAATAGTCGACAAATTTTCAGCGTTAGCCGGCTCTGCGCATGCGGGCGGCGAAGAAGCCGTCCAGGCCGGACCGTTCCGGCGTGCCGAGATCGAGATCGGCCGGCGTTGTGCGCAGGGTGCCTTGCGGCGTCAGGAAGGGATCGATGCCGGTGATCTCGCCTGGGCGGAGCGGATCGTCGACGATATCAGCCGTCACCGCGAGGAAGGCGCGGTGAAGCGCTTCGCCTTCGATCGGGTCGAGCGAACAGTTGGAAAAGACGATGCGCCCCCCGGGCCTGACCAGCGTGACGGCGCGGGCGAGCAGCCTTGCCTGCAGATCGGCGAGTTTTTCGACGTCGGCCGCCGTCTTTGTCCAGGGCACGTCGGGATGCCGCCGCACCGTGCCGGTCGAAGAGCAGGGGGCATCGAGGAGAACGGCGTCGAACAGGTCTTGCGGCTCGTATTTGAGCAGATCGGCTTGGACGATCTCCGCGGACAGACCGAGGCGCTCGAGATTCTGCGAGAGCCGCGCCAACCGGTTCTTCGAGGTATCGACGGCGGTGACCTCGGCGCCGCCAAGAATCAACTGCGCAGTCTTGCCGCCGGGGGCGGCGCAGAGATCGGCGATACGCAAATCCCTTATGTCCCCGAAGAGCCGGGCCGGAAGGCTGGCGGCGGCATCCTGAACCCACCAGGCGCCGTCTTCGAAACCGGGCAGTTCGGTGACGGAGGCGCTGAGTTTCTCCACGCGCACGGTGCCGGTCGGCAGCACCATGCCGCCGAGCCGCTCGGCCCACAGCGCGGGGTCGGACTTGACGGTGAAATCGACCGGCGCCTCGTGCCGGTGGGCGGCGAGAATCTGCCTGGCCTTGTCGACGCCATAGGCGGCTTTCAGCCGGTCGGAAAACCACTTCGGCGCTTCGTCGGTGGCGGCAAGCGCTGCAGCCAGCTCGGCCTGCTTGGACCGCGCCAGCGTGCGCAGCACGCCGTTGACGAGACCGGAGAAGCGCAGCGTGCGCGGGTCGGACTTGGCGTGGGTCACCGCAAGGTCGACGGCGGCGCTGTCGGGAATGTCGAGGAACAGGATCTGCGCCGCCGCCACGTGCAGAATATGCGAAAGCGCGGTGGCGTTGGGCGGAAGCGGCTTTTCCAGGCGGCGGGCCAGCAACCCTGATATGGTCATGCGGAAGCGCAGCGCGGTGACCAGTATGGCGCGCACCAGCGCCCGGTCGCGCAGGTCGAGCGCTTTGTATTGCGGATGGCCGTTCTCATGGTCGGTCAGCCCGTCCAGCGGCGTCCTCGCGTCGATGACGGCGGCAAGCAGCCGTGCTGCGACCTTGCGCGCGGCAAGCCCGGCAACGGGCTCGCCGGGGCTTACGGCATTGTTTTCATGATCGCCTGAAACTCGGTGCCGGCTTTTCGCTCCGCTCACGACCATGGACCCTTGGGTCCGGTCGGATTGCGGCCCCAGGGATTGGATTTCGGCCGGGCCGGTTCAGCCGGCGGCTGCTCAGACTGCTGGGCTGCCTTCTCCCACGGACCGGATGGCAACTGTTCGTCGGCCTGCCGTGGGCGCGACGCTGGGGTCACGTCGGATAAGCCGCCGCCGGCCATGCCGCGCGCCATCGCCTGCAGGGCCGCGATGCGGTTGTCGGTGTTCGGGTGGGTGGAAAACAGACTGTCCATGCGCTCGCCGGAAAGAGGATTGATGATGAAGAGGTGGGCGGTCGCCGGATTGCGCTCTGCATCCGGGTTGCGGATGCGTTCGGCGCCACGGGCGATCTTGTGAAGGGCCGAGGCAAGCCAAAGCGGGTTTCCGGCTATTTCGGCGCCGCGCCGGTCGGCTTCATATTCGCGGGTCCGGCTGACCGCCATCTGCACGATCATGGCGGCGAAGGGCGCCACGATCATCGCTACCAGTACGCCGACAAAGCCGAACGGATTGTTGCTGTCGCGGTTGCCGCCGAAAAAGAAGGCGAAATTGCCGAGCATCGAGATCGCGCCGGCAAGCGTGGCGACGATCGTCATGGTCAGCGTGTCGCGGTGCTGCACATGGGCGAGCTCGTGCGCCATGACCGCCGCGACTTCTTCGTGCGACAGTCGTTGCAGCAGGCCGGTGGTGGCGGCGACCGCGGCGTTCTGCGGGTTGCGGCCGGTGGCGAAAGCGTTGGGCTGTGGGTTGTCGATCAGGTAGGTTTTCGGCATCGGCAGGCCGGCCCTTTTGGCGAGGCTCTGCACGATGGCGTAATATTCCGGCGCGTTCCTTTCGTCGACCTCGACGGCGCGGTTCATCGACAGCACCATCTTGTCGGCGTTCCAATAGCTGAACAGGTTCATGCCGGCGGCAATCAGCAAGGCGATCACCATGCCGCCCGATCCGCCGATCAGATAGCCGACGCCCATGAACAGCGCGGTCATCGCGGCCAGAAGCATGGCGGTGCGAAGTGTGTTCATTTCCTGCTCCGTTTCTGCCAGCTCTGCGTAAAAGGGGTCGATCCTTGTCGGCTCATCGCTATATGATGGGAAAGGCTTGGCCCTGTTTCAATTGGGGCCTGTTTCAATCGGGCGGGAATATCGCATGATCGACGAAACCAGCAAAACAGGCGAAACCAGCAAAACAAATGCTGGCATGGGCCACAGCGCGCTGCAAAAAACGCTGACGCAGGCGGCCCGCCGCGCTTTGGCGGAAGCGGAAGAACGGCGCGAACACTATCGCCAACAGGAGGCCGCGCTGCCCCGGGAGATCGGCGGCCGCGGCGGCAAGGAACCCGGCCGCTATGGCGACTGGGAGGTCAAGGGCCTGACCAGCGATTTTTAATCCAGGCAGGCTGTCGCGATGCGCTCCGCTTCGAGCGCGATCCAGCCACGATCGTCAATAGTGATGCCGATCGCGTCGTAGCCGGCGATCGCGGCGTGCGGTGTTTGCAAGGGATGCCGGTGCGTGGCGCTGATCACCACGACTGCGGCCCCTGCCGCCTCGGCCGCCAATATGCCGGCGGGCGCGTCCTCGAAAACGAGGCAGTCGCGCGCATCGACGCCCAGCCGTTCGGCCGCAAGCCGGAAGCAATCGGGCGCCGGCTTGCCTCGGGAAACATCCTCCGCCGCGACAAGGATGGCGGGATGCGGGATGCCGGCGGCGGCGATGCGCAGGAGAGCCAGCTCGCGCGGGGCCGAGGTGACGATGGCCCAGCGCTCGGGCGGCAGCGACGCCAAAAACGCCGCCGCGCCTGCGATCGGCAGGATACCGTCGATATCGGCCGCCTCCGCCTGCAAAAGCGCATCGGCTTCGTGCATCGGATCGACGCCGGGAAGCGCCAGCCGAGCGATGGTCTCGATCGCCCGCACACCATGGATCGTCGGCAGGAATGCGGCAACGTCGAGACCTTGCCGCTGTGCCCAATTCGCCCAGACCCTTTCTGCCGCGGCAATCGAATTGACCACCGTGCCGTCCATGTCGAATAGGAAGGCCGCGAATTTTTTGCCTGCGAACATCTGATATCCTGGGGGTTGTTTCGGAGGGCTCAAAGCCCGTGGATCGACCGTAGCGTCGCGTCGGCTGCATGGGAAGGCGCGGGATCGCCTTTTCGACTATCCCAGGGAACCACGGTCTGCCTTCTCGCGTTGATCAAATTGTCTTCCACGATGCCTAAATAAGGGGGGAACCGCGATGCTGATTCGGCTCGGCTACGAAATTGCCATCGACTGTGTTGAAGCCACCCCGGTGATTTCGCTGCTCGAGATCCACAAGGATCGGCAGGCCGACATCAAGCGGCAGACGCGCGTGCTGACCTCGCCTTCCGTCCCGACCAGGCTCTATCACGATCTCTATGGCAATACCTGCCGCCGCTTCACGGCGCCCGGCGGCGGCTTTCGCATCCTCTACGACGCCGTCGTGGAGGACAGCGGCGAGACCGACGAGGTCAACCCGCTGGCAAGGGAAGTGCCGGTGGCGGAGTTGCCGGACGACGTTCTCGGCTATCTGCTCGGCAGCCGCTATTGCGAGACCGACCACCTCGGCGGATTGGCCTGGCAGCTTTTCGGCCCTGTCCCACCCGGCTGGGCGCGGGTGCAGGCGATCGTCGACTATGTCCACAACCGCCTGTCCTTCGGTTACGGCTATGCGCGCCCGACCCGCACGGCGGCGCAGGCGCATGAAGAGCGCGTCGGCGTCTGCCGCGACTTCGCTCATCTGGCGATCACGCTTTGCCGCTGCATGAACATCCCCGCCCGCTACGTGAACGGCTATCTCGGCGACATCGGCGTGCCGGTCGACCCGGCACCGATGGATTTTTCGGCGTGGCTGGAAGTGTTCCTCGACGGCAAATGGTACACATTCGACCCCCGCCACAACATGCCGAGGATCGGTCGCGTCGTCATCGCGCGCGGCCGCGACGCGACAGACGTGCCGCTGCTGCACAGTTTCGGCCAGCACCGGCTCGGCTTGTTCAAGGTCTGGACCTACGAGCAGGAAAGCAATCTGTTCAACCCGCCCCATCGCGGCGTCGACAGGACCGTCAGCGCGCAGATGCTGGCATAGGGCGCCAAGCGCGAACGGCGTGCGTTCCGTTGTGATGGGGCCCCGCTTCGGTACAGCGCGGCTGTGCCGAAGCGGGACCGAGTGCTTGTGCTCCATGGCGGACGGCGCGATCGTGGTAAGCGCTTCGTAAACGAAATTGTCGCAGCGGCTTTTCGTTTACCGGTTGTTCACCCTACCGCATTTCGAAACCAAGCAGAAACAACGGTTTGACAATGAGCCGCCGGCTTTTGGCCGCTTGGCGGCGCCATCCGGCCGGAATCCTGCACTGCGCTTTCACACGGCCTCGAGGTCGTGGCGAATGGAGGCGGAAGCATGCGGCATTTTGGGGGTCTTGTTCACGCGGTCAGCGGCCTTGCCGGGGATCGCAGCGGAAACTTCGCGGTTCTGCTCGGCATGGTCGCGTCGGTTCTGGCACTGGGCGTCGGCCTTGCCGTCAACGTCTCCCAGCTCTACAACGCCAAGTCGAGCCTGCAAGGCGTGGTCGACGCGGCGGTGACCTCGACGGCGCGCGACCTGACGACCGGCGTCATCAAGGAGGCCGATGCCAACACATCGGTGCAGGCATTCCTCAAAGCGAACAGCCAAGCAGGCATCCTGAGCGCCGACCAGATCGTCCTCGACAAATTGACCGTCGACAGGACTGCCAACACGGTTCAGGCGGACGTCCATGTCGATGTTGGGTTTTATTTCCCGCTTTTCAGCATGGGCGATATGCAGCGTATCACGGCATCGACAACGGCACTCTATTCGGACAAGACGGTCGAAGTGGCGATGATGCTAGACGTGACCGGATCGATGGCCGGCCAGAAAATCAAGGATCTTAGAACCGCTGCGGCGAACGCGGTCGACAGCTTTCTGAACGGTCAGGACCCGGCCAATCCCCGGGTGCGTGTCGCCATCGTGCCATATGCCAATTCGGTGAACGCCGGCGGTCTTGCCGCCAGCAGCGTCTATGTCGAAACCTCGACCAGCCAGCGCAAGCAGGCGCCCGGCAATGGCGCCGTACAGTATGTCTCCGGCTTTACGCGTCCGGACAATTGTGCCACCGAGCGCAAGGGGGCCTATCAATATTCGGATGCAGGTCCCGGCTCCAGCATGGTCAATCGCGACTACCTGCTGTCGTCCTTCGCTTGGATGAAAAACACGGCCACTTGCCCGACTGCCGCGTTGAAGCCGCTGACAGCGGATGCCGCGGCACTCAAGAACGTCATCAAGAATTTTGTCGCATCGGGCGGCACTGCGGGCCATATTGGCGTGCAGTGGACCTGGTACATGCTTTCGGAAAACTGGGGCAGCGTGATGAAAGCTTCGGAGCGGCCGGCCAGGATGGATCCAAAGAGGGTAGCCAAAATCGCGATCCTGATGACCGACGGCGAGTTCAATCTGTCCTATTTCGACGCGAGCACCGTCGATGGCGTTTACAATGGCACGGGTAAGGAGCCGCCCCGAACGGCGGCCAAGAAACTTTGCGCTGCCATGCGAGACAAGGGTATCGAAATCTTCACCGTTGGCTTCGACCTCAACGAGACGAATGCCAAGGCGACGCTCCAGGATTGCGCAAGCCCGGACACTGCCAAGATCAAGCACTTCTACCAGGCGGCCAATGGGATGGAACTTGATCAGGCTTTCCAGGACATAGCACGCAACATCGAAAACCTGACGGTGACCAAGTAGGGACGAATAGGGCACCAGCAGGGAACCAAGAAAGGAAAAGGCCGCCGCTTCTTTCGAAGCCGGCGGCCTTCCGTGTTTCCGTCCATGGCGCGGCTCATGGCGGCGACCTTCAGGTCACCTGCCGCGCATCTCGCGCCTTAACGGGAAGACTGCTTCCCGAAAGTGCAATCCGCTGAGGCCACGTTCTGGAAAACGAAATCACTCGACATCGGATCACCTCCTTTCGATTTGTTGAACACGCCCTCATGATGGGGTGCCGATCCGCAAATGGCAAGGCGGTGCGCTGAAAATCTCTCGCGCGGCGCCTGCTTCCGTATCGGAGTGGGTTGCGACCGGCCCCTCCGACGGGCAAACTCCTGTCGGACCATGCCAGCATTCGGAGCATGGGAGGAGGGGCATGGGAGGAGGGCATGGAGGCAGCCGAAAGAGCCGCACGAATTGTTCGAACGGTCATCGAAACGCTGAAGCCGGGTTTTGCGGTCAAGCTCTGGACCGGCGAGCGGATCGGGCCTGCCACCGGCCCGGTGGTCACCATCAACGACCAGGACATCGTCTGGCAGGTGATCCGCCGGCCTTCCCTCTCGACGCTGATCGAGATGTGGATTTCCAAGACCATCGACGTGGAAGACGGATCGCTGTTCGATTTCTATTCCCTGCCTTCGAATGGCAAGCTCAGGACGAAGCTCAAGTCGTTGCCGAAGCTGGCGATCCTGCGCGACCTGCCGACCGTGCTGTTTTCGAGAAAACGGATGGCGGCGCGGACCGACCTTTCCGGGCGCAACCCCTTCGTCAGCGGGTCGAACAGGCAAGCGATCCAGCATCACTACGACATTTCGAACGCCTTCTATCGGCTCTTCCTCGATGAACGCATGGTCTATAGCTGCGGCTATTTCACCGATTTCGCCAACGGCATCGACCAGGCGCAGAAAGACAAGCTCGATCACATCTGCCGCAAGCTCCGGCTGAAGCCCGGCGAAAGGCTGCTCGACATCGGCTGCGGCTGGGGAGCGATGCTGATCCATGCCGCGAAGAATTACGGCGTTACCGGCCACGGCGTCTCATTGTCGGAAGCCCAGACCGCGCTTGCGCGCGAGCGCATCCGCGCCGAGGGGCTGGAGGATCGCATCACCATCGAGATAAAATCCTATGCCGAACTCACCGGCTCCTTCGACAAGATATCCTCGATCGGCATGTTCGAGCATCTGGGGCTCGCCAACCACGCCGCCTATTTCTCGGCCATCAATCGCCTGCTCGAACCGGGCGGCATCTATCTGCACCACGCCATCACCCGACGCGACAAGGGCAGCCTGAAGAAGACCTTGCGCAAGGGCCCGGAATTCAAGGCACTGCTCAAATACATCTTTCCGGGCGGTGAACTCGACACGATCGGCATGACGCTCGGAAATCTCGAGGCGCACGGCTTTCTCATCTACGATGTCGAGAATTTGCGCGAGCATTACGCCCGCACCTGCCGTCTGTGGGCCGAGCGCCTCCACGCACGCTTCGACGAAGCGATCGCCGAGGTCGGTGAAGCCAAGGCGCGCCTCTGGCTGCTTTATCTCACCGGCTGTTCGATCACGTTCGAACGCGCCTCGGCACAGATCTTCCAGACCGTCGTCACCAAGCGCGCGCGTGGGCCGAGCGGCCTGCCGCCGACGCGGGCGGACCTATACCGGTAACGCCGGCCCCGCGTCAGTCCACGAACCGCATCGTCGCTCCAACCTCGACGCGAGCCGGCCGGTCGACCGAGCAGTAGACGCCGAGATTATGGGCGTTGTGACGGACCAGACTGCGCAGAATTGCCGGGTCGTGGTCGAAACCGTCCTGGGCGATGATGGTGAAGCCGCATCGGCGGCACGGCTCGGAGATGGTCAGGAGAAGGTCGCCGATCGCCAGCTTGCGGCCGATCCATCCCGTCTCCGGGAACGATCCTTCGACAGCCGCCATGTCGACGACGATGTTGGGGCGGAAGCGGCGCGGGTCGGCAGCGCCGTCGGGATGCAGAGCCTTCAGGCGCGCCAACGAAGCGGTGGTCAGGAGGTGGACCGGAGCCTTGCGGTAGCGCTCCGCGGTCAGGGGACCGGCGTAGTCTGGCGCAGCATCTTGGCGAAACGGACGGATCGAGGCCTCGAAGCCGATAAAGGCGGAAACAGCGCGGTCGCTTTCGACGCCCGGCGCCGTCAGCCACTCGCCGCCGGGAATGGCGATCTCAAGCTCGCGGTCAACGGTCAGCCGTGTACGAATGAACGGCACCTTGTGCCATTTCGCCTCGCGGTCAGGCCGCGCGATCTCACCGTCAGAGGCATCGACAAGGCCGAACAGGCGGTCGCCATCGATGCTTTCCAGACCGACCGAGATCGCCTCACGGCCTTCGCCGGCGAGTGAACTCGCCGGATAGCGCCAGAGCTCGGCGATGGAGCCCACCGCGGCCATGAACTGCGTCAGCCTCTCTTGTTCTGCCGGTTGGCGATGAGGTCGTCGACCACCGCCGGATCGGCCAGCGTCGAGGTATCGCCGAGCGCTGAAAAATCGTCCTCGGCGATCTTGCGCAGGATGCGCCGCATGATCTTGCCCGAACGGGTTTTCGGCAGGCCCGGCGCGAACTGGATCTTGTCGGGTGTGGCGATGGCGCCGATGTCCTTGCGGACATGGGCGACGAGTTCCTTGCGCAACTCCTCGCCCGGCTGCTCACCGGCCATCAACGTGACGTAACAGTAGATGCCCTGGCCCTTGATGTCGTGTGGATAGCCGACGACGGCGGCTTCCGAGACTTTCTCGTGCGAAACCAGCGCGGATTCGACCTCGGCCGTGCCCATGCGGTGGCCGGAGACGTTGAGGACGTCATCGACGCGGCCGGTGATCCAGTAGTAGCCATCGACGTCGCGGCGGCAGCCGTCGCCGGTGAAGTACTTGCCCTTATAGGTGGAAAAATAGGTCTGCACGAAGCGCTCGTGGTCGCCGTAGACGGTGCGCATCTGGCCCGGCCATGAGTCGGTGATACAGAGATTGCCGTCGGTAGCCCCTTCCAGCACCTTGCCGTCGCCGTCAACCAGCTGCGGCTTGACGCCGAAGAAGGGCCGCGTCGCGGAGCCTGCCTTCAGGTCGGTGGCGCCGGGCAGCGGCGTGATCAGGATGCCGCCGGTCTCGGTCTGCCACCATGTGTCGACGATCGGCACCTTGCCGTTGCCGACGAGGTTGAAATACCATTCCCAGGCTTCCGGATTGATCGGCTCGCCGACCGTGCCGAGCACACGCAGCGATTTGCGCGACGTCTTGGTGACATGGGCGTCGCCGGCGCCCATCAGGGCGCGCAACGCCGTCGGCGCCGTATAGAAGATGTTGACCTTGTGCTTGTCGATGACCTCCCAGAAGCGGGACTGTGACGGATAGTTCGGCACGCCTTCGAACATCAGCGTGGTGCCGCCGTTGGCGAGTGGCCCGTAGACGATGTAGCTGTGGCCGGTGACCCAGCCGACATCGGCTGTGCACCAGTAGATATCGCCGTCATGGTAGTCGAAGACATATTGGTGCGTCATCGAGACATAGACAAGGTAGCCGGCGGTGGTGTGCAGCACGCCCTTCGGCTTGCCGGTCGAGCCCGATGTGTAGAGGATGAACAAAGGATCCTCGGCCTTCATTTTCTCCGGCTTGCATTCCGCCTTCACCGAAGCGATCTCGTCGTGGTACCAGACGTCGCGCCCGGGAGCCCAGCCGACCTTGCCGCCGGTGCGGCGCACGACCACGACCTTGTTGACCATCACGAAATTCTTCGCGGCGATGTCGATCGCCTTGTCGGTGTTTTCCTTCAAGGGGATGGACTTGCCGCCGCGCAGGCCTTCATCGGCGGTGATGACGAAAGTCGATTCGCAGTCGACGATGCGGCCGGCCAATGCATCCGGCGAAAAGCCGCCAAAGACCACCGAATGGATGGCGCCGATGCGCGTGCAGGCAAGCATCGCGTAGGCCGCTTCAGGGATCATCGGCATGTAGATGGTAACGCGGTCGCCCTTCTTGACGCCGTGCTTCTTCATCACATTGGCAAGCCGGCAGACATGCCCGTGGAGCTCGTTATAGGTGATCTTCTTGTCGTCGTAGGGATTGTCGCCTTCCCAGATGATGGCGGTCTGGTCGCCACGCTTCTTGAGGTGCCGGTCGATGCAGTTCCAGGAAACGTTGGTCTGACCATCCTCGAACCATTTGATCGAGGCCCTACCGTTGAAGGAGGTGTTCTTGACCTTGCTGTAGGGCTTGAACCAGTCGATGCGCTTGCCATGCTTGCCCCAGAACTTATCCGGGTTCTTCACGCTTTCGGCGTACCATTTCAAATAGGTGTCATCGTCGATCAGCGCGTTCTTCTTCCACGCCGGCTGGACGCGATGGACATGAACCTCGGACATTTTTCACCTCCTCCCAAAACCAGGCCGCCCGGCTTGACCGCCGGCGGCATCGCGGCGAAGCGGCCGCGAATTCGCGCGCATTATTAACAGTTCCGCGGTGACGGCAACATTAGACGTTGGATTTGCGCGGCGGGATGCCGCAGAGGCTTTCCTTGGTGCTGTCAGCACTCGGCCAGGATCGCTGCTAACTACATGTTTTTGCGTCTTAAACCCGGCATCGATCACGAAATATCAATAGACGATTAAGCAAATAGCGCGCACAATTTCACATTGGGAGGAAAGGAGAATCAACCCAGAGGACCGCAATGCGCGACCAATCCGAGATGGACCTGATGCTCAAGGGCTATGGCTTGACCACGGCCAAGATCCTTTATCATTTTCCCGATCATCCGCATCTGCTGCAGAGCTTCATCTGGCAGGATTACGATATCGCTCCGAAATTTCCGGTGCTGATCCGGTTCATCGAGTTCTGGCAGACCAGGCTCGACGGCCCGCTGCATTCGGTGAGCTATACGCACCAGAAGCTGATCGCGCCCAATGAATGGCACAAGGTGGACGGCGAGTTCGTGCTGCATTAGGGCGTGTCGATATTCAGGTGAGGCCTGCCTGCGAATGGCGGTTTCCTGCGCTTCCGGTGCTCACGTACTTAAGTACGCTCCGTTCTCGGAAGCCACCATTCTCGACGCGGCCTGACCTGAATCTCAACGCGCCCTGTCCCCGGACGTTTGACGTATCGAGCGGGCTCAGACCGCGGGCGGACTGAGCCTGGCGAAGGCTTCCTGCCGACGATAGGGAAAATACGGATAGGGCGCGGTGACTTCGCTTGCCGTGTCGAGCTTCTTCATCTGGTCTGATGTCAATGACCAACCGACGGCGCCGAGGTTCTGGCGCAGTTGTTGCTCGTTGCGCGCGCCGATGATAACGGAGGCGACGGTCGGCCGCTGCAGCAACCAGTTGATGGCGATCTGCGGCACGGTCTTGCCGGTTTCCTCAGCCACGGTCTCGAGCGCGTCGACAACTCTGTAGAGCTGCTCGTCCTCGACCGGTGGCCCGAAGCTCGCCGTGTCGTGCAACCGGCTTTTTTCCGGCAGCGGTTCGCCGCGGCGGATCTTGCCGGTCAGGCGGCCCCAGCCGAGCGGGCTCCACACCAGCGCACTGACACCCTGGTCGAGGCCGAGCGGCATCAGTTCCCATTCATAGTCGCGCCCGACCAGCGAATAATAGACCTGATGGGCGACGTAGCGCGGATAACCATACTTGTCCGCCAGGCCGAGCGATTTCATCACTTGCCAGCCGGAGAAGTTGGAGACGCCGACATAGCGCAGCTTGCCGGCGCGAACGAGACTGTCCAGCGTCGACAGCACCTCCTCGATCGGCGTTGCGGCGTCGAAAGCGTGCAATTGCAGCAGGTCGATGTAATCGGTGCCGAGACGCTTTAGGGCGTCCTCGACGGCCTTGATAAGGCGCGAACGGGAGGAGCCGGCATCGTTGGGTCCGTCACCCATCGGCAGTGAGGTCTTGGTCGAGATCAGCACGGCATCGCGGCGCCCCTTGATCGCCGCGCCGAGCACCTCTTCGGAGGCGCCGTTCGAATAGACGTCGGCGGTGTCGAACAGGTTGACGCCGGCCTCCAGGCAGATGTCGACCAGCCGCCGCGCTTCCGTCGCATCGCTGTTGCCCCAGGCGCCGAACAGCGGGCCTGAACCGCCGAAGGTTCCGGCGCCGAACGAGAGCGCCGGAACCTTCAGGCCCGAGGCGCCAAGACGTCGATAGTCCATTGGTTTGTCTCCTTGTGATGTCGAAAATCTGGGTGATGTTGAAAGGTGGCCGGATTTGCCAGGGTTCGTTACGACCGGGCGGATGCCGGCGCGGCGAGCGCCGGGCTGCGGTCAAGACGCAGCGCCAGCGCCGCCACGGCTAGTGCCGAGAGCGGCAGCAGCGCCGCGACCCAGGTGACGGCGCCGAGGCCGGGACCATGGGCGATGACCACGCCGCCGAGCCAGGCGCCGGCGGCATTGCCGAGATTGAAGGCGGCGATGTTGAAGGACGAGGCCAGGCTCTGGCCGGCCCCTTGCGCCTTGTCCAGCACCCACATCTGCAGCGGCGCCACGGTGGCGAAGGCGGCGGCGCCGAGCAGGCCGACATAGATGACGGCCATTGCCTGGCTGTGCAGGGCGAAGGTCATCGTGCCGAGCACCAGCGCCAGCACGACGAGGCTGCCGAGAACCGAAGGCACCAGCCAGCGGTCGGCGAACTTGCCGCCGAGCAGGTTGCCGGCGATGAGGCCGCCGCCGAAGACGAGCAGGATCGGCGATACGGCTGCTTCCTCTAAACCGGTGATCTCGGTCAGCAGAGGGGCGATATAGGTGAAGACGGCGAAGACGCCGGCATAGCCAAGCACTGTGGTGGCGAAGCCAAGCAGGACCGGCGCGCGGCCGAGCACGGCGAGATCGGCGCTGAGGTCGCTCTTTTCCAGTGCCGCCTGGCTGCGTGGCACCAAGAACAGAATGATGGCGAAGGCGATGATGCCGACCAGGGTTACCGCCCAGAAGGTCGCCCGCCAGCCGAAGGCCTGACCGAGCCAGGTGCCGAAGGGCACGCCGAGGATATTGGCGATGGTCAGGCCGGTGAACATCAGGGCGATCGCCGAGGCCTTCTTGTTGGGCGTGACCAGTCCGGTCGCGACGACCGAGCCGACGCCGAAGAAAGTGCCGTGGGCAAAGGCGGTGAGCACGCGTGCACCCATCAGCGTCCAGTAGTCGGGGGCCAGCGCACAGGCGAGGTTGCCAAGCGTGAAGATCGCCATCAGCGCCAGGAGCACGGTCTTGCGCGGCCAGCTTCCGGTGGCGATCGTCAGCAGCGGCGCGCCGATGACGACGCCCAGCGCATAGCCCGAGATCAACTGGCCGGCGGCCGAGATCGAGACGCCGAGATCGGTGCTGACGTCGAGCAGCAGGCCCATGATGACGAATTCGGTGACGCCGATGCCGAAGGCACCGGCGGCGAGAGCATAAAGAGCAAGAGGCATGGCGATCTTCCAGTTCGATAGCGGCCGGTTTGTCGAGGCGCGTCGTGTCTCTGCCACGCCCAGACCTGGAAGATCGTGTCGCGATGTGCTGTGAACCAGCCTTGCGTCGGGCACATCGTCTGTGAAATAGATTCACGAATGGCAAGACCAGACATCAACCGCTCCGGCGAGATCGAAGTGTTCGTCCGCGTCGTCGAAGCCGGCAGCTTTTCGGCTGCCGCACGCGCGTTGCGGATGACGCCATCGGCGGTGAGCAAGCTGATCGCACGGCTGGAAGCACGTCTCGGCGCACGGCTGGTCAGCCGTTCGACGCGAAAGCTGCAACTGACACCGGAGGGGGCGGCCTTCTTCGACAGCGGCGTGCGCATCCTGGCCGACATGGCGGCAGCCGAGCGCGAGGCGGCGGCGGGCGCAGCACCCCGCGGACGGCTGCGCGTCAATAGCTACGTACCCTTCGGGCAGCACCGGCTGATCCCGCTTCTGCCGCGTTTCCTCGAACGCTATCCGGAAATCGCCATCGATCTGGTCTTGACCGACGATGTCATCGACCTGATGGAGCAGCGCGCCGATGTCGCCATCCGCGCCGGGCCGCTCGGCGAATCACGGTTGGTGGCGCGCAAGCTCGGGCAAAGCCCGGCGGTCGTCGTCGCCGCGCCGTCTTACCTCAGGACGCATGGCACGCCCCGAACGCCGGCCGATCTCGAACGCCACAATCGGATGGGCTTCTGCTTCGTGCGACATATCGACGGCTGGCTTTTCCTCGACGGAACCGGCGGAAATGTCGTTGTTCCGTCGACTGGGAACGCGCTGGTCAGCGATGGCGAAGCGATGCGGCTGATGGCGCTCTCCGGGACGGGTATCGCCCGGCTGGCGCGCTGGCATGTGGAACCCGACATCGACGCCGGCCGGCTGGTAACGCTGCTGGAGGACTTCAACCCCGGCGACGAGGAGCTTACCCACGCCGTCTATGTCGGGCAGGGAAAGCATTTGCCGGCTCGGGTGCGGGCCTTTCTCGACTTTTTGGTCGAGACTGTCCGGTTGGGTTGAATCGGAAAACATTCGGGAGCCGGCCGGCTCCCGAAACATCAAGTCGAAATGGCAATGAAGTACGGTTTCGGGGGCTATTTTTTCGGCGCAAAGGGTGCCGGGCGGCGGCCCGCCGCCTGGCGCTCGAGCATCCAGCCGGGATATTCGGCCGGCAAGGCGCTGACCTCGTCGAGGCGAACAAGATCGTCGGTATCGAGCTTCAATTCGGTGGCGGCAAGATTCTGTTCGAGCTGCTCCATGCGGCTGGCGCCGATGATCACGCTCATCACGAAGGGTTTTGCCAGCACATAGCCGAGTGCTACCGTGGCGACGCTGACGCCGTACTTCTCGGCGATCTCGCGCATGACTGCAACCGCCGCCCAGGCACGCTCTTCATTGACCGGCGGGAAATTGAAACTGGCGCGGCGGCCTTCGCCATTGCCGGGGGCGCCGGGTCCGTATTTGCCGGAGAGCAGACCGCCGGCCATCGGCGACCAGACCATCAGCCCAAGTCTCTCCTCGTTGAGCAGCGGCATGATCTCACGCTCCAGGTCGCGGCCGGCGATCGAGTAGTAGGACTGGACGGTCTCAAATCGAGCAAGACCCTTGCGTTCGGCGATGCCGAGTGCCTTGGCGATGCGCCAGGCTGCCCAGTTGGAGACGCCGACGTAGCGGACCTTGCCGCTGGCCACCAGATCGTCCAGTGCCCGCAGCGTCTCGTCGATCGGCGTCACCGTGTCGGTGCCGTGAAGCTGATAAAGATCGATATGATCCAGCTGCAGCCGCTCGAGACTGCTCTCGACCGAATCCATGATGTGGCCGCGCGAGGAACCGCGCTGGTTCGGGCCATCGCCCATGGCGCCATGGACCTTGGTGGCGATAACCACGTCTTGGCGCTTGATGCCGAGATTCCTCAGCGACTGGCCGAGAAGCCGTTCCGATGCGCCGAAGGAATAGACATCGGCCGTGTCGAAGAAATTGACGCCGGCGGCAAGCGAGCGCTCGACGATCCTGTCGACGCCATCCTGGTCGAGGCTGGCGATCAGGCCCCATTGAGCGTTTTCGCCGGCGGCGCCGAAGGTCATGGTGCCGAGGCAAAGTTCGGAGACGAACATCCCGGTGTTTCCAAGTTGATTGTAGCGCATGGTGCAGCTCCGGAAGATTTGGTGATGACATCTGGCAAATAGGAACGGTACGTTTCGTTTCAACTCTCTGGCACAACGAATTCCTGCCTGGCCGAAAGGCCGGTGCCGCTGCGAACACCAACGGCACGCCTCAACCAGCCAGGCGCGCCACGATCGCGAAAGCCGTCATGCCGAAGGCGACGGCGGCGAGCGGCAGGAGGAGTTCGATCAGCGCTGTCTTGGCGCTTACGCGGCCTTGCCCGGTTTCGAATTCGCCGGCCATCCAGTCCTCGAAGCTGCGGGCGGTTGCGGGCGTCCGGCGATGGTGTTGAAGCCAGACGCGCGCGGCAATGGCCGGCAATGCTACCGAGATGATGATGAATCCGGTCATGACGACGAGAAGATAATCGGTATAGCCGCCGTCGCCGAATCCGGCCCACGCCGACAGCGCGTACCACGCGGCAAGCCCGACCATCGCCAGATAGACGTGCGGGTGCAGTCCGTCGGAGACATATCGGTTATGGGAAATGCGTTCGCTCATGATGCCCTCCTTCGACAGTGCAAAGGAACGGCCGTGATTGGTCGCTCATGGTCACCATCCGGAGTTAGGGGGCGACCCGGGCTTCGCAATGCGGTGCTATGACGCGGCCGCTTTGTCCCTGCCGCCGAAGATCGCCGAGCCGACCCTGACGCTTGTCGCGCCAAAGGCGATCGCCGTTTCGTAGTCGCCGGACATGCCCATCGACAGCCTGTCGACGCCGGCTTCCTGCGCGAGCTTTTCCAGCAGCGCGAAATGCGGGCCGGGATTCTCGTCGGCTGGCGGAATGCACATCAGGCCCTTGACGACGAGGCCGTGGACCGAGCGGCAGCGGGCGACGAAGGTGACGGCCTCGCGCGGTTCGATGCCGGCCTTTTGCGGCTCCGAGCCGGTGTTGACCTGGACGTAGAGGCCTGGTGACCGGCCTTGTCTGGCGATTTCCTTGGCGAGTTCGGCCGCGATCTTCTCGCGATCGACGGTCTCGATGACGTCGAAGAGTGCTACCGCTTCCTTCGCCTTGTTCGATTGCAGCGGACCGATCAGATGCAGCTCGATGTCGGGAAAGGCTTGCTTCAGCGCCGGCCATTTGGCTTGTCCTTCCTGCACGCGGTTCTCGCCGAACACGCGCTGGCCGGCCTCGATGACCGGGCGGATATCGGCGGCGTCGAATGTCTTCGAGACCGCGACCAGCGTCACCGCGCCGGCTTTGCGTCCCGCCTCGCGCTCGGCGGCGGCGATCTTCGCCTTGACCGTGAAAAACTGTTCGACGGCGCTCGCCATGCCTATATCCTGACTCCAGTTTTTGTTCTGGCCGGGGCGCCGCAGTTGACGGGTCCGGCAATCCATGGTGAACACCGCAACGACATTTTCCCTGAGCCGCCGGGCATGTCCGGCTGTTCGCGCATGCTTTTAAGTGAAAAACACCCGATGGCAACCGAACGATACAATCCGCGCGCGTCAGAGCCCAAATGGCAGAAGGCCTGGGACGCCAAGAAGCTGTTCGAGGCTGATAACGACGACCCGCGTCAGAAATACTACGTGCTGGAGATGTTCCCCTATCCGTCGGGGCGCATACATATCGGCCATACCCGCAATTACACGATGGGCGACGTGGTGGCGCGCTACAAGCGAGCCAAGGGCTTCAACGTACTGCACCCGATGGGCTGGGACGCCTTCGGCATGCCGGCCGAGAACGCGGCGATGCAGAACAAGGTCCATCCCAAGGACTGGACCTACCAGAACATCGCCGCCATGCGCGAGCAGCTCAAGGTCATGGGCCTGTCGCTCGACTGGGCGCGCGAATTCGCCACCTGCGATGTCGACTACTACCACCGCCAGCAGATGCTGTTCCTCGATTTCGTCGAAAAGGGGCTGGTGACGCGCAAATCCTCCAAGGTCAACTGGGATCCGGAGGACATGACGGTGCTCGCCAACGAGCAGGTCATCGACGGACGCGGCTGGCGCTCGGGCGCACTGGTCGAACAGCGCGAGCTGACGCAGTGGTTCTTCAAGATCACCGACTATGCGCAGGACCTGCTGGATTCGCTCGACCAACTCGGCGAATGGCCGGAAAAAGTGAAGCTGATGCAGCAGAACTGGATCGGCCGCTCGGAAGGGCTGCTGATCCGCTGGCCACTGGCGGCCCCAAATCTTGGCAAGACGGTCGCGGGCGAGCACGAGCTGGAAGTCTATACGACGCGGCCGGACACCATCTTCGGCGCCTCCTTCATGGCGGTCGCCGCCGACCACCCGCTGGCCAAAAAGGCCGCCGAGGACAATCCGGCGCTGGCAAAGTTCATCGACGAGGTCCATCACATGGGCACTTCGGTGGCAGCGCTCGAGACGGCCGAGAAGAAGGGCTTCGACACCGGTATCCGCGTCGTCCATCCCTTTGACGACAAATGGACGCTGCCCGTCTATGTCGCCAATTTCGTGCTGATGGATTATGGCACCGGCGCCATCTTCGGCTGCCCGTCCGGCGACCAGCGCGACCTCGACTTCGCCAACAGATACGGCCTGCCGGTCATTCCGGTGGTGATGCCGGAAGGCGAGAATCAAGGAAGCTTCCAGATCATCGACGAGGCCTATACCGGCGACGGCGTGATGATCAATTCGCGCTTCCTCGACGGCATGAAGCCGGATCAGGCTTTCGACGAGGTGGCGAAGCTGCTGGAACAAAAGACCATCGGCAACCGGCCGATGGCCGAGCGCAAGGTGAACTTCCGCCTGCGCGACTGGGGCATTTCGCGCCAGCGCTACTGGGGCTGCCCGATCCCGATGATCCATTGCGAGGATTGCGGCGTGGTGCCGGTGCCGAAGGCGGACCTGCCGGTCAGGCTGCCCGATGACATCGAGTTCGACCGGCCGGGCAATCCGCTCGACCGCCATCCGACATGGCGGCATGTCAAATGCCCGCAATGCGGCAAGGATGCACGCCGCGAAACCGACACGATGGACACGTTCGTCGATTCGTCCTGGTATTTCGCGCGCTTCACCGCGCCCTGGGCCAACGATCCGACCGATCCCAAGGCCGCGACTGAATGGCTGCCGGTCGACCAGTATATCGGCGGCATCGAGCACGCCATTCTGCACCTGCTCTATTCGCGCTTCTTCACCCGCGCCATGCGCGAGACCGGCCATGTCGATCTCGCCGAGCCGTTCAAGGGCCTGTTCACGCAAGGCATGGTGGTGCACGAGACCTATCGGGTCGGCAGTGCCTCGAATGGCCGCTGGCTTGCGCCCAGCGAGGTGCGGCTGGAGGACGTCGACGGCAAGCGCCGCGCCATCGAAATCGCGACCGGTGACGAGGCGGTGATCGGCCCGCTCGAAAAGATGTCGAAGTCGAAGAAGAACACGGTGAGCCCGGAAGAGATCACCGACGGCTACGGCGCCGACACCGCGCGCTGGTTCATGCTGTCGGACTCGCCGCCCGAGCGTGACGTCGAATGGACCGACGAAGGTGCGGCCGGCGCGCATCGCTTCATCCAGCGCATCTGGCGTCTGGTGTCGACGGCCGCCGAATCGCTCGCCGGCGCCCGGCCGGCGGCGGCAAAGGAGGGCGAGGCGGGGGTCGTTTCCAAGGCCGCGCACAAGGCATTGAAATCGGTCGGCGAGGATATTGAAAAGCTCGCCTTCAACCGCGCCATCGCCCGCATCTACGAGCTCGCCAACGCTCTTGCCACGCCGCTCAACGAGGTGGCTGAAGGCAAGGCCGATCCGGCGCTCAAGGCCGCTTGTCGGCAAGGCGTTGAGATCCTCGTCCATCTGATCGCGCCGGTCATGCCGCATCTGGCGGAAGAATGCTGGCATACGCTCGGTGGCAGCGATCTGGTGGCCGAACGGCCCTGGCCGGCCTATGACCCGTCGCTTGTCGTCGACAGCGAGATCGTGCTGCCGGTCCAGGTCAACGGCAAGAAGCGCGGGGATTTGACAATCGCCCGTGACGCAGACCAAGGTGCGGTCGAAAAAGCGGTTCTGGCCCTCGACTTCGTGCAGAAAGCGCTCGAAGGTAAGGCGCCGCGCAAGGTGATCATCGTCCCGCAGAGGATCGTCAATGTCGTTGCCTGATCCGAGGAAGACCGAAGTGGCGCATTTGCTGCGCCGTGCAGCGCTTTGCGGCCTGATCGCTTCCGTTGCGCTGGTTTCGGCCTGCACGGTGCGCCCGCTCTATTCGAGCGCGCCGCTGTCCGCCGGCTCGCAGGCCGGGGCTGCCGCTGAGCTCCGATCCATCTCGATCAAGCCGGTCGAGACCCGCTACGCCCAGCAGGTCCGCAACAATCTGATCTTCGCGCTCGGTCAAGGTGCGGGCGAGCCGGATTCGCCGGCCTATTCGCTCGATCTCGGCGTCTCCGAACTTGTCGAGTCCGCGGCATTTGTGCGAACCCAGACCGATGAAAACGAGCCGACGGCGGGCACGGTGACACTGACCGCGTCCTATGCGCTGAGCGACGCTAAGACCGGCACGACCATCGCGACCGGCAGGCGCTCGATAACGTCGTCCTTCGACAAGCCGCGTCAGGAGTTCGCTTCCTACAGGGCGCAGATCGATGCCGAGAACCGCGCGGCGCGCGAACTGGCGGACCTGCTGCGCCTGTCGATCGCCCAGGATCTGGTCAAGCACGGCAAGACAGCGGCGGGCTAGCCGCCGTTGCGCACTTTTGGCCGGCATGCATTGGCTGCACGGCGCAAAAAAAGGCTGATTGCTCGGCCTTCTCTCGCAATATCTTGATTTCAGCCGATCTTCTGGCCGGTCTTGGCCCAGTCGGCAAGGAACTGCTCCAGGCCCTTGTCGGTCAGCGGGTGCTTGACCAGCGCCTTCAGCGTCGCCGGCGGCGCGGTGATGACGTCGGCGCCGATGAGGGCGGCCTGCTTGACATGGTTCACCGTGCGCACCGAAGCGGTCAGGATCTCGGTCTGGAAATCATAATTGTCGTAGATGGTGCGGATGTCCGAAATCAGCTCCATGCCGTCCCAGCCGGTGTCGTCGATGCGGCCGACGAAGGGCGAGATGAAGGAGGCGCCGGCCTTGGCGGCGAGCAGCGCCTGGGTCGCCGAGAAGCAGAGCGTGACGTTGACCATGCGGCCTTCCGACCGGATATCCTTGCAGGCTCTGAGGCCGTCGAGCGTCAGCGGCACCTTGATACAGACATTGTCGGCGATCCTGGCCAGGATCTTGGCCTCCGCCATCATGTCCTTGTATTCGGTGGCGACGACTTCGGCTGAGACCGGGCCCTTGACGATGTCGCAGATCTCTCTGGTGACGTCGGCGATCTTGCCGCCGGACTTCAGGATCAGCGAAGGATTGGTGGTAACGCCGTCGAGCAGCCCCAGATCGTTCAGCTCACGGATTTCCTTGACATCGGCGGTGTCGACAAAAAATTTCATGGCGAGTCTCCTGAAGATTTCGTGCAGGCAAGGCACATTCGGCGTTGGACTTTGCTCTAGACGAAAGTCGGGGCAAGGTCACGCCTCATGATCGAAGATTCGCCCTTTGTCGCAGCCGCGCCGGTGCTGGTGCCGATGCCCGCCGAACGCCCCTATACCTATGCCGTGCCAGCCGGCATGTGTGTGGTGCCGGGCTCGATCGTGCGTGTGCCTCTCGGTCCGCGCCAGGTTGCCGGCATCGTCTGGGACGGCGCCGTCGAAAAGGTCGATGCCAAAAAATTGCGCCCGATCGAGCAGGTCTTCGACTGCCCGCCGATCGACCGCGCCATGCGCCGCTTCGTCGACTGGATCGCGCAATACACGCTGTCGCCGCCCGGCATGGTGGCGCGCATGCTGCTGCGGGCACCCGAGGCCTTCGACCCGGAACCGTGGATCGAAGGGCTGCAACGCACTTTCGCCAAACCCGACCGGATGACGGGTGCGAGGATGCGCGTGCTGGAAACAGCCGAAGGCGGGCTCGCCTGGACGCGATCCGGGCTGGCGCATGCGGCCGGCGTGTCGTCGACCGTCATCGACGGGCTGAAAGCGCAAGGCGTGTTCGAGACCGTCATGATCCCGCCGCGGCCGGTGGTCGCAGCACCCGATCCGGGCTACGCCCAGCCTTCGCTGATGCCGGACCAGAACGATGCCGCCGAGATGCTGCGCACCGGTATCGCGGCCGGCGCATTCGGTGTCACTCTGCTCGATGGGGTGACCGGATCGGGCAAAACGGAGGTCTATTTCGAGGCGGTGGCGGCGGCGCTCGACCGGGGTAGCCAAGTGCTGATCCTGCTGCCGGAGATCGCGCTGACCCACGCCTTCCTCGAGCGCTTCCAGGAACGGTTCGGCGCCAAGCCGGCGGAATGGCACTCGGACCTGCCGCCAAGGATGCGCGAGCGTGTCTGGCGGCAAGTGGCGGAAGGCGGGGTGCGCGTCGTCGCCGGCGCGCGCTCGGCGCTGTTCCTTCCGTTCAGGGAGCTCGGGCTGATCATCGTCGACGAGGAACACGACCCCGCCTACAAGCAGGAGGACCGCGTCTTCTACAATGCCCGCGACATGGCGGTGGTACGCGGCCATATCGGCGGCTTTCCGGTCGTGCTCGCCTCGGCGACGCCGTCGGTCGAAAGTCGGGTCAATGCGAGCCAAGGCCGCTACAACAGGGCGGTGCTATCGGCGCGCTTCGCCGAGGCCGCACTTCCCGACCTGAGGACGATCGACATGCGCCGCGCCCCGCCGGCGCGCGGCGGCTTCCTGTCGCCGGTGCTGCTTGGCCATATGCGGCAGACGCTGGAGAGACACGAACAGTCGCTGCTGTTCCTCAACCGGCGCGGCTATGCGCCGCTGACGCTGTGCCGGGTCTGCGGCCACCGCTTCGGTTGCCCGGTCTGCTCGGCCTGGCTGGTCGAGCACCGCTTCCGCGGCCAGCTCGTCTGCCACCATTGCGGACACAATGAGCGCCGCCCCGAGGCCTGCCCTGAATGCGGTACGCTCGACCATCTGGTCGCCTGTGGGCCGGGCGTCGAGCGCATCGCCGAAGAGGTCGTCGCCCATTTTCCCGACGCTCGAACCATCGTGCTTTCGTCCGACCTGATGGGCGGCGTGCGGCGGCTGAGGCTGGAGCTCGAAGCCATCGCCAATGGCGAGGCCGACATCGTCATCGGCACGCAGCTCGTCGCCAAGGGCCACAATTTCCCTGACATGACGCTGGTCGGCGTGGTCGACGCCGATCTCGGCCTTGCCAATGGCGATCCGCGAGCCGCCGAGCGCACCTTCCAGCTGCTCAGCCAGGTGACCGGCCGCGCCGGCCGAACCGGCAAGAAGAGCCTCGGGCTGCTGCAGACCTTCCAGCCCGACCACCCGGTGATGCGGGCGATCGTCTCCGGCGACGCCGAGGCTTTTTATGAGCGCGAGATCGCCGAGCGCGAGCGGGCGGCGTTGCCGCCTTTCGGCCGCCTCGCCGGCGTCATCGTCAGTGCTGCGACGCGCGCGGAAGCCGAAGCGCATGCGCGCGGCTTGCGTCGAGCAGCACCCCAGGCCGCCGACCTGTTCGTGCTCGGCCCGGCCGAGGCGCCGCTGTCGCTGATCGGCGGGCGTCATCGCTTCCGCCTGCTGATCCAGGGCGAGCGGCGCGCCGACATGCAAGGCTTCATTCGCGCCATGCTGGCCGAGGGACCGAAGATACGGGGCTCGGTCAGGGTGCAGGTCGACATCGACCCGCAGAGCTTTTTGTGAGCTTGGAGCTAGAGCACGTCCGGGGATCGATGAATCGATTGTGATGTGACGCGTTGGCTTTGTGCTGATTCAACGTCCACCTTAATGGAGGTGGATGATGGCGAGAGCACTCGGTGAGGATCTTCGGTCACGTGTTTTGAAAGCGTCGGATGAGGGCATGTCGGCGCGGCAAGCAGCAGCACGGTTTGGGGTTGGGGTATCGAGCGCGATCCGCTGGATCGCACGGGCGAAGATCGGCGAACTGGCGCCGCGGCCGCAGGGGCGCCGGCGCGGCTCGCGCCTCGACGGGCATGGAGCGTTCATCGTCGGGATGATCGAAGAGCGCAAGGACATCACGCTGGACGAAATGGTGGAACGGCTGGCGGCCGAGCGCTCGATGCGCATCGGCCGGAGCGCCTTGAGCGACTGGCTTCGCGGGCACGGCTGGACGTTCAAAAAAGTCCGCACATGCACTGGAGCAGGATCGCCCCGACATCCTGAGACGTCGCCGCGCCTGGTTCGACAGCCAGCTCGATCTCGATCCGGCGAAGCTGGTCTTCATCGATGAGACCGGCTTGTCGACCAAGATGGCTCGGCTGCGGGGCCGTGCTCCTTGCGGCGAACGCTGCCGGTCCGGCGTGCCGCATGGCCATTGGAAGACCACCACCTTCACCGGCGCGCTCAGGCTGTCCGGCATGACCGCGCCCTTCGTCTATGATGGCGCCATGAACGGCAACGTGTTCCTTGCCTATATCGAGCAGGTGCTGGCCCCGACGCTGACGCCCGGCGACATCGTCATCATGGACAACTTGCCCGCCCACAAGGCGGCCGGTGTCCGCGACGCGATCGAGAGGGCCGGCGCGAAGCTCATGTTCCTCCCGCCCTACAGTCCCGACTTCAACCCCATCGAGAACGCTTTCGCCAAGCTCAAGGCGCTGCTGCGGGCAAGGGCCGAGCGGACCATCGCCGCCCTGTGGAACACCGTCGGCTCCCTCGTCGAGCTCTTCACGCCCGCCGAATGCGCAAACTACTTCAAGGCAGCAGGATATGACCCGGATTAAACCGGATGCGCTCTAGGCTTCGGGTTCTGTACCAAATGGGTTGAGGTTTGCGACCTTGAGGGCCTCGAAATGACGGTTGTTGGCAGTCAAGATCGTAAGGTCGTGCTCAAGAGCAGTTGCGGCGATCAAAATGTCCGGTAGGCCAGGGCTACGCCCACGAGCGATCGCCGCGTCTTCCATTTCTCCTGCTCGTCGGGCGATGGCGGAGCCTATTGACAAGACTCGCTCATCGAATTCAGCCAGTAGGCCGTCAAGCCATCGCTCAAGGCGCTCGGCTCGCTGGGCGCCGCCGGCGCGCCTCAACTTGGCAACGCCTTTCTGGACTTCAGCAGCGGCTATAGCCGGAATATACCAAGTTTGGCGTCTGCCGGTCCGTGACAGCCAAGCCTGAAAGGTAGGCGAAAGCCCTGCACGATCAGGCGCGAGTACCGACAGCACAGAAGTGTCGAGCAGGTACCCGTTCAAAAGTCATATTCCCGGAGCGTCGATTGATTTCGTTCAAGCTCGATGCCGCCTGGGTAAGTAAGAAGGAAGTCAATAAAATCATCGTTACGATCTGGGTAGAGCTTTCGCGCCTCTGCGATCGGCACGACCGCCGCGGCAGGTTTGCCATGCTTGGTAATAATCGTAGGCTGGCCATTCTCCGCCGCCTCCACAAGCGCAGAAAAGCTCGCCTTTGCCTCTCGTACCTGCATTGTCTTCATGCGCGAACTCCTTGTGGTCTCATGTGGTCATAATATAGGAACTATGCCGGAAAGGAACAGCCCTCATGAAAACCCTTGGCCTGCTCGGCGGCATGAGTTGGGAATCAACGGCGATCTACTATCGCCTGCTCAACGAGATCGTGCGCGAGCGGCATGGCGGCCTGCATTCGGCAAAGCTGCTGCTGTGGTCGTTCGATTTTGCCGAGATCGCCGAGCGGCAGCATGGAGGTGACTGGGAAGGCGCGAGTGCGCTTCTGGTGGGGGCCGCGCGCAAGCTTGAGGCGGGCGGCGCGGAAGGGCTGGTGATCTGCACCAACACCATGCACAGGCTGGCCGACACAGTGCAGGCGGCGGTATCGATTCCGCTGATCCATATCGCCGACGCCACCGCCGTCGCGGTCAGCCGGGCCGGCGTCAAACGCCCTGGGCTGCTGGCAACGCGCTTCACCATGGAGCAGGATTTTTATAAGGGCCGGTTCATCGAGAAGTACGGACTTCAACCGGTGGTGCCGAATCAGGCCGGGCGCGACATGGTGCACCGGGTGATCTACGACGAGCTCTGCCAGGGCATCGTCGCCGAGGCATCGAAGTCGGCATACATCGATGAAATCGCCCGCATGCGGCGCGACGACAAGATCGACGGCGTCATCATGGGCTGCACCGAGATCACCATGCTGATCGGCCAGCAGGTTTTCGACATTCCGGTGTTCGACACGACGCGCATCCATGCCGAGGCGGCGGTCGCATTCGCGCTTGGTTGATACGCTCTTCCTAAAGTGCCGACCGCCATCTGGCGCATGTCTCTTCCTTCGCTAGAATGCCTGAAATTTCGAAACAGCCATTTACGAGGGGACAGAATGGAATTTGCGTTTCCATGGCCGATGAGCCAGGGCGAGTGGCTGGCATGGTCGAGCGCCGTCGTGACCTTGCTGTTCGGCCTGCTGCTGTTCCTGGCGCCGGGGCTGGCCTTCCGGATCCTGCGGCTGCAGGTCAAGCCCGAGAAGACGGCGGCGATCGCCGAAGGGCGCGGCAGGATGTCGGGCTTCTATCTCGGTGTCGGCCTGTGCTGCATCCTTCTGGCGCAGCCGCTGCTCTACATGGCGCTCGGCTTTTCCTGGCTGTTCACCGCCTTCGGCCGGCTGCTGTCGATGATGTCGGATGGCGCCAACACGCCTTTCAACTGGGCCTTCATCGTGGTGGAACTGGTGCTGGCCGCCTTGCCGCTCGCCTTCGTCTTCGGCTTTGTGGCTTGAATCGAAGGCTAATTCGCATCCAGCGGTCGAACCGCACCGCCGGATGCGACAATAGTGCCTAAAACCATGCAGGACGACGCATTGCGGTCTTAAAATGCCTGTGCTAGACGGCAATCGACTTTCGGCCGGGGATAGCGGAAGCCGCGCCTCCGTGCTTGGAAAAATGCAGTAAGGTCAAAGATTTAGCCAGAGTTTTCGCTCGCGCCAACAATCTGCGGCCTGTCAGACAAGAGAAAAGACGGTCCGTGGCCCAATCGTCATCGCCAATCTCAGGTGTCGCAGAACGCTATGCGGGTTCTCTGTTCGAACTCGCGCTGCAGGCAAATTCGGTCGCCAAGGTCGAGGCCGACCTCAACAGTTTTGCGGCGATGCTCGAAGGCAGTGCCGACCTTACCCGTCTGATCAATAGCCCGGTGTTCTCCAGCGAGGACCAGGCCAAGGCCATCGCGGCGATCGCCGACAAGGCGGGGATCACCGGCCTCACTGGCAATTTCCTGCGCGTCGTCGCCCAGAACCGCCGGCTGTTCGCCATCCCTGGCATGATCAAGGCGTTCCGCCAGATCGCCGCCGAGCATCGTGGCGAGACCGCCGCCGAGGTCACCTCGGCGCATGCGCTGACGGCGGCTCAGCAGACCGAGCTGAAGGCGGCGCTGAAAAGCGTTGCCGGCAAGGATGTGGGGATCACCGTGACCGTCGATCCGTCGCTGCTCGGCGGGCTGGTGGTCAAGATGGGCTCGCGCCAGATCGATACGTCGCTCAAAACCAAACTCAATTCGCTCAAGCTTGCACTGAAAGAGGTCGGCTGATGGACATCCGCGCCGCGGAAATTTCCGCAATTCTGAAAGACCAGATCAAGAATTTCGGCAAGGAGGCCGAGGTCTCCGAAGTCGGCCAGGTTCTGTCCGTCGGTGACGGCATCGCCCGCGTCTACGGCCTCGACAATGTCCAGGCCGGCGAGATGGTCGAGTTCCCCGGCGGCATCCGCGGCATGGCGCTCAACCTCGAAGCCGACAATGTCGGCGTCGTCATCTTCGGCGCCGACCGCGACATCAAGGAAGGCGACATCGTCAAGCGCACCGGCGCCATCGTCGATACGCCCGTCGGCATGGGCCTGCTCGGCCGCGTCGTCGACGCGCTCGGCAATCCGATCGACGGCAAGGGCCCGATCAAGGCGACCGAGCGCAAGCGCGTCGACGTCAAGGCACCCGGCATCATTCCGCGCAAATCGGTGAACGAGCCGATGTCGACCGGCCTCAAGGCCATCGATGCGCTGATCCCGGTCGGCCGCGGCCAGCGCGAGCTGGTCATCGGCGACCGCCAGACCGGCAAGACCGCGATCATCCTCGACACGATGCTCAACCAGAAATCGGTGCACGACAACGGGCCGGAGACGGAAAAGCTCTACTGCGTCTACGTCGCCGTCGGCCAGAAGCGCTCGACCGTCGCGCAGTTCGTGAAAGTCCTCGAAGAGCGTGGCGCGCTCGATTATTCGATCATCATCGCCGCCACCGCTTCCGATCCGGCGCCAATGCAGTTCCTGGCGCCGTTCACCGCCTGCACGATGGGCGAATATTTCCGCGACAACGGCATGCATGCGCTGATCAGCTACGACGATCTGTCGAAGCAAGCCGTCGCCTACCGCCAGATGTCGCTGCTCTTGCGTCGCCCGCCCGGCCGCGAAGCCTATCCGGGCGACGTCTTCTATCTGCATTCGCGCCTGCTGGAGCGGGCCGCCAAGCTCAATGACGACAACGGCAACGGTTCGCTGACCGCGCTGCCGGTCATCGAGACCCAGGCCAACGACGTGTCGGCCTACATCCCGACCAACGTTATCTCGATCACCGACGGCCAGATCTTCCTGGAAACCAATCTGTTCTTCCAGGGTGTCCGTCCGGCGGTCAATGTCGGCCTGTCGGTGTCGCGCGTCGGCTCTTCGGCGCAGATCAAGGCGATGAAGCAGGTCGCCGGCTCGATCAAGGGCGAGCTCGCGCAGTACCGCGAAATGGCGGCCTTCGCCCAGTTCGGCTCCGACCTCGACGCCGCCACGCAGCGCCTGCTCAACCGCGGTGCGCGCCTGACCGAGCTCCTGAAGCAGCCGCAATTCTCGCCGCTGAAGGTCGAGGAGCAGGTCGCTGTGATCTTCGCCGGCGTCAACGGCTATCTCGACAAGCTGGCGATCGACCAGGTCGGCAAGTTTGAGCATGGCTTGCTCAGCCACATGCGCTCGGCCGGCAAGGACGTGCTCGACGGCATCCGCAAGGAGAAGGCGCTGTCGGACGACCTTCGCGCCAAGCTGAAGGCGGAGATCGACACCTTCGCCAAGACCTTCGCTTGAACGAAGCCGGACGGGATCAGGTTTGAAGCATGGCTTCGTTAAAAGACCTTCGTAACCGTATCGCCTCGGTCAAGGCGACGCAGAAGATCACCAAGGCGATGCAGATGGTCGCCGCGGCGAAGCTGCGCCGCGCGCAGGAGGCGGCGGAAGCGGCGCGCCCCTATTCGGAACGCATGGGCGCGGTGCTGGCCAACATCACCCAGGCGATCGGCGACGGCGGCGATGCCCCCGCGCTGATGACTGGCACCGGCAAGGACGACGTGCATCTGCTCGTCGTCTGCACCGCCGAGCGTGGCCTGTGCGGCGGCTTCAATTCGCAGATCGCACGCCTTGCCCGCGACCACATCCGCAAGCTGCTGGCCGCCGGCAAGAAGGTCAAGATCATCTGCGTCGGCAAGAAGGGGTTCGACATCCTGCGCCGCGACCATGCGGAGCTGATCATCGACCGCGTCGACCTGCGTGAAGTGAAGACGCTGGGCTTCGTCAATGCCGATGCCATTGCCAAGAAGGTCATCCAGCTCTTCAACGAGGGCGGCTTCGACATCTGCACGCTGTTCTATTCTCAGTTCAAGTCGGTGATCAGCCAGATCCCGACGACGCAGCAGATCATTCCGGCAGGCGTGGCTTCGGCTCCCGCCGAGGCGTCGAACGGCGGCAACGCCGTCTATGAATACGAGCCGGAGCCGGGCGAAATCCTCTCCGACCTCATTCCGCGCAACATCTCCGTACAGGTCTTCCGTGCGCTGCTCGAAAACGCGGCCGGCGAGATGGGCGCCAAGATGAGCGCCATGGACAATGCGACGCGCAACGCCGGCGACATGATCAACAAATTGTCGATCACCTACAACCGCCAGCGGCAGGCGCAGATCACCAAGGAATTGATCGAGATCATTTCGGGCGCCGAGGCGCTCTAGGCGCGCTCCCAAGAAGGTCGCCGACCTTCAGCGGATTGCGTGAGAAACAAAGAGACGAGAAGGGTAAAGACGATGGCGAAAGCAGCGACCCCGAAGACGGCGGCCCCGAAGACCGCCGCGAAGGCGGCGGCACCGGCAAAGGCTCCGGCAGCGGCAGCAAAGGCCGCTCCGGCCAAGAAGGCGGCCGCGCCCGCCAAGGCCGCCGCGGCGAAGGCGCCGACCGTCGCCATCAAGAAGACTGGCTTGGCGGGCAAGGTTCGCCAGGTCATCGGCGCCGTTGTCGACGTGCAATTCGGTGAACATCTGCCGGCCATCCTGAACGCGTTGGAGACGTCCAATGTCGGCAATCGCCTCGTACTCGAGGTGGCCCAGCATCTCGGCGAGAACACCGTGCGCTGCATCGCCATGGACTCGACCGAAGGTCTCGTTCGCGGCCAGGAGGTCTATGACACCGGCGCGCCGATCACCGTGCCGGTCGGCCCGGGCATGCTCGGCCGCATCATCAACGTCATCGGCGAACCGGTCGACGAGGCAGGCCCGGTCGACGGCATCGAGATGCGCTCCATCCACCAGCCGGCTCCGACCTATGTCGAGCAGTCGACGGAAGCGCAGATCCTGGTCACCGGCATCAAGGTTCTCGACCTGCTCGCGCCCTATGCCCGCGGCGGCAAGATCGGCCTGTTCGGCGGCGCCGGCGTCGGCAAGACCGTGCTGATCCAGGAACTGATCAACAACGTCGCCAAGGCGCATGGCGGCTTCTCGGTGTTCGCCGGCGTCGGTGAGCGCACCCGCGAGGGCAACGACCTCTATCACGAATTCATCGAGTCCGGCGTCAACAAGAAGGGCGGCGGCGAAGGATCCAAGGCGGCGCTCGTCTATGGCCAGATGAACGAGCCGCCGGGTGCGCGCGCCCGCGTCGGCCTGACCGGCCTGACGGTTGCCGAATATTTCCGCGACCAGGGCCAGGACGTGCTGTTCTTCGTCGACAACATCTTCCGCTTCACGCAAGCCGGCTCCGAAGTGTCGGCGCTGCTCGGCCGCATTCCCTCGGCCGTGGGCTACCAGCCGACGCTGGCCACCGACATGGGCGCGCTGCAGGAGCGCATCACGACGACGACCAAGGGCTCGATCACCTCGGTGCAGGCGATCTACGTGCCGGCCGACGATCTGACCGACCCGGCGCCGGCAACCTCGTTCGCCCACCTCGACGCGACGACCGTGCTCAACCGCGCGATCTCGGAAAAAGGCATCTACCCGGCCGTCGACCCGCTCGATTCGACCTCGCGCATGCTCGACCCGATGGTCGTTGGTGAGGAGCACTACCAGGTCGCCCGCCAGGTGCAGTCGATCCTGCAGCGCTACAAGTCGCTGCAGGACATCATCGCCATCCTGGGCATGGACGAGCTGTCCGAAGAGGACAAGCAGACGGTGGCCCGCGCCCGCAAGATCGAGCGCTTCCTGTCGCAGCCCTTCTTCGTCGCCGAAGTGTTCACCGGCGCGCCGGGCAAGCTGGTCGACCTCGCCGACACCATCAAGGGTTTCAAGGGCCTCTGCAACGGCGACTACGATCACCTGCCGGAAGCCGCCTTCTACATGGTCGGCGGCATCGAAGAGGCGGTCGAGAAGGCACAGCGCCTGGCGGCCGAAGCGGCTTGATGGTGAATGGTCAATAGTGAATTGTGAATGGGGAGTAGCGGACAGGAAATCGGGACTAGGTGAAGGTCATTTTTGATCATTCACCATTCACCATTCACCATTCGCTAGATCGATCATGGCAGAAGCTTTCAAATTCGAACTGGTCTCGCCGGAGCGGCTGCTGGTTTCCGAGCAGGTCGAATCCGTCGTCATTCCGGGCGCCGAAGGCGAGATGACCGTCATGGCCTACCACGCGCCGGTCATGACCACGATCAAGCCGGGCGTCGTCACGGTGAAGACCGCGCAAGGCAAGGAAGAGCGTTATGTCGTGTTCGGCGGCTTCGCCGACATCGTTCCGGCCGGGTGCACGCTGCTTGCCGAATCGGCGGTAGCCGTCGGCGACATCGACCGCGCCGACCTTGCCCGCCGCATCCAGGAAGCCAAGGAAGACGTCGCCGACGCCAAGGACGACCAGACCCGCAGCAGGGCCGAGCAATTCCTTAGCCAGCTTACCACGCTCGAAGGCGCAATATTGCCGGCCTGACAACGGCCTTCAACAATGGATTGAAGAAGCGGGGCTTGCCTCGCTTTTTGTTTGTTGAACAGTCTGGGTTCTCTTGCTTGGGGTGGCGGATGACAAATGAATTAAAATCGCGGTCGAAATGGTCGACGGCGCTTGTGTCTTTATTTGGCGGGCCGTTTGCCGGATTTCTCTGGATTGGCAGCGGCAAATGGGCGGTCATCAGCCTCGTTGCGATCGGCGTCGCTGGCTTCGCTATATGCTACATCGGATTTCCGGTGTTGCCGGGCATCGATCTTTCCGGATTAGCCAATCTTTCAAGTATCGGCATAGCGATCTTGTCGGCGGTGCTCGTTGTTCCCTTCGCGCATCGATTCAAGCCGGACAAGTGGTACTCACATGGGCTTTCGGTTCTGGTGCTGGCGTTTCTGGCCTCATCTCTGGCTGCTTTTGCGATCCGGTCGTTCCTGTTTCAGCCATTCTCAATACCAGCCAGCAGTATGGTGCCAACGCTTGAGGTCGGCGACTATCTCTTCGCCTCCAAATTTGCTTACGGCTACAGCCGCTACAGCGTCCCCTTTGGCTTGCTGCCGATCGAAGGGCGGACGTTCGGCACGGCGCCAGCGCTGGGCGATGTTGCAGTTTTCAGGCGGCCGTCCGATCCCGGCACCGACTACATCAAGCGCATCGTCGGCCTTCCTGGCGACAAGGTCCAGATGATCGACGGCGTCCTTCACCTCAACGATCAGGCGGTGAAGCTTGAAGAAACCGGTTCTTACTCCTCCGATGAGATCCGGTCGGCCAAAGTGCAGCGCGAAACATTACCGAACGGCGTCTCTTATTCGGTCCTCGACATGATCGACGGATCGATGGGCGACAACACGCAGCCTGTTGTCGTCCCGGCCGGCCGCTACTTCATGCTTGGCGACAATCGCGACAGTTCCGCCGACAGCCGTTTTGATATGGGTACCATTCCGTATGAGAATCTAGTCGGCAAGGGCGCTCGCCTGTTCTGGAACTCCAGAGGTATCGACTATTTTTCACGGCAAACGCTGGATGGTCAGAGCAAATAGGCTCACGCCGTCAGCGCTTCCATCGCACGCATGACGCCGAGCAGTTCTGCCTCATGGCTTTTCATTCCCAATGCCAAGGGCTGCGAAAGCAGCAGCCACTCCGCCCCGCCGCAGGCGTTCGAGATGGGCGGCCGCGAGGTCGACCAGCGTCAGGCGCTCGGCGCCACCCTTGGCGAAGCCGGCCAGGTCGAACACCGCCGTTGCGCTTTCCTTAGCCGACAGGTGCCGGGTGTCCAGCGCGGCCAGCGCTGAGTCGAGCGGGTCTGTGAAATGGTGTTCCGGCAAGGCTTCGCCTCGCGCCTCGCAGGCTGCGATCCAGGCGGCGACCACCAGCATGAGATGTTCCGGCGCGGCGCCGGCCTCGACACACTCGATCGCCGAGGCAACGATGCGCTGCGGCAGTTTCTGGCTGCCGTCATTGGCGATCTGCGCCGTGCGGTGGGCCAATGCGGTGTTCGAATAGCGCTTAGCGAGCTGGGCCGTGTAGTCGGCCGTGTCGAGCCCGGCGTCCTGCGGCAGCGTCGGGATGGCCTCGGCCCACAATCCGTCGACGAATTGCCGGATCGCCGGATCGGCGAAGGCGCGGTCGACCGTCTCGTGGCCGCTGAGCAGGCCGAGATAGGCGATGGCCGAGTGCGAGCCGTTGAGCAGGCGCAGCTTCATGTCCTCGAACGGTCCGACGTCACCGACCATGGTGACGCCGAACTTTTCCCAGGCCGGCCTGCCCGCAGGGAAATCGTCTTCGACCACCCATTGGCAGAACGGTTCGGTCATGACCGGCCAGGCGTCCTCGACGCCAAGCTGGCCGGCGATCCGCGCCCGGTCGGCATCGATGGTCGCCGGCACGATGCGATCGACCATGCTCGACGGAAACGCCACCTCATCGGCGATATGGCGGGCGAGATCGGGATTGCGCAGCGCCGCAAATTCGACCAGCAGCCGGTGCAGCGTGGCGCCGTTGGCCGGGAGATTGTCGCAGCAGAGCACGGTGAATGGCTGGATACCGGCAGCGTGGCGGCGCGCAAGCGATTCGGCCAGAAAACCATGCGCCGTTCGCGGCATTTGCGGGTTCGCCAAGTCATGGACGATGTCGGGATGGGTTTTGTCCAGTCCGCCACCCGCTGCCCTGAGATAGGCCTTTTCGGTGATCGTCAGCGTAACAATACGGGTGCGTGGATCGGTCAGCGCAGCCAGCACCGCGCCCGGATCTTCCGGAGCCACCAGCATCGACAGGATCGAGCCGACGACGCGCAGGCTTTCGCTGCCGCTCTCCCTGACCGCCAGCGTGTAGAGCCCGTCCTGCGGCGCCAGCGCGTCGCGTGTGTCGCCACTGCGCAGCGAGACGCCGACAATGCCCCAATCCGTCTCTCCAGCCGCCAGGCAGTCGTCGATATAGGCTGCCTGATGGGCGCGGTGGAACGCGCCGACGCCGAGATGGGCGATGCCGGGCACGACGCGGTCGCGGGCGTATCCGGGGATCGCTACCGAAGCCGGCAATGCCTGCCGCGTGCTGTTGGAAAGGCGTCTGTTGGTCATTGTGCAGCGTGTCTGATCGAGATCGCCGAAGGGAGGGCTGGCTGGCGGCGTAACATTCGATACCCTTTCGCACAATGGGATCGTCGCGTAAAGTCATCATACAACAATCTAGTTTTTGTATGTTGACATTACTTATTTCCGATCCTACCGATGGTCGGGTTGGGAGGAACGACGTGGCCGCATTGACCGATCCGGATTTGCTGTTTTCGTCGGAGGCGCGTCCGCTTTCGCTTGCCCGCGATCTCTATGCATCTGTCAAGGATCTGCCGATCGTCAGCCCGCACGGTCACACCGATCCGCGTTGGTATGCGCTCAACGAGGCGTTTCCCGGTCCGGCGCAATTGCTTGTTGTGCCGGACCACTACATCTTCCGCATGCTGTTCAGCCAGGGTGTCCGCCTTGAGGATCTTGGTGTTTCGACCCGGGACGGCTCACCGGTGGAGAGCGACGGCAGGACGATCTGGCGGCGCTTCGCCGAGCACTATTATCTGTTCCGCGGCACGCCGACGCGGCTGTGGCTCGACCATGTTCTTGCCCATCTGTTCGGCATCGACGAGCCACTGAGCGCCGAGACGGCGGACCGGCACTACGATACGATCGCGGCGCTGCTGCAGCGTGAGGATTATCGTCCCCGCGCTTTGTTCGAGCGCTTCAACATCGAGGTCATCGCGACGACGGAGGGCGCGCTCGACGATCTCGATTGGCACAAGGCGATCCGCGACAGCGGCTGGCAGGGCCGTGTCGTCACCGCCTACCGGCCGGATGCGGTCGTCGATCCAGACTTCGAAGGCTTTTCGGCCAATCTCGATCGGCTCGGCGACATCACCGGCTGCGACACCGGCACCTGGACCGGCTATCTCGATGCGCATCGCCAGAGACGAGCCTTCTTCAAGAGCTTTGGCGCAACCGCGTCCGATCACGGCCATCCGACAGCGGAGACCGCCAATCTGTCGGATGCCGCCGCGCAGGAGCTGTTCAACCGCGTCCGCCAGGGCTCGGATGACGAGCGCGAGCGAAGACTGTTTCGCGCCCAGATGCTGACCGAAATGGCCAAGATGAGCCGCGACGATGGCCTGGTCCTGCAAATCCATCCCGGCTCCTGGCGCAATCATTCGTCTTCCGTCTTTCAGAGGTTCGGCAGGGACAAGGGTTTCGATATCCCGACCAGAACGGATTATGCGACGGCGTTGAAGCCGCTGCTCGACAGCGTCGGGTTGGAGCGCGACCTTACAATCATCCTCTTCACGCTCGACGAGACCAGCTATGCGCGCGAGCTGGCGCCGCTCGCGGGCGTCTACCCGGCGCTGAAACTCGGGCCGGCCTGGTGGTTCCACGACAGCCCGGAGGGCATGCGCCGGTTCCGCGAGATGACCACCGAGACGGCCGGCTTCTACAACACCGTCGGCTTCAACGACGACACCCGCGCCTTTCCATCCATTCCGGCTCGCCACGATGTGGCGCGCCGGGTCGATTGCGCATTTCTTGCGCGTCTCGTCGCCGAGCACCGGCTCCGCGAAGACGAGGCGCATGAGTTGGCGCAGGAACTTGCCTACACGCTTGCGAAAAAGGCGTATCGGCTCTGAGCCGGGCGTCAGGTCTTAAAAGGGAGGAAGTCATGTTGCATTTTTCAAAACTGGCGGGAGCTACGCTGCTTGCCGCCGCACTGATGGCCGGAACGGCAAGCGCCCAGACGGTCCTGCGCTCGTCCGACACGCACCCGGACGGCTATCCGACAGTCGAGGCGGTCAAATATTTCGGCGAGCTTGTCAAGGAACGCACGGCCGGCCGCTATGCGGTCGACCTCTATCATTCCGCGCAGCTCGGCGAGGAAAAGGACACGATCGAGCAGGTGCGCTCCGGCGTGATCGACCTCAACCGCATCTCGATGGCGCCGTTCAACGGGCTCATCCCCGAAACCACCGTGCCCTCGCTGCCCTACATCTTCCGCTCGGAGGACCATATGCACAAGGTCATGGACGGAGCGGTCGGCGACCAGATCGCGGCGGCGTTCGAACAGGTCGGGCTGGTGCTGCTCGCCTTTTATGACGGCGGCGCGCGCTCCTTCTACAATTCGAAGAAGCCGATCAACTCCGTAGCCGATCTGGCCGGCATGAAGTTCCGCGTCATCCAGTCCGACATCTTCGTCGACATGGTGGCGGCGCTCGGCGCCAACGCGACGCCGATGCCGTATGGCGAGGTGTATTCGGCGATCGAGACCGGGGTCATCGACGGCGCCGAGAACAATTTTCCGAGCTACGACACCGCCAAGCATGCGGAAGTCGCCAAGTTCTATTCGCTCGACGAGCACACGATGGTGCCGGAAGCCTTCGTCATGGCGAAGTCGAGCTGGGACAAGCTGACGCCGGAAGACCAGGCGGTCTTCAAGGCGGCCGCCAAGGAAAGCGTCGCCAAGCAGCGTGAACTGTGGGCCGCCAAGGTCAAGGAATCGCGCGCCAAGGTCGAGGCCGCCGGTTCGCAGATCACAACGCCTGACAAGCAGCCCTTCATCGACGCGATGGGTCCGGTCTACGAGAAGCACGTCAAGGACGACAAGCTGAAGGCCATGGTCGAGGCCATCAAGGCCGTGCAGTGATCAAGCGGCGGCGCGGGCACCCCGCGCCGCCATCCTCTTGCGGAGAGAACCGGTGACCTCCAGCCCAGAACAGAGATCGCCCCTGTCCGGCGTCGCGCGCGTGATGTCACGCGTCAGCACGGCGGCGCTATGGATCGCCGGCATCGGGCTGGTGCTGATGACCGCCTTCGTCGCCTGGCAGGTGTTTGGCCGCTATGTTCTGAACCGCTCGCCGAGCTGGACCGAGCAGGGCTCGGTTATGCTGATGAGCTGGTTCATTTTCCTCGGCGCTGCCGTCGGGGTGCGCGAGAACTATCACCTCGGCTTCGACGTCCTGCTCTACGTGCTGCCGAAGGGCGGCAAGCGCTGGCTGAGGATGATCTCGGATCTCGTCGCGCTCGCCTTCGGCATCGGCATGATTTGGTATGGCAGCCAGCTGGTCGCACTGACCTGGGGCGCCACCTTGCCGTCGCTCGGCATATCGGGGGCCTGGGACTACGTCCCCCTTGTCGCGGGCGGCGCGCTCATCGTGCTCTTCACGCTGGAGCGCATCGTGCTTCGCCTCTCCGGCGCGCCGGTCGACGATGCGCTCGATGAACTGCCGCCGGCGGAAGCCGCAGCCGAACTCGATACGGCGAACGTGAAGGTCTGACCATGGAACTCTGGATACTCTTCGGCGTCTTCACCCTTCTGATGCTTATTGGCACGCCGATCGCTTTCTGCCTCGGCGTCGCCAGCTTTGCCACCGTCCTCTACATGGGCCTGCCGCCGCTCATCGTGTTCCAACGCCTGAATTCCGGCATGAGCGTCTTTTCGCTGCTGGCGATTCCCTTTTTCATCTACGCCGGCGACTTGATGGTGCGCGGCGGCATCGCCAGCAAGATCGTTGCCTTCGCCGGCTCGCTCGTCGGTCACATGCGCGGCGGCCTCGGCCAGGTCAACATCGCGACCGCTACATTGTTCGGCGGCATTTCGGGCTCCGCGGTGGCGGAAGCAGCGGCGGTAGGCGGCCTGATGATCCCGCAGATGAAGGAGCGTGGATATGGAGCGGATTACGCGGTCAACGTCACCTCGATGGCGGCGCTGATCGCGTTGCTCCTGCCGCCGTCGCACAACATGATCATCTACTCGATCTCGGCGGGCGGAAAGATCTCCATCGCCGACCTGTTCACGGCCGGCGTCATCCCGGGCCTGCTCCTGGCCCTGGCACTGATGACAACCGCCTATTTCGTGGCGCGCTCCCGCGGCTACCCGACCGAGCCGTTTCCGGGCTTCACCGCCGTCGCGCATCTCTTCGCCGTCGCGGTGCCCGGCCTGCTGCTGATCGCGATCATCTTCGGCGGCGTGCGATCGGGCGTCTTCACGGCCACCGAGAGTTCCTGCATCGCCGTGATCTATGCGTTGCTCGTTACCGTCTTCGTCTACCGGCAGATGACTTGGGAAGGTTTCGTCCATGCCACCCATGGCGCCGTGCGCACCACGGCCATGGTGCTGCTCATTATCGGCATGGCGGCGGCGTTCTCGTGGTTGATGGCCTTCCTGAAAGTGCCGGCAGCGCTGATAGCCTCCATGAACGCGATCTCGGAGGATCCGCTGGTCGTGCTTTTGATACTCAACCTCCTGATGCTGTTCCTCGGCACCTTCATGGACATGGGGCCGACGATCATTATCTGCACGCCGATCTTCCTGCCCGTGGCGCAGGCCTACGGCGTCGATCCGGTGCATTTCGGCGTCATCATGATCCTCAATTTCGGTATCGGGCTGAACACGCCGCCGGTGGGCGCAGTGCAGTTCGTGGCGTGCGCGGTGGGCAAGATATCCGTCTGGGAAGCGATGCGCTCGATCTGGCCGTTCTATGGGGCAGGCCTCGTGGTGCTGGGGCTCGTCACATACATCCCGGCCATCTCGCTATGGCTGCCGAATGTGTTCAAATAGGGGTTGGCAATGGCATCGGATACGGCGACCAGCCTGAAGGTCGAACGCAAGCCCAAGCTGTCGGAGACCGTGGTCGCGGCGATCCGCAAGCAGTTGCAGGCGGGCGAAATCCAGCCGGGTCAAAAGCTGCCGACGGAGGGTCAGCTGACCGAAACCTTCGGGGTCAGCCGCACCGTCATCCGCGAAGCGCTGGCCAAGCTTGCCGCCGACGGGCTGGTCGAGCCGCGCCAGGGCGCCGGCGTCTTCGTCACCGAGCATATCTCGACGATGTTCGGCGCGCTTGCCGCGGATATGGGCAGCAAGGATTCGATCGCGCTCAACGTGCTCGAAGTGCGCCTGGCGATCGAGATCGAATCCGCCGGGCTGGCCGCCGTCCGTCGCAACGCCGCGCAGGAAGCGGAAATCCAGGAAGCTTTCTTCGAATTCGAACGGCTGCTCTTGAACAGCGAGCCGACGGGTCCAGCCGACCTTGCCTTCCACCGCGCGATCGCCAGCGCCACCAACAACCCGTTCTATGTCGAGATGCTCGACGTGCTCGGCCGGCGCGCCATTCCTTGCGACGTGACGTCACCCTGGTCCACCGAACTCGCCCAATCCGACGTCTATCAGCGCGGGCTGCAACGCGAGCATCTGGTGATCCTGAACGCCATTACATCAGGCGATGCCGAGGCCGCTCGCGAGGCCATGCGCGCGCATCTCACCGCCAGCCAGCAGCGCTATCGCGAGCGCTTGCACGCACGCCAGGTTTTTTACGCCGACTCGGTCAAGGCCGCGGCAACCGAATGATCAATGAGGCAGTAATGAACCAGACCGACAATCACACGGATTTCACCTCGCGTTTCGCCATCGACCCCGTTACCGCTGCGGCGATGGGAACGGACGAACTCCGTCACAACTTCCTGATCGAAGGCCTGTTCCAGCCAGGCCGCGTCGGCCTGACCTATACCCACTACGACCGCATGATCGTCGGCGGCGCCATGCCAGCCGGGACACCGCTTTCGCTGGAGGCGATCAAGCCGACAGGGACCAGCAACTTTCTCGATCGCCGCGAATTGATCGCCGTCAACATCGGCGGCGCCGGCATGGTGAAGGCGAGCGGCCAGTCCTACGAGATGCAGGCGCGCGACATGCTGTATCTCGGCATGGGCGCCAGTGAGGTGTCGTTCGCCTCGGTCGATCCGGCCGAGCCGGCCAAGTTCTATCTGCTCAGCGCGCCGGCGCATCAGAGCTATCCCAGCCGGCTGATCCGCATCGGCGATGCCAAGCGGCTCGACCTCGGCAGCCAGGCGACCTGCAACGAGCGCTCGATCTTCCAGTTCATCCATGCCGAAGGCGTGAAAACCTGCCAGCTCGTCGTCGGCATGACCCAGCTTGCCTCTGGCTCGGTCTGGAACACCATGCCGTGCCATGTGCATGACCGGCGCATGGAGGCTTATCTCTATTTCGACCTGCCGGAGGCGGCGCGCGTGTTTCATTTCATGGGCGAGCCGGACGAGACCCGCCATCTTGTCATGCGCAATGAAGAAGCGGTGCTGTCGCCGGGATGGTCGATCCATTCGGGCTCCGGTACCTCCAACTATGCCTTTATCTGGGCAATGGCCGGCGACAATGTCGATTATACCGATGTCGATCCGGTAGCGATGGAGGACCTGCGGTGAGCGATCTCTCGGCTTTCAGCCTGGCCGGCAAGCGCATCCTCGTCACCGGCGCCAACACCGGCATCGGCCAGGGCATCGCCCTGTCGATCGCGCGCGCCGGTGGCGCGGTGGTCGGCGTCGGCCGTTCGGCCATGGACGACACGGCGCAGAAGGTCGCGGCGGTGGGCGGAGATTTCGAGGCTGCATACTGCGACCTTGCCGATTCTGGGGAAGCCAGGGCCATGTTCAACCGGGTTTGGGACGAAGTGGGGCCGATCGACGGGTTGGTCAACAATGCCGGCATCATCCGGCGCGCCAACGCTGTCGATCTGACGCAAGCCGATTGGAACGACGTCATGGACGTCAACCTGAACACGGTTTTCTTCCTTAGCCAGGCCTTCGCCAGACGCGTGTTCGCCGATCCCGGACGGCGCGGCAAGATCGTCAATATCGCTTCCGTGCTGAGTTTCCAGGGCGGCATCCGCGTCGCCTCCTACACCGCCTCGAAACATGGCGCGCTCGGCATCACGCGGTTGCTCGCCTGCGAATGGGCGCCGAAAGGCATCAACGTCAACGGCATTGCGCCCGGCTATATCGAAACCAACAACACCGAGGCGCTGCGTGTCGATTCAGAGCGCAGCGCCGCCATCCTGGCACGCACTCCGGCCGGGCGCTGGGGTAGGCCGGACGACATCGGCGACGCGGCCGTCTTCCTGTTGGCGCCGGCGTCCAACTACATGCATGGTGCCGTGGTGCCGGTGGACGGCGGCTGGCTGGCGCGATGAGGCGCAAGGCGTGATGAGGATTTGGCGATGACCGGAACGAAGATCTTTTCGCATGCCGGCGAGGGCGCATGGACGCCGACCCCGGATGGCAATCGCAGGCGCGTGCTGCTGCACACGGACGAGCTGATGATGGTCGAGTTCGGTTTCGACAAGGGCGGTGTCGGTGCGCTGCATTCGCACCCGCATGTCCAGGCGAGCTACGTCGCCGAAGGCCGCTTCGAGGTCACCATCGACGGCAGGACCGAAATCCTGGAAGCGGGAAGCAGCTTCATTGTCCCTTCCAACCTGGTCCACGGCGTCAAGGCGCTCGAGGCGGGCCGCCTGGTCGACAGTTTTACGCCGCATCGCGCCGATTTTATCGACTGAGGGTGCGCGAACGCAGGTCATTGCGCCGCGGCGTGTGCCCGGCCCAAAGGGCCGGACCACCTGTTTGCGCCGCTTCCTTCCAGCACATCCCGCAAACGAAAAGCCCGCGCCTCCGGAGAGACGCGGGCGTGTTGCCTGGGCGCTTGTGGCGCCGCGGTACGCAAAACATCACCGCAGGACCTGAACCTGCCGAATCATGATGAAGATAGGATTAACCGCCTCGAGCCGACGCGATATTCACAGCCAAAGCGAATAGGGGCTGGAAACACGGTACCACATCCGCCAATGAGGGAGATGTTCCTTCAGGTGGTGCTGGGGAGACAGGACTTGAGGGGAGTACAAATGCTCGAATCTGCGGTTCAGGCAATCACCTGGCGATTCGCCAGGGAACTTCGGCAGGTCATGTCGCCGCTGCCCTCGGTCGTTCCCACGCTGCCTTTTCGGGCGGCGGCGATCATAGAAATTCCCTGATGCAGGCATCGACGGCGAGCGTCCCGGTAGAGGATCCCAAGCGGCGCGTCTTGAAGGACGTGTTCGGCTTCGATGATTTCCGTCCAGGCCAGGCCGCTGTGATGGAGGCGCTGCTGGCTAGGCGTCATGTGCTGGCAGTCATGCCGACCGGCGCCGGCAAATCGCTCTGCTACCAAGTCCCGGCGCTGGTCCTGGGCGGGCTCACCATTGTCGTTTCGCCGCTGGTCGCCCTGATGCAGGACCAGGTCGCCGCATTGCGCCTTGCCGGCGTGGCCGCCGATACGATCAATTCCTCGCTCGACCGCGATGCCAATGTCGCCGCATGGCGACGCGTGGCCTCGGGCCAGACACGCCTGCTCTATCTCGCGCCGGAGCGGCTGATGACCGAACGGATGCTTGAGGCGCTCGCCAGGCTCGATATCCGGCTGATCGCTATCGACGAGGCGCATTGCATCTCGCAATGGGGGCCGGCGTTCCGGCGCGACTATGAAGACCTGTCGCGGCTCAGCGGCATCTTCCCCGACGTGCCGATCATCGCGCTGACGGCAACTGCGGACGAGGCGACGCGCACCGACATTGCCGCGCGGCTGTTCGCCGGGCGCGTCGAGAGCCTGGTGCTGGGTTTCGACCGGCCGAACATCAAGCTTGGCATCGAGGCCAAACAGAACAGCAAGCGCCAGTTGCTGGATTTCGTGCAGCGTCATGCCGGCCGCAGCGGCATCGTCTACTGCCTGTCGCGCAAGAAGACGGAAGAGACGGCAGCGTTCCTCGAACAGAACGGCGTGCGCGCGCTGGCCTATCATGCCGGCATGAGCAAGGACGCGCGTGAAGGGAATCAAAACGCTTTCATGACCTTGTCCGGCGTCGTGATGGTGGCGACCATCGCCTTCGGCATGGGCATCGATAAGCCTGACGTCGCCTATGTCTTCCACACCGATCTGCCGGGCAGCCTCGAAGCCTACTATCAGGAAATCGGGCGCGCGGGTCGCGACGGGCGGCCTGCGGAGGCGCATATGCTGTTCGGCCTCGGCGATATCCGCATGCGCCGGCTCTTCATCGAGGACGAAGATGCATCGGCCGAGCACAAGCGGCGCTCGCATGGCCGGCTCGACACCTTAATCGGCTATTGCGAGACGGCTGAATGCCGCCGCCGGGTTCTGCTCGGCTATTTCGGTGAAGACGCGCCGTCCTGCGGCAATTGCGACAACTGCCTTGACCAGACGCCGCGTGCGGATGGCGAGGCGGAGGCACGGATCATCCTCGCCGCCATCACGCAGACCGGCGAGCGCTTTGGTGCTGCCCATGTCGTCGATGTTCTGCTCGGCCATGAAACCGAGAAGGTCCTGGCCAGAAACCACCACAGGCCCGCCTGCTTCGGGACCGGTGTGGCGCACAAGAAGGACATGTGGTTGTCGCTGATCCGCCAACTCGTCGCTGGAGGGTTTCTGATGCCGGATCCAGGTGGCCATGGTGGCCTCGCCATCGCCGAAAAGGGTCATGCGCTCAGCCGTGGCGAGATCCCGTTCCGGTATCGTGTCGAGACGCGGAGCCGCACCTCGCGCGCCAAGTTGCGTCTTGCTCAGGGTGCCGCCGCGGGCACGCAAGACCTGGATACCGCGCTGTTGGCCACGCTCAAGGCGGTACGGCTGCGTCTCGCCCGGGAGCGCCAGGTGCCGGCCTTCGTGATCTTCTCCGATCGCACACTGATCGATATGGCCGAACGCTGCCCGCGCGACCTGGACGCCTTCGCCGCGGTCAATGGCGTCGGCGCCGCGAAGCTCAGGGAATTCGGCCAGATCTTTCTGAGCGCAATCGCCGCGCACCAATCCGGGGCGTCGGTCTGAGGTCTCCATTGCGCGACGATGGACCGCAGGCCATTTATCCGCCGGATGATCGGCAAACTGGCGATGCGACCGCAACACAGCAGCGTGGCAAACGGCTTGTCAGACGAAGTGCAGATCGGCAACAGTGCTCAGCACTTCCTCGCGAAGCCACCACGCGCAAAGGCCTAGGAAATACGGATCACGCGATGACCCGAAAGAAGCAGTGGATCAGGACGGCTCGGGCTGCACGGCCAGCAGCGATCGATGAATTGGAGAAGCAAGCGATCGTCACGGCTTGCGAGGCCTTCATTCGAGACATCTTGAAGCCGCGCTTCCTGCCGGAAATCAGGCCGAATGAATGGAACCATGTCATTGACATCCGTGGCGCATGGATGGCGGGACGATATCGCTTTGTCCAGCGCTACAGGTCGGGCATGGAACACAATCGCGGCGAGGAGTTCGACGCACCTTTCGCCCGCATCGACCGCATGGGGCCAGACAATTTCGATATCTACTGGATGCGGCATACGGGAAAATGGTGGCGGCTTTACGCCGGCAAGACGCTCGTCGAGGCGCTTCGCATTCTCGAAACGGATGGTATTCTGCATCCGGTCTGAATCACGGTCGCCGGCTTGCCGGTGGGGTCGTTATTATCAAAATCACGCGAACGCAGTCATGAGCGAATACCAGTATTACGAGTTTCGGGCGATAGACCGTCCACTCGGCGAAGCGGATCGGCAGGCGCTGCGGGCGCTTTGGAAGCCTCCGCGGCCCGGATCCGCCATCGCTCCACGCTCGGCCGGCGAACTGCGTGCCCGCGCCGACGCGATCCGTGAGACCCGAGAGCGCAAGCAGAGCGAGCGGCAGGAGGCCGAAAGGAAACGGCGGGGAGCGAAACAGGAGCGCGCCCGCCGCGCTCGGCTCGATGTGATCATGCAGCGCGGCGAGGCCGCGTGGCACGAGGTGGAGACCGAAATCGAACGCCGCAATGCTTACGGCTACGACACCGCCGCCGCTCTTCTTCTCGATCTCAAGGCGATCGCCAAGCGGCTGAAGGCAATAGGATAACATGGCACGCAATAGCCGCGAGTCACGGCCGGCGATGACCGGCACTATATGCAGCTGCAGTCGTAGCCCCGGCGAGAGCTTTCCAGCGAAGGGACTGGTCAAAGCACGCCCTCCGCAATAGGTTACATGTAACCGTCCAAGGAGAATCGTCATGGCCTCGGCATCGAAGCCTAAGTCCTCAGGTATGAAGGTGCGGGAACATCGTGAGCGTCTGCGCCGGCAAGGTCTGCGCCCGATACAGATTTGGGTGCCGGACGTGCGTGCGCCGGCCTTCCGTTCGGAAGCGCATCGCCAGTCGCTGGCGGTCGCGGCAAGCGCCCATGCAAGCGACGATCAGGCTTTCATCGATGCGATATCGGATTGGGGCGATGAATGAAGCGTGGCGATATCTGGATGGTCGCCGGCGGCAAGGATTACGCCGGCAAACCGCGTCCCGCCGTCATCATCCAGGATGACAGTTTCGACGCGACGGATTCGATTACCATCTGCGGCTTCACGACCGACGAGACGGATGCGCCATTGTTCCGCCTGGCCGTCGAACCAAATGAGCGCAATGGGCTGCTCGCCGTCTGCCGACTGATGGTGGACAAAATCACCACTGTCCCGAAATCCAAGGTCGGCGCTCATATCGGGCGGTTGGACGACGCGGACATCCTGCGCCTCAATCAGGCCGTCCTCGTTTTCCTCGGCTTGGCCGTGTCGCCAAGAAAGCCGGGACGATGATGACCGCGTTCATGGAGCGGACATAATTCCGCAATCAGCACTTGCTTCGTCTCACCGCTGCGATCGCAGCCTCCTGCTGCCGCAACTGCTCGATTTTCGCACTCTGGCGGGCAGTGACGGTAGAGGCGACACGCCGGCCTCCCCATAGCCAGCCCGGAATTTTGGTCTGAGCGACCTTGCCCCGGGTGATCGCGGTCGCCGACATCTCCTTGGCGACTTCGCCCATGGCGACGTTGAGTTCGACGCAGCTCATCTTGTCGTATTTCGCGGCATCAACGGATGCGTGGAAGGGCGATGCGCAACCCCCGACAAATACGAGGCTGCATATCAGAGGCCTGGCCGTGGAGATCGTCTTCATTTTTTACCGAGCATGTTTGACCCCGGATGGGCGAATACCGGAGATAACCCGGTCGCGGATCGCCGAGCGTATCCCGAGATCCCGTGCAACTTGCGCCCCCACACTATCCACACTCTGTCCCGCGCGTCATTCCCCTATTTGTCCCCCCTATTGCTCTCCCCCTACTTCGCCTTCGAAGGATCTTGAGAGAGCTGCTGCGGTCTGGTGAGGGTACTCTTCTGGAAAGAAGTGTCCGCCCGGGACCGGACTTCCTTCAACTCTGTCGGCCCATTTTCTCCAAATAGCCAGCGGCCCGCCTTCCTCCGCATACCAGTTCTCCAGGCTGCCTCCGCCGCTCCATAGTGCCAGCAGCGGACACTCGATGCGACGACCGTTTGCCTGGTCCAACGCGTCATGTTCACGATCGATCGTGGCGGCGGCTCGATACTCCTCGCAAATCGCATGAACATGAGCGGGATCGCGAAGTGCATCGACATAGGCGCCCCTGACGTTCGCAGAGAACATTTCTGCGGACGATCCCCACTGGGCAATCGCATTGTCGACGATGGCATCGGGCGCCGCGCCTATCAGTCGCTCCGGCAGAGGCTCCGGTTGCGCAAGAAGGCTCCACGGCCAGAAGCCGAGAGCCAGTCTGGCGTCCGCCCTGTCCCACGCGGCGGCGGTGGGGATGACGTCGAGGACCGCGACTTTGGAGATTTCATGAGGGTGATCGAGCGCCAGACGATAGGCGACCCGTCCGCCACGATCATGCCCAGCAACCATGAACCGCTCAAACCCTAGCCGCTTCATGACTTGAACCATGTCGCCGGCCATGGTGCGTTTGGTGTATGGGCTATGATCGGCAGAGGAGACCGGGCACCCGCTTTGCCCATAGCCTCGCAGGTCGGCGGCGACCACGGTGAAGCGGGGCGCCAATGCTGCGGCGATATCCCTCCACATCAGATGCGTTTCTGGAAAACCATGAAGAAGCAGCAGCGGCGGACCTGTCCCGCCGACCCTTGCGAAAATGGTCGTGTCGTCCAGTTGCAAGCTGGTGGCTCTGAAATCTGCAAACACCGTTCGTCTCCTCGGCGCACCAAGCAACAACGCACAATTTGGCAGAAGGATCACGGCCATCTGCCTCGTCTGGAGTCGAGGCGCGGTTGCGGAGCCAGCCACCGTTCGCCGGACGACAGGGACCACTACCCCTGGAAATCGAGCACGATGCGTCCTTGAATGTCGCCGTGGTGCATCCGGGTGAAGACGTCGTTGATGTTTTCGAGCCTGTCCGTCGCGACGGTCGCCTTGACCTTGCCTTCCCCCGCGAAGTTCAGGGCTTCCTGCAGGTCGAGGCGGGTTCCTACGATCGAGCCGCGCACCGTCACACCGTTGAGCACCGTGTCGAAGATCGACAGGGGGAAATCGCCCGGCGGCAGGCCGTTGAGCGACACCGTCCCGCCGCGACCGACCATGCCGAGCGCCTGCTCGAAGGCCTTGGGCGAGACGGCGGTGACCAGCACGCCCTGGGCGCCGCCTACTTCCTTCTTCACAAAGGCAATCGGATCGGCCTTGCGGGCGTTCACGGTCAGCGCGGCGCCGAGTCGTCTGGCGAGGTCAAGCTTGTCATCATCGATGTCGACCGCGACCACATTGAGACCCATGGCCTTGGCGTACTGGACCGCCAGATGGCCGAGGCCGCCGATACCGGAGATAACCACCCAATCATCCGGTTTGGTGTCCGTGACCTTGAGCCCCTTGTAGACCGTGACGCCGGCGCAGAGGATCGGCGCGACGTCGACGAAGCTCACATTGTCGGGGAGGTGTCCGACATAGTCGGGGTCGGCGAGCACATATTCGGCGAAGCTGCCGTTTACGGAATAGCCCGTGTTCTGCTGCTCCTGGCAGAGCGTTTCCCAACCGCCGAGGCAGTGCTTGCAATGGCCGCATGCGGTGTAGAGCCAAGGTACGCCGACGCGGTCGCCCTCCCTGACGTGCCGGACGCCCGCGCCGACCGCGACGACGTGCCCTACACCCTCGTGACCCGGGATAAAGGGAGGCTTCGGCTTGACCGGCCAGTCGCCGTCAACGGCATGGAGGTCCGTGTGGCAGACGCCCGTTGCGGCGATCTTGACGAGAATCTGCCCCGGACCGACCGTCGGCACCGAGACCTCTTCGATTATCAGTGGTTGGCCGAACTCGCGGACGACCGCCGCCTTCATTGTCTTCGCCATTGAAACCTCCTGGGTTGGCTGAATTGTGCTGGAGAATCGCTTGAAAACCCGGCGGGCGTTCCGCTCAGCGGCGACCATGCCGCCATCGGTCAGGATCGCCTGTCCGGTGATGCAGTTAGAACGGGGCGTCGATATCGACGACGTCGATGAGCTTGTGGTTGACGAACTCCTTGATGCCGAGACCAAGCAGTTCGCGGCCGTAGCCGGAGCGCCGGACGCCGCCAAAGGGAAGATCCGCCTTGACCATGGTCGGGTGGTTCACAAACACCATGCCGGTGGAGATCTTCTTGGCTACTTCTGCACCATGCGCGGGATTCGAGGTGAAGACCGAGCCGCCAAGCCCGAAGGGGAATCGTTGGCAATGCGCACAGCGTCGTCCTCGTCCTTTGCCCGGAACACCATCGAGACAGGCCCGAAGAACTCCCAATGACGAGCCGGATTGTCCTCGCCGACCTCCGTCAGGATCGTCGGCTGGACGAAGGCGCCTTGGTTCGGGACGCTGGGGCCGATCTCCTGCGCCTTGGCGCCGAGGGAGACGGCCTGGCGGATCTTGTCCTTGATCTCGTCGGCCGCGCCCTGCGAGGAGAGCGGGGCAAGGGTCGTCTTCGGATCGAAGGGATCCCCGGCAACCAGGCCTGCAACGCCCTCCCGGTAGCGGTCCAGGAACTCGTCGTAGACCTCGTCGACAATGATCATGCGTTTGGACGACACGCAGACCTGTCCGCCGTTCCAGTGGCGCCCGAAGACGGCCCAGTCGACCGTCTTTTGCATGTCCGCGTCGGCCAGCACGACGAAGGCGTCGGCGCCGCCGAGTTCCATCGTCGACTTCTTCAGCGCCTTGCCGGCCTGCGACGCGATGATCGACCCGGCGCCCTCCGAGCCGGTCAGCGCCACGCCGTGGACACGCGGATCGTTGAGGATGAGCTCGATCTGCGAGCGCGTGGCGTAGAGGTTCTTGAAAGCGCCATCGGGAAGGCCGGCTTCCTTCATCAGCGTTTCGAAGGCAGCCGCGCTCTGCGGCACGTTCGAGGCATGCTTGAGCAGCATCGTGTTGCCGGCGGAAAGCTGCGGCGCGATGATGCGGGCGATCTGGTAGTAAGGAAAGTTCCAGGGTTCGATGCAAAGCAGCACGCCGAGCGGTTCGTGCACCAGGAGCGCCGTTCCCTCGGCCGCGTGCGCAACAGGCAAGGCTTCAGGCGCGAGCAGCCTCTCGGCATTGGCGACGTAATACTCAAAAATCTCCGCCGAAAGCTCGACTTCGGCTTTGGCCTCGGAGAGAAGCTTGCCCATCTCGGTGGTCAGGATGCTGGCATAGGACTCCGCATCCTTCCGCAGCAGGTCGGCAGCCTTTTGCATCACCTTGGCGCGCTCGGTGAAGGAGGTTTCGCGCCAGGACAGGAACGCCTTGTGCGCGCTCTCGATCGCTTGCGTCACCTCCGCGTCCGCGGCGTCCGGGAAGGTTCTCAGCACTTCGCCTGTATAGGGATTTGTCGTTGCATAGGCCATGATTGGCTCCTTTGTCGATGGCAGTTCGTCTTGGTCCGCGAGGATCCGGCCACGGCTTCGCCGGCATGATCACGGACCGCATCGCACCTTTCAGCGCTTTTTGAGAGTCGATATCTTGATGGTTTTGACTTTGGAGCGCCCTTCCGTGGTGTCGGCGTCGAGGCGCTCACCATTAAGGCCCGCACGGCGATCCGCTTTGATTCAAATCATGCCGTGCTTCCACGCGGACGATCATCCGCTTGAAGCTGGACGTCTGCCGACCGGCATGACCTTGGTATTGCACGAGATTGCGTCAGCGCCCGATCGTTTTAGGCCGACGTATGGAGAAGCGTCGGCCCGGCATAGCGCGGCTCCCAGTCCTCAAGAAGGATACCGATGCGGCCGGCCCATCGAGCATGCCGCACGGCGTCATTCAGCCGGTGCGGTCCTATCGCGGAACTGCTGCGCCACCCAGTCGATGAACACCCGCAAACGCGGCGACAGTTGGTGCTTGTGCGAATAAAGCGCGTGAACCGGCAGCGGTGTCGGTGGAAAGTCGGACAGGACTTCGACAAGGGAACCATTCGCCAGTTCCGAGACGACACGATATCGCGGCACCTGGATCAGCCCAAGGCCGAGGCACGCGGCGGCGACGTTCGTCTCCGGGCCGGTCACCGTCATCATGGCAGGCAGCGTGATGCGATGCACTTTCCCTTTGATCTGGAATGCCAGAGGAATGACCTCGGTGGTGTCGGGGGCGAGCAGCCCGATCATTTCGTGGCCGTCGAGATCCTCGGGTGTTTCCGGGGTGCCAAGCCGCCGGAGGTAGTCCGGGCTGGCAAAGGTGCCGCGCTCCAGCGTCGCCAGCCGTCGCTTGATCAGCGAACTGTCGGCTAGCTCGCCCGCTCTCAAAATACAATCGAACCCCTCCCGGATCAGATCGACGGGCTGGTGCGCTTCGCTGAAATGCAGGCGGATGCCGGGGTACATTTCGCGAAAGCGTGGCAGGCCGGGCAAAAGGAAGTGCCGCGCTTGCGTGCCGTGCACGTCGACGCGGATGAGGCCTGACGGTTTGGCGCCGACGAAGGCGCCTTCGGCATCCTCCATATCGGCGATCAGGCTGACGCATCGTTGGTAATAGGCCTCGCCATCCAGTGTCGGGCTGACCTGACGGGTGGTCCGCTGCAGTAGCCGGACACCAAGCCGCGCCTCCAATCCCTGCACGGCGTCCGTCACGGATGAACGCGGCAGGCCGAGGTCATCGGCGGCTCTGGTAAAGCTCCTGCGCTCGACGATGCGGGTGAAGACGCGCATGGCGTCGAATCGATCCATTATACGACCTGTCGGACAGTGATGCCGAATTATGCATGATTATCTTATCAGGCGGAAGATGCATTTTGCCTTCATCGGCAGCCACAACGGCGCCGGCGAGATGAAGGAGACAGACAATGGCCAATCAGACACAGAAAGTCGCTATCGTGACGGGCGCCTCCGGCGGTATCGGCGCAGCTGTTGCCGAACGCCTCGGCAAGGACGGTCTCACCGTTGTGGTGAACTATGCCGGCAACGCCGCTTCGGCCGAGGCGGTGGTGGCCAAGATCGAGGCAGTCGGCGGGCGAGCCGTCGCCGCGCAGGCCGACATCTCCGATGTGCAGGCCGTACGCCGCATGTTCGACTCTGCCGAGACCGCCTTTGGCGGCGTCGACGTGCTGATCAACAATGCCGGCATCATGACGCTCGCGACGATCGCCGACAGCGACGATACGCTGTTCGACCGCCAGATCGCGATCAACCTGAAGGGCACGTTCAACACCTTGCGCGAGGCGGCCAAGCGTCTCCGCGACGGCGGCCGGATCGTGAACTTCTCGTCCAGCGTCGTCGGGCTGCTTCAGCCGACCTATGGCGTCTATGCCGGCACCAAAGCCGCGGTCGAGGCGATGACCCCCATTCTTGCCAGGGAACTGCGCGGCCGCAACATCACCGTCAACGCGATAGCCCCCGGACCGACGGCTACCAAGCTCTTCCTCGACGGCAAGCCGCAGGAGGTGATCGACCGCCTTGCGAAACTGGCGCCGCTGGAGCGTCTCGGCCAGCCCGACGACATCGCCGACGCCGTCGCCTTCCTGGTCGGGCCAGACGGTTCCTGGATCAACGGCCAGACGCTGCGCGCCAATGGCGGGATCGTCTGATCTGCGGCGGGACCAGCACACCGAAACCTTTCCATCCAGCGTTCAAACCTTTCGAAGGATCGTTACCATGTCCAAGCAGATCATCCTCGTCACCGGCGCCTCGTCAGGCTTCGGCCTCATGACCGCCCGCGCATTGGCCGAAGCCGGCCACACCGTCTATGCCTCCATGCGCGAAACCGAGGGCCGCAATGCGCCTCGCGTCGCCGAAGTCACCGTCTGGTCGAAGGAGCATGGCCTGGATCTGCGCGCCGTCGAACTGGATATCCAGTCCGACGCTTCCGCCGAGAGCGGTATCGCTCATGTTCTGAAGGATGCTGGCCGCCTCGACGTCATCGTCCACAATGCCGGGCATATGGTGTTCGGCCCCGCCGAGGCCTTCACCCCGGATCAGTTCATTCAGCAATATGACGTCAACGTGCTTGGCGCGCAGCGCGTGAACCGCTCCGCGCTGCCGCATATGCGCGGGCAGGGCAAGGGCCTCCTGGTCTGGGTAGGGTCGTCTTCGACGCGCGGCGGCACGCCGCCGTTTCTCGCGCCCTATTTTGCAGCCAAGGCCGCGATGGATGCGCTCGCTGTGTCGTATTCGACCGAACTCGCCCGCTGGGGCATTGAGACCACCATCATGGTCCCCGGTGCCTTTACCAAGGGCACCAACCACTTCGCCCATTCGGGCAAGCCGTTCGACGAAGCGCGCGTGGCGGAATATGAGGCCGGTCCCTATGCGGGCGTCGCCGACCAGGCGCTCAAAGGGCTAGCCGGCCTTGAACCGACCGATGCCGATCCCGCCGAGGTGGCTCGCGAGATCGTCCGTGTGGTGGACGCGCCGTTCGGCAAGCGCCCGTTCCGCGTCCATGTCGACCCGTCGCAGGACGGCGCCGAGATCGTCAATGGCGTCGCTGACCGCATGCGCCGCGAGATGTACCGGAACATCGGCCTGGACGATCTGCTTCACCCGCGCGTCAACGCTTGAGCGGCTCAGGGGAGTGGCCGAGCCTCGATGCTCCGGCCGCTCCGCCCATTCGGAGCAGAGATCAAGACCAACATCACTCCGGTGGCATCGGGCTGGAAGCCATCTTCCTCGACTTTGGCGCCATTGCCGCGGCGGTCGCGTCGACCGCCGCCTTGGGCCATGTTTATCGGCTGGGTTGCCAGCTTCACGCGTGTCTGAAGTCGAGATAGTTCCTGGAAATTCTCCTCGATGGTTGAATGCGCAAGGTGCGTGCCACTGATATTTCGATCGGCGTACCCCATATGAGCGGGAAGAGTGTCGCTTAAGGGTTTGCCATGATGATTTCGCGTTCGAGCCGGTTCGCAGTTTTGTTTGCAGGACTGTTCCTGGCATTTTCCATGGTCGCGGCCGATCACGCCGAGGCGCGTCGTGGCGGCAGTTTTGGCAGCCGCGGCACGCGCACTTTCCAGTCGGTCCCGCCGACCAGGACGGCGCCACAGCCGGCGGCGCCGGTCGAGCGCTCGATGACGCCCAATACCGTAACGAACAACGCGGCCCGCCAGACGCAGACAACCCAACGACCGGGGCTCTTCAACGGCCTCGGCGGTTCGATGATGCGCGGCCTGCTGCTCGGCGGTCTGATCGGACTTCTTTTGGGCCAAGGGTTCGGCGGCTTGGCTGGCATGTTGGGCTTGCTGCTTCAAGCGCTGCTGATCGGCGGCGCGATCATGCTGATCATCCGCTTTTTCCGGTCGCAATCGGCACGCAACCAAGCGCCCGCCATGGCCGGTGTTCCGCGGAGCATGGGGAACTTCGGGCGAAACGCGGCAACCCGGACCGACGCGAACAATGTCTCATCCTTCCCCATTCCAGGCATCGGGTCTGGATCTGGCGGGTCAGGACTTGGCGGGTCTGGACTTGGCGGATCTGGGTTTGGCCGGGCGGCTCCAGCCTCCGATGAAATCACGATGACGCCGACCGATCTCGACACATTCCAGCAACGGTTGACGGAGGTTCAGGAAGCCTTCGGGCGCGAAGATCATGCCGGCTTGCGCCGGCTGGCGACCCCCGAGATGGTGTCCTATCTGTCCGAGGAACTTGCCGACAATGCGAAAAAGGGCATCAGGAATGATGTGTCTGATATCAGCCTGCTGGAGGCCGATATTGCGGAGAGCTGGCGGGAAGATGATCGCGACTACGCGACGGCCGCCTTGCGCTACGAGTCTCGCGACGTGATGCGCGATCGCGCCAGCGGCAAGATCGTGGCGGGTGAAGCCGATCGACCGACGGAAACAACCGAGCTGTGGACCTTCACGCGCCAGAACGGTGGCGACTGGAAGCTCGCAGCAATACAGCAGCCCTGACTGACAACAGCGCAGATCTGTCCGCTCAACAGTGCACAGGATCGATGCTGGCCGGACTTGTGAGCTCTAGATGCGCCGTGCGTACGGCTCTCTGACGCTCCCCTGCAGCCAAGAACTCCGGTCAGCACGCCTCACATGGATTTCGACCGCCGATAGCCGGCTAGGACTGACAGAATGATTGTAGGTAGAAACGTGGATCGAAACCCACTATCGCCATTTTATGAAACGATTTCAAATGCATGGCGGAGAGGGAGGGATTCGAACCCCCGATGGGCTTGCACCCATGCCGCATTTCGAGTGCGGTGCATTCGACCACTCTGCCACCTCTCCGCGGTCATGGTCCGCCGTTGCCGGCGCGGCGCACTAGATAACGGCTGGACGGGCAGGTTACAAGGCCAAATCTATCGTCGATCCAGCTTCCTGACTTGTCTGCCGTTCGGCCGCGATGTTGTCGCGCACCAGTCCTGAACGCCTTCGTGGCTCGCCTGCCGACCTGCTGCCGGCCGCTCGCCTTGACTTCGACCCAACCTTCGGTTAGGGACAGCGCGCAATCGGCGTGGAGGGTTCTTCCGCGCCGCTTGTTTTTTGAACCCGCAGACTGACAAAAAGACGGCCGAACCGCCAGACGCGGTTCATCGAGGCCGACCGAACAGCGAAAGGCAAAAAATGTTCGCAGTCATCAAAACGGGCGGCAAGCAGTATCGCGTCGCCGCCAACGATCTCCTGAAGATCGAAAAAGTCGAAGGCCAGGTCGGCGATATCGTCGAGATCGGCCATGTGCTCGCGCATGGCGAGGGTGAGAATGTGACGTTCGGCGCGCCGTTCGTCGATGGGGCGATGGTTACCGCCGAAGTCGTCGAACAGGGCAAGAATCGCACTGTCATCGCCTTCAAGAAGCGCCGCCGGCAGAATTCGCGCCGCAAGATCGGCCATCGCCAGCTTTTGACCACCGTCAGGATCGCCGAGATCCTGCTGGGTGGCGCCAAGCCGACGAAGAAGGTAGCGGCCAAGACCGAAGCGAAGGCCGAGCCTGCTGCAAAGACCGAAGCGAAGGCTGAAGCCGCGCCGAAGACCGAGGCTGCGCCGAAGAAGGAAGCCAAGGCAACCGAAACCGCCGCTCCGCTGTTCAAGGCGCCGAAGGGCGAGCCGGACGATCTGACCGTGATCAAGGGCATCGGCCCGGTCGCGGCCGGCCAGTTGAACGAACAGGGCATCACGACCTTCGCCCAGATCGCCAAGCTCACCGACAAGGATATCGCCAAGATCGACGAGCATATGCCGTTCAGCGCCGACCAGATCACGGACTGGCGCGAGCAGGCCAAGGAACTGGCGAAGAAGTAGAATTTCCGGCGAAACAGTCGCCGGATCGGACTTGAAACGGAACGCGAACGCGTTCATAAGGCCTTTTAGGCGCCTCGCGGCGCAACGGAGTTAGTTAGATGGCACACAAGAAAGCTGGCGGCTCGTCGCGCAACGGTCGCGATTCGCATTCCAAGCGTCTGGGCGTGAAGAAGTTCGGCGGCGAAGCCGTCATTCCCGGCAACATCATCATTCGTCAACGCGGTACCTCGTGGCATCCCGGCGTCAATGTCGGCATGGGCACGGATCACACCCTTTTTGCGCTCGAAGCTGGCGCAGTCACCTTCAACAAAAAAGCCAACGGCCGAACCTACGTATCGGTCAACCCGATTACCAAAGCAGCGGAGTAGCCGGTTCCGCACCACAACACCGGCACCCATCTCGGGACCGGTGTCTGGCCAAGCCAGGAAAAGGATCAGGGGAGATGGGTTTCCATCTCCCCTTTTCTTTGTGCCTGGAGGACTGACATGGTTGCCGAAGCGGAAGACACAGACGGTGAAAGTTACGCGATAGATTGCCCGGTGCTCGCGACCGAGCGGCTGGTCCTGCGGGCGCCGCGCGAAAGCGATATCGAGCAACTTGTGGTGCTCGCCGACAACCGCCATGTCGCCGAAATGCTGGCCCGCATGCCGCATCCCTATGGCGAGGCCGAGGCACGCGCCTTCCTTACGATGACGGCATCGCGCCGGGCCGGGATCGCTTATGCCTTGACGCTGGCCGGCACCGAGACCTTCGTCGGCTGCGCCGGCCTCAACACCACCGATCGCGGTCTCGAGCTCGGCTACTGGATCGGTGAGCCCTACTGGAAGCGCGGCTATGCGACGGAGGCCGCGCATGCGCTGGTCGATCTCGCCTTCCAGAGAACCACGATCCAGGTGCTGCATGCCTCGACGCGGGTCATCAATCCGGCCTCGCGCCGGGTCATCCACAAATGCGGCTTCCAGTATGCCGGCCAGGGCATGCTGAATTCGATCGTCGCCGGCCAGGTGCCGGTCGAGCGCTACCGTCTCGACCGCAAGACCTGGACCAGCCTCAGGAACTGGGTGCACTTCTAAGAGACCGTTTTGGAAACTCTACTCTGGCGGTCATCTGATGGCGTTTTCTGCGCTTCCGGTGCTCACGGACCCAATGTCCGCTGCGCTCCGGCCTTCGCCGGCCGTAGCCCTCATAAGCGCCTCCGCCCTATGAAGGCTAGGGCCGGCGTAGGCCGGTTCTCGAAACCACCACCATATGGCTCGCCAGAGCGAATTTCGAAACGGTCTCTGAGGCGTATTGATCTTCAATGATATCGGCCTGCCAGTGCACTCAGGCGATTTCGATCCAGACCGGCAAGTGGTCCGAACCGACTGCTTGTCGGTCGACCCAGATGCGCTTCAGCGATTTGGCGAGCGAGGCACTGGTGAAGACATAGTCGATGCGCTTGTGGCGGCTGGCGTCGTCGGGCCGCTTGGGGTCGACCCAGGTGACGAGATCGGCGCCTGTGGCGGCAAGGCGCAGGGCGGCATCGACGGCAAGATCGGCGGTCACAGGCATGCCGAATTCGTGATCCGGGCGGCCGGCGAGTTCGACATATTCGGGCGATCCGGCCAGCATATTGAAATCGCCCATGACGACGAAGGCTTCGGCAGGCAGGCAGGCCGACCTCGGCGACGCCGGACAGCGCGCCGCCCTCGATCGCATAGTTCAACAGGCGCCGGCGCAGAAATCGGATCTGACCGGTGCGTTCGACCGGGCTGCGATGATCGAGATGAGTGGAATAGAAGCGGATGAAACCAAGCGGCGTCTCGATCAGCGCCTCCAGCGCGCCGCGCTGGAAATTCATCACTTCGAGACTGCGGCTGCGCGGCAAGAGGAGATTGCGCGACAGATGAACGGGCGTTTTCGAGAGCACCATGTTGCCGAGCTGGAAGGTGGTCGTGATGGCGCGGCCGTTTTCCAGACGCGAGCCGATATTGGCCTCGAAATTGCTGCCGTAGACGGCGAAGTATTCGGGCAGCGCCTCGCCGAGCTCGGCCACCATGTCGCGGCCGCCATTGTTGGGGTTGTTGCGCGAGACCTCCTGCAGCGCGATCGCGTCGGCGCCGCGCACGGCATCGGCGATGCGGCCGACATCGTAGCGGCCGTCGAGGCCGACGCCGTAGTGGATGTTGTAGGTTACGAACTGCATTCCGACATGCCTCCGGATCTAGTGCGGCGAATCCGAAATTCGCATCCTTATGCATCCAAAAGGGACGCAAGGCGCCGCGGTCGCAAAACGGCCTCGCCCTTTGCCCCACCTTGGTTTAGAGCAATTCCCCAAAGCCATAGCAGAAACTCAACAATCCGATGAAATTTCTCGATCAAGCCAAGGTCTACATCCGCTCCGGCGACGGCGGCGCCGGTTCGGTGTCGTTCCGGCGCGAAAAGTTCATCGAGTTCGGCGGTCCCGACGGCGGCGACGGCGGTCGCGGCGGCGATGTCTGGGTGGAGGCGGTCGACGGGCTGAACACGCTGATCGACTATCGATATCAGCAGCATTTCAAGGCCAAGACCGGCACGCACGGCATGGGCCGCAACATGACTGGCGCCAAGGGCGCCGACGTGACGCTGAAGGTGCCGGTGGGAACGCAGGTCTTTGCCGAGGACAACGAGACGCTTATCTGCGACCTGACCGTGGTCGGCCAACGCTTCCTTTTGGCCAAGGGCGGCAATGGCGGCTTCGGCAACCAGCATTTCAAGACCTCGACCAACCAGGCGCCGCGCCGCGCCAATCCGGGCCTGCCGGGCGAAGAGCTCAACATCTGGCTCAGGCTCAAGCTGATCGCCGATGCTGGCCTGGTCGGCCTGCCCAATGCCGGCAAGTCGACTTTTCTGGCCGCCGTGACCGCAGCCAAGCCGAAGATCGCCGATTATCCCTTCACCACGCTGCATCCGGGTCTCGGCGTGGCCCGCATCGACGGGCGCGAGTTCGTCATCGCCGACATCCCCGGCCTGATCGAGGGCGCGCATGAAGGCGTCGGCATCGGCGACCGTTTCCTCGGCCATGTCGAACGCACGCGTGTCCTTCTGCACCTCGTCTCCGCGCAAGAGGAAAATCCGGGCAAGGCCTACAAAACAGTACGCGCCGAACTGGACGCCTATGGCCATGGGCTGATCGAGAAGGTCGAGATCGTTGCGCTTTGCCAGGTCGACACGCTCGACGCCGATGCGCGCAAGAAAAAGGTCGCTTCGCTCAAACGTGCCGCCGGTCGCGCGCCGATGCTTTTGTCCGCGGTCACCGGTGAAGGCGTCGAGGCGGTTCTGCGCGCGCTGATGGCAGTTGTGACCGAGGCGCGAGAAGCCGTCGCCACTCCGGTCGAGACGCGCTGGAGATAGAGATGGCCGCGCAGTCGCTGAGAAAATACCGGCGCATCACCGTCAAGATCGGCTCGGCGCTGCTTGTCGACCGCACGGCGGGCCTGAAGCGGGACTGGCTGGCCTCGCTTGCCGACGACATCGCCGTGCTGGCCGAAGGCGGCGCCGAGATCCTTGTCGTGTCGTCCGGCGCCATCGCGCTTGGCCGCACCATTCTCGGCCTCGGCAAGCGGGCGCTGAAGCTCGAGGACAGCCAGGCGGCGGCTGCCGTCGGGCAGATCGCGCTGGCCGGCGCCTGGTCGGATGCGCTCGGCAAGGGCGGCCTGAAATCGGGCCAGATCCTGCTGACGCTCGGCGACACCGAGGAGCGCCGCCGCTATCTCAATGCGCGGGCTACGATCTCGACGCTGCTCAAGATGAAAGCGGTGCCGGTCATCAACGAGAACGACACGGTGGCGACCTCCGAAATCCGCTATGGCGACAACGACCGGCTGGCGGCGCGCGTCGCCACCATGATGGGCGCCGACCTGCTGGTGCTGCTCTCCGACATTGACGGGCTCTACACGGCGCCGCCGGCGCGCGACCCGCAAGCCCGGTTCATTCCGATCGTCGACCGCATCACCCCCGACATCGAGGCGATGGCGGGCGCGGCCGCTTCGGAGTTTTCGCGCGGCGGCATGCGCACCAAGCTCGATGCCGGCAAGATCGCCACCGCCGCCGGCACCGCCATGATCATAACCGCCGGCACGCGGCTGTCGCCGCTGATGGCGATCGAGCGTGGCGAACGGGCGACGTTCTTCCGGCCGAGCGCCAATCCGGTCAAAGGCTACAAGACCTGGATCGCCGGGCAGCTCGAACCAGCCGGCCGGCTGACCGTCGACGCGGGCGCCATCAACGCGCTGCTGTCGGGCAAGTCGCTGCTGCCGGCCGGCGTCAAGCTGGTCAGCGGCAATTTCTCGCGCGGCGACACGGTGGCGATCCTGTCGCCCGAGGGTCGCGAGGTCGCGCGCGGACTGGTTGCCTATGATGCCGCCGATGCCGTAAGGATCGCTGGCTTGAAGACTGCCGAGATCGAAACGGTGCTCGGCTACGAAGCGCGATCGGCAATGATCCACCGCGACGACCTTGTGGTGAGCCATGCCAGTGACCAAGTACGGGCCAGTGACCAAGTACGGGCCAGTGACCAAGTACGGGCCAGTGACCAAGTACGAGCTGGTGACCAAGTAATCGGTGACCGGGCACAGAGCGGAGGGTGAGCCATGCTGAAGCTGCATGAAAAATCCCGGGACGACACCGCAGCAACGATGGCCGACATCGGCCGCCGCGCGCGGGCCGCCGCGCGACCGCTGGCCATAGCTGCGGCCGAGCGCAAGCACGCCGCATTGATCGCCATGGCGCAGGCGATCCTCCATCACGAGCGTGACATTCTCGACGCCAACGCCATCGACATCAGGAATGGCGGGGAGTCCGGGCTTTCAGCCTCCTTCATGGATCGGCTGAGGCTTGATCCTGCCCGCATCCGCGCTATGGCCGACGGCATCCGCGAAATCGCCGATTTGCGCGATCCGGTCGGCGACGTCATCGCCGCATGGGACCGTCCGAACGGCCTGCATATCGAGCGGGTGCGCACGCCGCTCGGCGTCGTCGGCGTCATCTATGAGAGCCGGCCGAACGTGACGGCGGATGCCGGCGCGCTCTGCCTCAAGGCCGGCAATCCGGTGATCCTGCGCGGCGGTTCGGATTCGCTCAATTCCTCCGCCGCCATCCATGCCTGTCTGGTCGAGGGGCTGAAGGCGGCCGGTCTACCACAGGACGCCATCCAACTCGTGCCGACCACCGACCGCGCTGCTGTCGGCGAGATGCTGAAAGGCCTCGGCGGCAATATCGACGTGATCATTCCGCGCGGCGGCAAGAACCTGGTCGAACGCGTCCAGAACGAGGCGCGGGTGCCGGTCTTCGCTCATCTCGAAGGCATCTGTCATCTCTATATCGACCACTCCGCTGATCTCGACATGGCGGTCAGTATCGCGGTCAACGCCAAGATGCGGCGCACCGGCGTCTGCGGCGCGGCCGAGACGCTGCTGGTCGACCGCGCTGTTGCCTCCACCCATCTCGTGCCAATCCTTGAGGCGTTGCACGCGGCAGGGTGCGCTATCCACGCCGACGCCGAGGTGCTGAAGGTGTTTGCAGAGGCCAAGCCCGCGACCGATGCCGACTGGGTGAGCGAATATCTCGATGCCATCATCGCGGTGAAGCTGGTCGATGGCGTTGCCGGTGCAATCGAGCATATCGAGAATTTTTCCTCGCATCACACCGAGGCTATCGTTGCCGAGGATGCGAATGCCGTCGAACGGTTCTTCAACGAGATCGATTCGGCGATCCTTCTGCACAATGCCTCGACCCAATTCGCCGATGGCGGCGAATTCGGGATGGGCGCCGAGATCGGCATCGCCACCGGCAAAATGCATGCGCGCGGCCCGGTCGGCGTCGAGCAACTGACCTCGTTCAAGTATCGCGTGCGCGGGACGGGACAGGTGAGGCCTTGAAGCTATTCGCCGTTAGAGCCTGAGGCGTTGCGCGCGCCGACCCCCCTCTGTCCTGCCGGACATCTTCCCCTCAAGGGGGGAGATCGGCTGTCATTTCTGATTTCGCCAGTCGCCGGCGCTGCAAGATTTGCGCCTGCGACGAAGCCACCGATCTCCCCCCTTGAGGGGAAGATGCCAAGTCCTGGCAAAGAGGGCAGGGCTGAGGGGGGCGCCTGACGCATGCTTTCCTCTTCCGAACATCCCGTCCCCTCCCGATACCTTCACATGCCGCATGCCGGAAAAGGCCTGGCCGTCGGCCTGTTCGGCGGCTCGTTTAATCCCGCCCATGCCGGTCATGCGCTGGTCGCGGAGATTGCGCTCAGACGTCTGGCGCTCGATCAGTTGTGGTGGATGGTGACACCGGGCAATCCGCTCAAGAGCGCGCGGGAGCTGGCGCCGCTGGCTGAGCGGCTGCGCCTGTCGGAGCGGATCGCCAGGAACCCGAAGGTCAAGGTCACTGCCTTCGAGGCGACCCATCATGTCCGCTTCACCGCCGACACGTTGGCCCTGGTCAAGGCGCGCAACCCGGGCGTCGACTTCGTCTGGATCATGGGCGCCGACTCGTTGCGCGACTTCCACCGCTGGCAGCGCTGGCGCCAGATCGTGATGACGTTCCCGATCGCGGTGATCGATCGTCCAGGTGCTACGCTGTCGTTTCTGTCGTCGGTCGTCGCCAAGACCTTCGATTACGCGCGCGTCGACGAGGGCGACGCGCCGCGGCTCGCCCGCATGAAGGCGCCGGCCTGGACCTTCATCCACGGTCCGCGTTCGTCGCTGTCGTCGAGCGCGATCCGTAAAATGGCGAACGGCTAGGCACGGGCTCCCAAGCGTAGAAGGCAAGCCCAGCCATGTCGCATTTGCGGCGGCTTTTCTCCGATCCGTGGGCGATCCTGTGCTGGCATGACGATTCTCGAGCGAAACCAGACCAGACGCGATCCGGTACAGGGCAGCCCGCCAGCCCCGGCGATCGCGATTGCCAGCGTCGTCCTGTCGATGGCGCTGGTCGCGGTCGGCAACGGGCTGATGTTTGCCTATATCCCGGTCCGGCTCGGCGCCGAGGGTTTCGATCCGACCTGGGCCGGGCTGATCGTCACAGGCCTTTCGGCCGGCGGCCTGGCAGGCTGCATCCTGACCGGACCGCTGGTGCGGCGCGTCGGCCATGCTCGCGCGTTCATGGTGCTGTCGGCGCTGATCGTACTGTCCAACGCCGCCGTCGGGGCCGGGCCGCACCCGCTGTCGTGGATCGCGGCACGTGCGCTCTATGGCTTTGCCATATGCGGCCTGTTCATCGTCGCGCAAAGCTGGCTGAACGACGTCGTCGCCAACGCCATACGCGGCAGGGTCATGGCCTTCTTCTATGTCGCCTATGTCGCCGGGCTGGGCGTCGGCTACTCCACATTGGCGCTGATCGATATAAGGGCCGCGGACGCGCCGCTGATCGGCATCGCCTTCACCGCGCTGTCGATCCTGCCCGTGGGACTGACGCGGCTCGCCCAGCCGCCGCCGCCGCAGGCGGCGTCCGTCGCGCTTGGCCGGGCCTGGCGGATTTCGCCGGTGGGCGTCGCCGGCATGGTTGCCGTTGGCGGCCTGTCGATGACGATTTCGGGCTTCGCGCCGATCCATGCCACGGCCAAGGGCTACAGCCAGGCGGATGTGGCGCTGCTGCTGTCGGCGATGCCGGTCGGCACATTGATCCTGCAGATACCGCTCGGCTGGATTTCCGACCGCACCGACCGGCGCTTCGTGCTGGTCGCCGCTTCGGCGCTTGCCACGGTGGCGGGCCTGTTCGCCCTCGGCTTCGACGGTGGTGCGTTGGCGGCGCTGGTCGTCATCTATGTGGTCTGGGACGGCGCGTCGGAATCGATCTATTCGCTGGCCAGCGCGCATGCCGCCGACCGCGCCGGCAAAGACGACATGGTGGCGCTGTCCAGTTCGCTTCTGTTTGCGTGGTCGCTGTCCGGCTTCATCGTTCCCGGCATTGTGACCGGGCTTTCCGCTGTCTATGGAACGCAGGCCTTCATCTATGTGGCCATCGTCATTGCCACCGTCTTTTGCCTGTTCGTGCTGTGGCGTGTGGTGGCGATGTCGCCTGTTCCCGCCGCCGAGACCGGCAATTTCGCGCCGATGACGGCGCAGGCGCCGCTGCCGGTCGATCTTGCCTTTCGGTCGGAAGAGCAGCGCCGCGCGGACAACTAGATTAGATCCAGCGCCCGGGAATTGGTCATCCCGGCTATTGCCTTGTAACGGGCGCTTCCGGCCGTGGTGCTTCCGGCGGCGGCGCGGGAATCGAAATGCCTTCGCTGTCGAAAGCCTGCTTGGCGCGTTTGGTGAGATCGATCTGGGTGGCGAAGAAATCCGCAGCCGAGGTCCAGTAGCGCAATGTGATGGCGACGTTGCTGTCGCCGACGGTCGCCACAAATGCAATCGGCGCCGGCTCCCGCCTGATGCGCCGCTCGGTGGCGGCGACGCCAAGCATCGTCTTTTGCGCGAGATCGATATCGTTCCACGAGCCGATGGTCAGCGTGATGTCGCCGCGGCGGGCACCGTTGCGCGTATAGTTGCGGACAGGCTGGTTCCACAGCGTCGAATTGGGGGCGAGGATGTAGACGCCGTCAACCGTTCTCAGCGTGGTGGCGAACAGCCCGATTTCCTCGATGGTCCCGGCGATGGCGCCGACCTCGACATGTTCGCCGATGCGGAATGGCCTCAGCGCCAGCAGCATGATGCCGGCGGCGATGTTCTGCAGCGTACCCTGCAGTGCGAGGCCGATGGCCAGGCCGATGGCGCCGATGGCGGCAATGATCGAGGCCGTCTGCACGCCGAATTGGCCGAGCACCATGATGACGACTAGGATCAGGATGGCGTAGCGGGCGATCCTCGAGAAGAAGTGGCGCAGCGTCACGTCGAAGCCATGGATATGGCCGAGGCCGGCATAGATCGAGCGCTGGGCGAGGCCGGCGACGATGTAGCCGACGACCAGCAGGATGACGGCACCGACGGCCGAGAACGAATAGGAGACGATCAGGGTACTGAGCTGCGCAAGGCCGGACTGCACGGTGAGAAGAGCGTTTTGAGGGTCGCTAGGCATGGGGGAGATCCAATGGGGTCGCTGAGCCGATAACCATGCGAAGTGCGAAGAGTTCCGATTTTTCTCCGGCGGCGGAACCGGGCGATCGGCCAGTCTTTCGGCGATAGCAAGGGCTGCCGTCTTGAAACTGCAACGCAACTCTGCCTATCTAAGGGTGTCACCTGCTTTAAAGGGTGATTTGGTTGTTCTTGCTGCGAAAGGAAATACACTGAGAACAGCACTGCGGAAGAAGGCCGATATCGTGCCTTCGCCGGCCGGGATCAGCGTAAATGACGCCGTGTCCCGCGCCATCAAGACAGTCCTTGCCAGTCTGGAAGACTCCAAGGCCGAAAACATCGTCTCAATCGACATTCAGGGAAAATCGAGCCTCGGTGACTATATGGTCGTCGCGTCCGGCCGATCGCACCGTCATGTCTCGGCTGTCGCCGATCATCTCCTCAAGGCGCTCAAGGATGCCGGGCTCGGCACGGCGCGCGTCGAGGGGCTGGCTGGCGCCGACTGGGTCCTGATCGATTCGGGCGACATCATCGTCCATGTCTTCCGTCCCGAAGTCCGCGACTTCTACAATCTCGAAAAGATGTGGCAAGCGCCGGACCTCGAGGAAGAGACCCTGCACTGAGCCGAATTGTTTTGATGCATGTCGTTGTCCCAAAACCGGTGATCACCCTCGGGGTCAGGCCCGAGGGTAGGCTTTGGGCAACATGCATTAGCGGCTCTTTGAGGTAGGATGAAGATTACCGTTTATGCCGTGGGCCGAATGAAAACCGGCCCCGAGAAGCAGCTCGCCGACCGCTATTTCGAGCGCTTCGCCAAGAGCGGCCCGGCAGTGGGGCTTGAATTCGCCGGCATTGCCGAGACTGCGGAAGGCCGCGCCCAGAGCGCCAGCGAGCGCCGGCGCGAGGAAGGCCAGAAACTGCAGACGCATTTGCAGCCGGGCACCGCGCTGATGCTGCTCGACGAGCGCGGCAAGAACCTTTCCTCCGAGGAATTCGCCGGCCGCATCGGTCTCTGGCGCGACGGCGGGCGCAAGGCGCTGGTCATCGCCATCGGCGGCGCCGACGGCCACGACCAGCCGCTGCGCGATCAGGCCGATCTGATGGTGTCGTTCGGCGCGCTGACATGGCCGCACCAGTTGGTCCGTGTCATGTTGGGCGAGCAGCTTTACCGGACGGCCACGATCCTGTCCGGTCATCCCTATCATCGCTCGTGAGTCCCTGCTCGTAAGTCCATGGGCAGGCTTCAACCGAAACCGGTGGATTGGCGCGAGCCGCCCGGATTTTCGCCTCAATGCGTCACGAGGTTGCTTGCGGTCGGTGGGCTCTCGAACATGGTTGATGATTCGTTAACGAAGCCACGCATAGAGTCGGGCTTCAATGTCTGAAGGTTGGAAATCGCGAACGGGCTTTTGGCGCGCATGCTGCGGCTTGGCAGTGGCGGCGCTCGTGCTGTCGCTCGGTGTCTCGCGAGCCGAGAACAGGCTCGACATGGCGCCTGACCCGGACCAGAGCCGCGCCGAATACGAACGGGTATCGAAGGAGATCACGCTGTCGTCGGAGCGGCTGGCCAAGCTCGCCGCCGATATAGCGACGGTCAAGAAGGACCATGCCTCGATCACCGCGGCGCTGATCCAGTCGGCGATGACCGAGCAGAAGCTCGGCCAGGACATCGAGGATATTGGCGCCAGGCTGGAAGGGCTGAAGGGCGAGGAGCAGAAGATCCGCGCCTCGCTGGCCGCTAGACGCGACGTTCTGGCAGAGGTGCTGGCTGCGCTGCAGCGCATGGGGTTCAATCCGCCGCCGGCCATCCTGGTCAAGCCGGAGGACGCGCTGTCGTCGGTGCGCAGTGCCATCCTGCTCGGCGCTGTGGTGCCGGAACTGCGCCAGCAGACCGGCATATTGCTGGCGGATCTCAAGGAGCAGTCGCGGGTGACGGCCTCGATCGAGGCGGAGCGGGCGCGGCTGACAGAGGCGGTCGGCGAGCAGACGGCGGAAAAGAAGCGGCTCAGCATGCTGCTCGAAGCCAAGCAGAAGCTCGAGGCCGAGACGGAAGCGGCGCTGGCCGCGGAAAAGCAGCGATCCGCAGCACTTGCGGCCAAGGCCGGCAGCCTGAAGGAACTGATCGCCTCGCTCGAGGCCGACAAGGCCCGCAAGGCAGCGGATGCGGCGAAGGCAGCCGAGCAGAAGACCGCGGACGCCGACAAGGCCCCGGCACAAGACAAGGCCTCGGCACAGGAGAGGGCCCCGGCACAGACGGAACTGGCGGCCCTGCCGGTGCCGGAAGCCAACCGGCTCACCGCCGCCGCGCCGTTTTCGGCACTTCAGGGGCAGATCGCGCTGCCGGTCACCGGCAAGATCAAGCGGCGGTTCGGGGCCAACAACGGTAACGGCGCAGTGATGCTCGGCGACATGGTTGCGACACAATCGGGAGCCATCGTCACGGCGCCAGCGGACGGAAATGTGCTTTATGCCGGACCTTTTCGCTCCTATGGTCAACTCTTGATCCTGAACGCGGGTGACGGCTATCATGTCGTTCTGGCGGGGATGAGCAGAATCAGCGTCGCGTCTGGTCAGTCGGTGCTCGCAGGAGAGCCGATCGGCGCGATGGGAGAGGCCCGGGTGGCGAGCACCTCGGCATCGAAGAATGGAAATGCCACGCCGGAACTCTATGTTGAGTTCCGCAAGGATGGAAAACCCGTCGATCCGGCCCCATGGTGGGCGGACCGTTTCTCTGGAAGGACGTGAGATGATGCGGAAATTGTCGCTTCTGTTTGCCGGTGCGCTGATGGGCGCATCTGCGATGAGCCTGGTCTATGGTGCACCCGGCTCGACGGCGAACGCTGCGGGCTCCGAGACCTACAAGCAACTGGCGATCTTCGGCGACATCTTCGAGCGGGTCCGGGCGCAATATGTGACGCCGCCCGACGACAAGTCGCTGGTCGAAAACGCCATCAACGGCATGCTTACCTCGCTCGACCCGCACTCCTCCTACATGAACGCCGAAGAGGCGCAGGACATGCGCGTGCAGACCAAGGGCGAGTTCGGCGGCCTTGGCATCGAGGTCACCATGGAGAACGACCTGGTCAAGGTGATCACGCCAATCGACGATACGCCGGCCGCCAAGGCGGGCGTGCTTGCCGGCGACTATATTGCCAAGATCGACGGCGAGGAGGTCCGCGGCCTGAGCCTCAACGACGCGGTCGAGAAGATGCGCGGGCTGGTAAACACGCCGATCAAGCTCACTATCCTGCGCGAGGGCGCCGACAAGCCGATCGAGCTGACGGTGGTGCGCGCCATCATCAAGGTCAAGGCGGTCAAGGTCCGGGTCGATGACGACATCGGCTACATGAAGATCACCTCCTTCACCGAAAAGACCCTTGACGACCTCGAGAACGCCATCGACACCATCAAGAAGCAGGTGCCGAACGACAAGCTCAAAGGCTACGTGCTCGATCTGCGCCTCAATCCGGGCGGGCTGCTCGACCAGGCGGTGAGCGTATCCGACGCCTTCCTCAACCGTGGCGAGATCGTCTCGACGCGCGGCCGCGATCCGAAGGACGTCACCCGCTTCGACGCACGGCCCGGCGACGACATCGACGGCAAGCCGCTGGTCGTACTCGTCAATGGCGGCTCGGCCAGTGCGTCCGAAATCGTCGCCGGCGCGCTGCAGGATTTGCGCCGCGCCACGGTGGTCGGCACGCAGTCCTTCGGCAAGGGTTCGGTGCAGACCATCGTCCCGCTCGGCGAGAACGGTGCGCTGCGCCTGACGACGGCGCTCTATTACACGCCGTCCGGCAAGTCGATCCAGGGCAAGGGCATCACGCCCGACATCAAGGTCGACCAGCCGTTGCCGGCGGAACTGCAGGGCAGGGACCTGACGCGCGGTGAGTCGGACCTCAAGGGTCACATCAAGGGCAGCGATGAGGGCGATACCGGTTCGGGCTCGGCAGCCTATGTGCCGCCGGAGCCAAAGGACGACCTGCAACTCATCTTTGCCGAGCAGCTGCTGCGCGGCGAGAAGACCGATCCGGCGTTCCCGCCGAATCCGGACAAAGCGGTCTTGAATCAGTAAGGGCGTCTTGAACCAGTAAGTTGATCGGCCGGGCCCTTGTTTTGATGCATGTCGTTGTCCCAAAACCGGGACCACTTTTGGGCGACATGCATTGGAGGTCTGGCCGCCTGATCGAAGCGATGCGATGCTGCCGGGGCCGCGAGGTTCCGGCAGTTTGATTCGGGGGAGCCGCGGCTGGGGTGCCGTGCATCCCCAGGGAACGTGCCAACAGTTTTGGATCGCGCATGAATCTGTGTGAAAAGTGGTCGCACTTTTCGGCGGTCATGCGCCCGGGGATGCGGCTTGGCTGATATCGGCAAGGACATCGAACGCCCGCTCGGACAGGCCGTCCGGCCGCCGCGCGCGGCCCGCACGATCAGCGCCGGCGCGGTCGCGGCCACTCTCCTGGTGCTGGCTGTGATCGGCGTCTCCGGCGCGATTGCGCTGCGCGAAAAGCCGTTTCGAAAGCTGGAAGAAGTCGCCATTTCGACGCCGAAGGCGACAACAGTGGTTGAACCCGCAGCCGCGCCGGTTGCTGAGCCAGTGCCAAAGACGGAAGCGGTGCCTAAGAGGAGTGGACCGCAGATCATCCATATGCAGACCGACGAGGGCGATGGTCCGCCCAGGGCGGCCATCGTCATCCACGACCCTTCGACGATCGGCCAGAACCTGAGGATCGCGCACATTCCCGACAGGGCGCTGGTCGAGACCAGCGAGGCCGGCCCGTTGCCGGTTCGCGCCGCCGACGGAAGGCGGCCGTTCGATGTCTACGCGCGGCCGTGGTCCGGCGCGCGCGGCGCGCGCGTGGCGATCGTCATCGGCGGACTTGCCGTGTCGCAGACCGGCACCCAGGCGGCCATTGCCAAGCTGCCGGCCGAAGTGACGCTGGGCTTCGCGCCGCAAGGCAACAGCATCGGCCGCTGGATGCAGGCGGCGCGGCAGGAAGGCCATGAGATCGTCATGCAGGTGCCGCTCGAACCGTTCGACTATCCGAACGTCAATCCCGGCCGCAACACATTGACGGTCGCGGCGACGCCGGACGAGAATTTGAAGAATTTGCGCTGGGCGCTATCGCGGACGACCAATTACACCGGCATCATGAACTATATGGGCGCACGTTTTTCGGCAGATGCGGCGGTGATGGGGCCGCTGATGGCCGAGCTCGGCAGGCGTGGCCTGGCCTATGTCGACGACGGCTCGTCGGCGCGCAGCCTCGCGTCCGACCTGGCGCTCAAGGACGGCGTGCCCTTCGTTGCCGGCGACACGTCGATCGACGCCGTACGGGACCGCGGTGCCATTTTGAAGAAGCTGGACGAGCTGGAGGCCACCGCGCGGACGAAGGGCTTTGCCGTCGGCATCGGCTCGGCCTTCGACCTGACGGTCGACACCGTGTCGTCCTGGGTGATCGAGGCCAAGAAGCGCGGTGTCGAGATCGTGCCGATCTCGGCGGTGGCGACGGATCCGGAAAAAAGTTGAGCATGGCGAAGAAAAAACCGGTCGATCCCGAAACGCTGCCTTACCGCCCCTGCGTCGGCCTGATGATCCTCAACGCAGAAGGGCTGGTCTGGGTCGGGCATCGCATTGCCGAGCCGGACAGCGAATTCGCCGGCGCGACCCAGCTCTGGCAGATGCCGCAAGGCGGCATCGACAAGGGCGAGGAGCCGCTGCGGGCGGCGGAGCGGGAGCTGTACGAAGAGACCGGCATGCGCTCGGTCTCGCTTTTGGCCGAAGCGCCGTACTGGATCAATTACGACCTGCCGGCCGACCTGGTCGGCGTCGCCTTCAAGGGCAGGTATCGCGGCCAGACGCAGAAATGGTTTGCCTACCGCTTTCACGGCGACACGAGCGAGATCGAGATCAATCCGCCGCCGGGCGGCCACACCGCCGAGTTCGACAAATGGGCCTGGCGGCCGATGCAGGAATTGCCCGATCTGATCGTGCCGTTCAAACGTCGAGTCTATGAGGACGTGGTTGCGGCGTTCCGGCATCTGGTTGCGTAGCCTGGCGCAAGCCGCGGTCGCACCGATCACGGTTGCCGCGCCGGCGCGGTGGCCCTATTGATGGCCAATCATTGCAGAAGGGGTCGGCATGAACGACGCCTCCAAAAAATCTCTTTCTGAAAGCGTCGCCGCCAAGGGCGCGCCGATCAGCGAAGCGGCGGCCGGCGCCATATTGACCGTCGATCTCGGCGCCGTCCGTGAAAATTACCGGCGGCTCAAGGCGCGGCTGGGCGGCGTCAACTGCGCGGGTGTCGTCAAGGCCGACGGCTACGGGCTCGGCGGGGCCCAAGTGGCGGCGGCGCTGGCGGCCGAAGGCTGCGCCATTTTTTTCGTCGCGCATCTGGCCGAGGGTATGTTGCTGCGCCAGGCGCTCGGCTCACGGCCGGCGATCTATGTGCTGAACGGCATTAACCCGGGCGGGGAAGGCGAAGCCTTCGAAGCGCAGCTGGGCGCGGTTATCAACAGCGCCGGCCAACTCGCCGCCTGGCGCGCGGCGGCGCTGCGGGCCGGCCACAAGCTCAAGGCTGCAATCCAGGTCGACAGCGGCATGTCGCGGCTCGGCATGGCGGCGGCGGAGGTGGAAGCCGTCACTGCCGATCCGCAGGGTTTCGACGGGATCGATGTCACCTTCGTGATGAGCCATCTGGCTCGCGCCGACGAGCCTGAGCATCCGGCCAACGAGCAGCAGCGGCTGGAATTCGAGCGGCTCCGCGAGATGCTGCCGAAGGCGCCGGCCTCGCTTGCCAATTCGTCCGGCATCTTTCTCGGGCAGCCCTTTCATTACGACCTCGCCCGTCCCGGTGCGGCGCTCTACGGCATCAATCCAACGCCGGCCGAACCGAACCCGATGCTGCCGGTGGTGCGGCTTCAGTCCAAGGTCATCCAGACGCGGATGCTCGAGGCCGGTGCCGGTGTCGGCTATGGCCATATCTTCCGCACGGCGGCTCCGCTGGCTGCCGCGACGATTTCGCTCGGCTATGGCGATGGCTGGCATCGGCGCGCCTCGGCGGCGGCGTTTTTCGACGGCGTGCGTCTGCCGTTCCTCGGTCGCGTGTCGATGGACTCGATCGTTCTCGACATTTCGGCGCTGCCGCCAGACAGGCTGAAGGCAGGCGATCTCGTCGAACTGATCGGGCCGTCGCAGACGGTGGACCAGGTCGCCGGCCAAGCCGGCACCATCGGCTACGAAATCCTGACCAGCCTCGGTCATCGTTTCCACCGGCGCTATGTGAGTGGATAAAGCACGGGCTTTTTGTTTTTATGCATGTCGTTATCCCAAAACCGCTGCGCACCTTCGGGTCAAGCCCGAGGGCATGCTTTGGGCGACATGCATCGGGCACTTGGCGGGCGCCGTAAAATCCGGCAGACAGGAAGCCACGATGCCCCGGCCCTCAAACCCCTGACAAGACGCCATTGTGGAGAGCTATGCGATGAAGATCTTCGTGCTGGGCGGCGGCGTCATCGGGGTCACCACCGCTTATTATCTTGCCGAGGCCGGCCATCAAGTGACGGTGATCGACCGCCAGAAGGGTCCGGCGCTGGAAACCAGCTTTGCCAATGCCGGCGAGATCTCGCCCGGTTACGCCTCGCCCTGGGCCGGTCCCGGCGTTCCGCTGAAGGCGATCAAATGGCTGTTGATGAAGCATGGTCCGCTGGCGCTGCGACCGACTCTCGACCCGCATATGTGGATATGGCTGGTCAAGATGCTGCGCAACTGCACGGCCGAGCGCTATGCGGTGAACAAGGCGCGCATGGTGCCCTTGGCCGAATACAGCCGCGAGATGCTGAAGGCGCTGCGAGAGGCGACCGGCATCGCCTATGACGAGCGCACCAAGGGGACGCTGCAGCTTTTTCGCACGCAACAGCAGCTCGACGGCACAGCCGGCGATGTCGAGGTGCTGAAGACATATGGCGTTCCCTACGAGATCCTCGATCCCGACGGCTGCATCGCGGCCGAGCCGGGACTGGCAGGGGTGCGCGAGAAATTCGTCGGCGGCCTGCGGCTGCCGGGCGACGAAACCGGCGACTGCAAGATGTTCACCGACCGTCTGGCGGAACTTTGCGTGGCGCGCGGCGTCACCTTCGAATACGACATGTCGATCAGGCGCATCATGCGCAAGCGCAACAGTATCGCCAGCATCAATACGAGCAAGGGTTGGAAGGCTGCCGACGCCTATGTGATGGCGATGGGCAGCTATTCGGCCAAGTTCATGCGCATGCTGAAACGGTCCATACCGGTCTACCCGGTCAAGGGCTATTCGATCACCGTGCCGATCAAGGATGCTGCCGCAGCACCGGTGTCGACGGTAATGGACGAGACCTACAAGGTGGCGATCACCAGGCTCGGCGACCGCATCCGGGTCGGTGGCACGGCGGAGATCTCCGGCTTCGACTTGAGACTGCATGAATCGCGGCGCCGCACGCTCGAACATTCGGTCGGCGACCTTTTTCCAGGCAGCGGCGACATGCGGTCGGCGACCTTCTGGTGCGGGTTGCGGCCGATGACGCCGGACGGGCCGCCGCTGATCGGCCGCACCGAGTTCTCCAATCTCTATCTCAACACTGGCCATGGCACGCTCGGCTGGACCATGGCCTGCGGCTCGGCCAAGGTCCTGGCCGACATCATCTCCAGCCGGGTGCCGGATATCGATGTCCGCGACCTCGGGCCGGAGCGATACCAGCGGTAGGATCAGAAGGCTTCCTTCGCCCAGCCCTGCTTTTGAGCGCGGTGAGGAACTTGCCGCGCGACTTGGGATCTAGCTCCGACACACTTCGCTCAAAACTGCGCAGCGGTTTTGAGGACAGACAATTCAAGCGCGCCGGATGGATCTCGTCAGACGAACAATCCCCGTTCCCGCTCCACCGCCTTGGTGATGAAGCTCGCGACGATCTGGACGCGGCGCAGCGGCCTGACCGATTCGTGATAGACCAGCCAGTAGGCGCGGCGGATAGGCGCGACGATGTCGACAGCCACCAGTTCCGGCATCGAACGGGCGACGAAGGTGTGCAGGATGCCGATGCCGGCGCCGGAGCGCACCGCTTCGGCCTGGCCGAGTGCCGAGGAGATGGCGAAGCTCGTGCGCCAGTCGGCGCTGAACTCGGCCGCATAGTCGAGCGAGGAGCTGACGATGAGGTCCGGCACATAGCCGATCAGCGTGTGCCGGCCAAGCTCGGCGGGCGTCTGGGGCAGGCCATGCGCTTCGGCATAGGCGCGGGACGCGAACAGGCCGAGCGTGTAGTCGACCAGCTTTCCCGCCACCAGCCTGCCTTCGGTCGGCCGCTCCACGGTGATGGCGATGTCGGCCTCGCGCCTGGACAGCGAGAAGGAACGCGGCACCGGCACCAGCTGGATGGTGAGCTCGCGGTGAAGCGCCGTCAGTGCGCCGAGGCGTTTGGCCAGGAAGGCGACGCCAAAGCCGTCCGGCGCGCCGATGCGCACGGTGCCGGAGACATCGTCGCCTTCGCCCGCCACCGTCGAGCGCGCGGCGATCATGTCGCCTTCCATGCGCTCGGCGATGTCGAGGAAGCGCTCGCCGGCCGGCGTCAGCTCACTGCCGGTGGTCAGCCGGCGAAAGAGTTTTGTGCGCAGCGCATCCTCGAGTGCGGCGATGCGGCGCGAGACGGTGGCGTGGTTGAGCTCCAGCCGCCTGGCCGCGCCGAGGATCTGACCGGCACGCGCTACGGCGAGGAAGATGCGGACGTCATCCCAGTTCATGGGAACGGTCCGTCTTAGTAACGAGCGCCGCGTTCCCGCCCACCCCCCTCTGTCCTGCCGGACATCTCCCCCGCAAGGGGGGAGATCGGATGTCGCTTCGGCCTTCGCCAATCACTAATGTCGCAAAGGGAGAGCCGGCGGCGAAGCTGCTAATCTCCCCTCTTGCAGGGGAGATGTCCGGCAGGACAGAGGGGGGCGTGAAGGAACTCAATCTCTCAATCCGTGTGGCGATAGCCACATCCCTATCATTTGCGAGAATTGATGCACAGGCACTCACCGCTATCTATTCTCCGCACAACGGTTGCGTTTTCGCTCGCGTTGCCATCGGCCGCGCAAAGGCGGACAATGTCTCATCACCAATACAGGGCCTCATCACAAACTCAGGGAGAGAAACCATGATCGAATACGGTCATTTCATCGGCGGCAAGCGTGTCGCTGGGACCAGCGGCCGCAAGCAGGATGTCATGCAGCCGATGGACGGCACGGTGCGCGGCACGGTGGCGCTGGCTTCGCAGGCGGAACTGCGTGCGGCGGTGGAAAACGCCAAAGCGGCGCAGCCCGGCTGGGCGGCGACCAATCCGCAGCGACGCGTGCGTGTGTTGATGAAGTTTCTCGAACTGGTTGCCAGGGACTATGACGTGCTGGCCGACATTCTGGCGCGCGAACACGGCAAGACCATCGCCGACGCCAAGGGCGACATCCAGCGCGGCCTGGAAGTGGTCGAAGTCTGCATCGGCGCGCCGCATATGATGAAGGGCGAGTTCACCGACGGCGCCGGCCCCGGCATCGACGTCTATTCGATGCGCCAGCCGCTCGGCGTGGTCGCCGGCATCACGCCGTTCAACTTCCCGGCGATGATCCCTCTGTGGAAGATCGCGCCGGCCATCGCTTGCGGCAATGCCTTCATCCTCAAGCCTTCGGAGCGCGACCCGGGCGTACCGCTGCGCATCGCCGAACTGTTCATCGAGGCCGGCCTGCCGGCCGGCATCCTCAATGTCGTCAACGGCGACAAGGAGGTGGTCGACGCCATCCTCGACGATCCCGACATCAAGGCCATCGGCTTCGTCGGCTCGACGCCGATCGCCCACTACATCTATTCGCGCGGTACGGCGTCGGGCAAGCGCGTGCAGTGCTTCGGCGGCGCCAAGAACCACATGATCATCATGCCCGACGCCGACATGGACCAGACCGTCGATGCGCTGATCGGCGCCGGCTACGGCTCGGCCGGTGAGCGCTGCATGGCGATCTCGGTTGCCGTCCCGGTCGGCAACGACACAGCCAACCGGCTGATGGAAAAGTTGGTGCCGCGTGTGGAAAGCCTGAAGGTCGGCCCGTCGACGGATTCGTCCGCCGATTTCGGCCCGCTGGTGACGGCGCAGGCACTGGAGCGGGTCAAGGGCTATGTCGACACCGGCGTTAAGGAAGGCGCCAAGCTGGTCGTCGATGGCCGCGGCTTTTCCATGCAGGGCTACGAGAACGGCTACTATATGGGCGGCTGCCTGTTCGACAACGTGACCGCCGACATGCGCATCTACAAGGAAGAGATCTTTGGGCCGGTGCTCTCGGTGGTGCGTGCGCCGACTTACGAGAACGCGATCAAGCTCGCCAACGATCACGAGATGGGTAACGGCGTCGCCATCTTCACCCGCGACGGCGATGCCGCCCGCGACTTCGCCTCGAGGGTCCAGGTCGGCATGGTCGGCGTCAACGTGCCGATCCCGGTGCCGATCGCCTACTACACCTTCGGCGGCTGGAAAGCGTCTTCCTTCGGCGACCTCAACCAGCACGGACCGGACGCGTTCCGCTTCTATACCAAGACCAAGACGGTGACCTCGCGTTGGCCGTCCGGCATCAAGGACGGCGCCGAATTCGTCATCCCGACGATGAACTAGCCGGACGGTTCCTTGTTTGCGCGTCCTCGCCTTTGGCTGCGGGCGCGCGGGCCGGCGTCAAGGACGGCGCCGAATTCGTCATCCCGACGATGAACTAGCCGGACGGTTCCTTGTTTGCGCGTCCTCGCCTTTGGCTGCGGCGCGCGGGCCGACGTCAAGGACGGCGCCGAATTCGTCATCCCGACGATGAATTAGCCGGACGGTTCCTTTTTGCGCGCCCTCGCCTTTGGCTGCGGCGCGCGGGCAGGCATCAAAGACGGCGCCGAGTTCGTCATCCCGACGATGAATTAGCCGATTACGAATCCGGATTGAAATATGGAAGAAAGAAAGGGCCCGGGCCGGAGACGCCGGGCCTTTTTCTTGTCGGGTCGCGGCCCGTATCTGAGTGAACGGTAATGTGATGGAACCAGGCGGGCAACAGAAGCCTTAAATTGCAATTCCGCCGCGAGATGCGTGGCAGATCAACCAACGGCGCTGGTGACAGCTTCGGGGACATTGTCTGGCGCAAGGAGGTGTCAGATGACACGTCTAGTGGCAACGATACTTTGCGCAGTGGCAGCGGCGTTTTTCGTCGCCCCGGCAACGGCGGCCGAACAATGCGCGGCACGAGCCGACATGATCAAGGCGCTCGGCGACAAGTTCAAGGAAAATCCGACCGCGCTCGGCGTCGTCAATCCGAATGTGATTGTTGAAGTCTTCGTTTCCGACCAGGGCACCTGGACCATCCTCGCCAGCGACACACGCGGTCAAAGCTGCGTGGTTTCAGTTGGTGAAGGCTGGGAGAGCGCACTGAAGACAGCGGCACTGCCAGGCACCTGAGCGTGCCCTTTTTTTTTAGCTGCCAGGCCGCGGTTCCCGGCGACAACTTTGAAACGGATCCACAGGCGCCCGTAACGGGCGCCTGCTTGCGCTTTTTCGTTGCCGACACCATATATGGAACATAGTGGGAACATCTGGAATCGTCCCCGCTGAAGACAGACCGGAACACAGAAAGGAACGACGCGATGATGATGACGTCGGAACCGGCCTGGATCGCTCCGGCAAAATGAGGCGTCCCCCTTTGCCGGAACGTGATGGCAAAGGAGGTGCCTATGGCACGCAAATCGCTGTTGGGTTGGGTGAAAATCTTGGCTCTTGCTGGCGCATTGGCGCTGGTTACGAACGCCGCAAGCGCCCAGTATCAATACTGCGTTGAACATGGCGATCTCGTCGCTCACCTGAGCGAGAAGTTCCAGGAAAAACAGTTTGCTTTCGGGCTGATCGGTCACATGGCGATTATGGAAGTCTTTGTCGCCGAGACCGGAACCTGGACGATCATCGTCACCGATGTCGCCGGCAGAAGCTGCATCGTCGCGGCCGGCGAACATTGGGAAAACGTGGTGATCCCGGCCGACCATGACGCATGACGGTCAGGACGCATTGATCAGATGGGCGGTCTCAGCGCGTGGCGGCCGCCTCGGCATGGCCGCGCAGCAGCGCCATCAGGCGCTTGGCGTCCTTGCCGGCGGCGTCTTCATCGCCGGCGAGAATCGAGCGGATCAGCGCGACGTGGTGCTCGGCCGATTCGGCGAGCCCGGTATCGGCTTTGTAGCGGAACCAGAAGCGGCGGCTGTGGGTCTGCAGGGGAGCCGCCAGCCGCGCGGCGAAGGGGTTGTCGGCAGCCAGCGCCAGCGCTTCGTCGAGCGCCTTGTCGGCCTGAATGAAGGCCAGCACATTGCCTGATATCACCGCCTTCTGCATGGCCAGCGCCGCATCGTGAAACAGGTCGGCGGCCTCACGGGTGACGAAGCGGGCGGCCGAGCGGGCAAGAACCACCTCGACGCCACGCCGTGCATCGAGAACGCGCAGCCAGTCGCCGGGATGGAGCGGGGCAATGGCGATGCCGGCGCGCGGCCGGACATCGAGCAGCCCCTCCCACGCCAGCCGCTGGATCGCCTCGCGCACCGGCGTGCGGCCGAGCCCGAGCCTGTCGATCAGCGCGCTCTCCGTGACGAAGCTCGCGGGCGCCAGCTTGAGCGTCACGATCATGTGCTCGAGCGTGCGATAGGCTTTCGCCGCCACTGGCTCGAATACGGGGCTTGTTTCATTGAATATCAAAGGCGAGCTCCTGATATATTTTTGATATATCATAGTGAAATCCGTGTTGACAGTCCGTTTCTTAATAAATATACGACTGATATATCAGATGGAGCAATGACCATGTGGACCGGAGTTTTTCCCGCCGTCACGACCAAATTCACCGAGGACGACCGCCTCGACCATGCCGAGATGGAGCGCTGCTTTGCGCTGCAGATGGACGCCGGCTGCGACGGCATCATCGTCTGCGGCTCGCTTGGCGAAGGGCCGATGCTGTCGCATGACGAGAAGATCGAGGTGCTGAAGACCGCGCAGAAGATCGCCGGCAAGAAGCCGGTTCTGCTGACGGTCAATGAGCCCGGCACACGCGAGGCGGCGGCGATCGCGCGCCGCGCCGCCACGGAGGGCGCCAACGGGCTGATGGTGGTGCCGAGCCCGATCTACCACACCAATGCGGAGGAGACGGTCGCTGCGCTGCGTGCCGTCGCCGAGGCCGGCGACCTGCCGGTGATGATCTACTCCAACCGGCTCGCCTATCGCGTCGACGTCACCGTCGACCAGATGGAGGAACTGGCGAAGGACAAGCGTTTTGTCGCCATCAAGGAATCCTCCGACGACATCCGCCGCTCGACCGAGATCATCAACCGCTTCGGCGACCGCTACGATTTGTTCACCGGCGTCGACAATCTGGCGTTCGAGGCGCTGTCGGTCGGCGCCATCGGCTGGGTGGCCGGATTGGTCACCGCATTCCCGCGCGAGACGGTCGCCATCTACCAATTGATGAAGCAGGGCCGCCGCGAGGAGGCGCTGAAAATCTACCGCTGGTTCCGGCCGCTGCTCGACCTCGACGTCTCGACCTACCTGGTGCAGAACATCAAGCTCGCCGAAGTCTTGGCGATCGACACCAACGACCGCGTGCGCATGCCGCGCCAGCCGCTGTCCGGCGAGCGCCGCAGGACGGTCGAGAAGATCGTCAGGGATGCGCTGGCGGTGCGGCCAGAGCTGCCGACGTTCTGAGGTTGTAAGTTTCGCATTCGCAGGCTTCGTTTCAGATGCCCTCTTACCCGGCCATGAACAACGATGCGACGCTCGACATCGCCATTATCGGCGGCGGCATCATCGGCATCTGTGTCGCTGCCTATCTGGCCGAGGCGGGGCGCAGCGTCACCGTCTTTGACCGCACCGGGATTTGCGAAGAAACGAGCTCCGGCAATGCCGCGGCCCTGGCCTTTTCCGATGTGCTGCCGCTGGCCCACAAGGGCATGATCAGGCATCTGCCGAAATGGCTTGCCGACCCGCTCGGCCCGCTCAGCATCCCGCCCGCCTATCTGCCGAAGCTGCTGCCCTGGCTCGTCCGTTTCTGGCGCGCCGGCCGAAGCGACCGTTACGAGGCCAGCCTTGTGGCGCAGGCCGGAATGATGCGGCTCGCCGAGGCCGAATGGGCCGGGCTGATGGCGCGCTCGGGCACCGGAAACATGTTGCGCGAGGATGGCTCGCTTGAACTTTACGAGAGCGAGGCCGAGTTCAAGGCGTCGCTGCCCGGCTGGGCGGCCAGGCAGCGGTTCGGCATTGGCTTCAGCCATGTCGAGGGCGATGCCCTCGCCGCCTTGCAGCCGGGCCTGTCGCCGCTTTTCGTCAAGGGCACCTTCGTACCCGGCTGGAAGACCGTCGCCGATCCGAAATCATTGGGCAAGGCGATCTGGGCCTATGCCGAGACCAAGGGCGCGCGTTTCGAAAGAGCGCGGATCGACCGCGTCGAAGCGAGGCAGGATGGCGCGACACTGACGCTGGCCGACGGCACGGTGCGGCAGGCAAAACGCCTCGTCATCGCTGCCGGCGCGTGGTCGCATCTCCTGGCGAAACATCTCGGCGACCGTATCCCGCTCGAAACCGAGCGCGGCTACAACACGACCCTGCCGAAGGCCGCCTTCGACGTGAAGCGGCAACTGATCTTCTCCGGCCATGGCTTCGTCATCACTCCGCTTGAAACCGGTGTGCGCGTTGGCGGCGCGGTCGAGCTTGGCGGCATCGAGCGGCCGCCCAACTATTACAGATCGAAAGCGCTGCTCGAAAAGGCCAAAAGCTTCCTGCCGGGGCTTGATCCGGCCGGCGGCCGCGAATGGATGGGGTTCCGGCCGTCGCTGCCGGATTCGTTGCCCGTGATCGGTGGCGGCAAGCAGGCCGGCACGATAGTCTATGCCTTCGGCCACGGCCATCTTGGCCTGACCCAGGCGGCTGCCACCGGATGCTTGATCCGCGATCTCATTCTCGGCCAAAATCCGGTGTTTGATCTTTCTGCGTTTTCTCCGAACCGCTTCTGACGGGATCTCTAGAAATGGCGCGCCACTCCTTCTTCTGCATCGACGGCCACACCTGCGGCAATCCGGTGCGGCTCGTCGCCGGCGGCGGACCGCTGCTCCAAGGGGCGACGATGATGGAGCGGCGCGCGCATTTCCTGGCCGAATATGATTGGATCCGCACTGGGCTGATGTTCGAGCCGCGCGGCCATGACGTGATGTCCGGCTCGATCCTCTATCCGCCGACGAGGCCCGATTGCGACATCGCCATTCTGTTCATCGAAACCTCGGGCTGCCTGCCGATGTGCGGCCACGGCACCATCGGCACGGTGACGATGGCCATCGAGCACGGGCTGATCAAGCCGAAGACGCCGGGTTTGCTCAGGCTGGACACGCCGGCCGGCCTGGTCATCGCCGAGTACAAGCAGGTCGGTGAATATGTCGAGGAGGTGCGCATCACCAACGTGCCGTCCTTCCTTCATGCCGAGGGTCTGACGGTCGAATGTCCGCAGCTCGGCGAGATCAGCGTCGATGTCGCCTATGGCGGCAATTTCTATGCCATCGTCGAGCCGCAAAAGAACTATCGCGACATGGCCGACCATTCCGCCGGAGATTTAATCGCCTGGAGCCCGGTGGTGCGGCAGCGACTCAACGAGAAGTACTCCTTCGTGCACCCCGAGAATCCCGGCATCGACCGGCTGTCGCATATGCTGTGGACGGGCGCGCCGACCAACAGCCAAGCGGATGCGCGCAACGCGGTCTTCTACGGCGACAAGGCGATCGACCGTTCGCCTTGCGGCACCGGCACCTCGGCGCGAATGGCGCAGCTTCACGCCAAGGGCAGGCTCAGCGCCGGCGACGACTTCATTCATGAATCGATCATCGGCTCGCTGTTCAAGGGCAGGGTCGAAAAGGAAGTCACGGTGGCGGGCAATCCGGCGATCATTCCCTCGATCGGCGGCTGGGCGCGCATGACCGGATTGAACACGATCTTCATCGACGACCGCGATCCGTTCGCGCACGGATTCGTCGTCAAATAGCGGGGATCCTGACCCTAGGGAAACGAAGGGAACGCAAAGATCGATCGCTTTGGCGACGCAACGATCCTGCTCATCAACTTATTTTGACGGCGATTCCTTCGAAAGGAGGTGCATGTTGACGCCGAATCGTCAAAGACATTGCGTTATGCCAATGATAGGGTCCGCGATAGTCCAGAGGCCCGAAGGGAAAGAACGGGCAATTCGATTGCGTGCTTCAAAATCACGCATGACGATTGAAAAATCACGTTGCAATCCGGGCTCGAAACTTTACGACTAGGGGAAATACGAAAAGGAATGCGTCTGCATGGGCGACATTCCAGGGGAGCCACGACAGCATGCAGTATTTTGTCCAGCAGCTTATCAACGGGCTGACACTGGGATCAATCTATGGGCTGATAGCGATCGGCTACACGATGGTCTACGGCATCATCGGCATGATCAATTTCGCCCATGGCGACATCTTCATGATCGGCGCCTTTACCGCCCTCATCGTTTTCCTCATCCTCGGTGCGTTGTTCTATTCGGTGCCGGTGGTGATCGCGCTCCTGGTCATGATGATCGTCGCGATGCTGTTGACCAGCCTGTATAACTGGACGATCGAGAAGGTGGCCTACCGGCCCTTGCGTGGTTCGTTCCGGCTGGCGCCGCTGATCACCGCGATCGGCATGTCGATCGCGCTGTCCAACTTCGTCCAAGTGACGCAGGGGCCGCGCAACAAGCCGATCCCGCCGATGGTGTCCAAGGTCTACAATATCGAGGGCATCAGCGTGTCGCTGAAGCAGATCATCATCGTCGTCGTCACCGCGCTGCTGCTGGCGCTGTTCTGGTACCTGGTCAACAGGACGTCGCTTGGTCGAGCGCAAAGAGCCTGCGAGCAGGACCGCAAGATGGCGGCATTGCTAGGCATCGACGTCGACCGTACCATCTCGATCACCTTCGTCATGGGCGCGGCCCTTGCGGCCGTCGCCGGTACGCTGTTCCTGATGTATTACGGCGTCATCGCCTTCTCCGACGGTTTCACACCCGGCGTGAAGGCATTCACGGCGGCGGTGCTCGGCGGCATCGGCTCGCTGCCCGGCGCCGTGCTCGGTGGGCTGATGATCGGCTTCATCGAGAGCATGTGGTCGGCCTATTTCTCGATCGACTACAAGGACGTCGCCGCCTTCTCCATCCTGGCGATCGTGCTGATCTTCCTGCCTTCCGGCATTCTGGGCCGGCCAGAAGTCGAAAAGGTCTGAGGTCATGGCCGTCACCGCATCTCCGGAGCGCGACATCGTCGCCACCCCAGTGCAACGCGCCACGCGCGAGGCGTTTTATGCCGGCGCCATCGTGCTCGGCCTGTTCGTGCTGTTCATCGGGCTGAAGACCGATCAGAACATCTCGAACGAACTGATCCTTGTCCAGCGCTGGTGGCTTCTCTTTGCCGTGGTTGTGCTGACCATGGTCGGACGCTTTGTCTATATCGCCTATGGCCAGCCCTTCCTGGCTAAACAGAAGATCGCCGATATCGCCACCGGCCTGTTGCCGGACACCGTGGCCACGCGGTTCTTCCGGTTGCCGTATTTCATCGCAGCCATCGCCATAGTGGTCGTTCTGGCTCTCCTGGCCGGCTCCCTTGATGCCTTGCTGGGGCCGGGCCTTGCCGGTTATGCGCGGTTCGCACGAGCGCTGGCGATCATCTACGCCCTGGCCTCGGTGCTGTTTTATTTCCGCAGCTTCATCCATGCGCACTTCTCGGCATTGGGCATCGCCACACTGGCGACCTATCCTGTCATCGTTGTGCTGGTGCTTGCGCTGTACAGCGGATCGATGGCGGGCGGCTTCCAGGGCTCGCTGAAATGGATCGACAATTTCGGCATCCAGATCCTGATCTATGTGATGCTGGCGTGGGGGCTGAATATCGTCGTTGGCCTCGCCGGTCTGCTCGACCTCGGATATGTCGCCTTCTACGCCGTCGGCGCCTATGCCTATGCACTGCTCGGCACGCAATACGGCCTGTCGTTCTGGATCCTGCTGCCGGCCGCCGGCGCCATGGCCGCGTTCTGGGGCGTGATGCTCGGCTTTCCGGTGCTGCGCCTGCGCGGCGACTATCTGGCGATCGTGACGCTGGCCTTCGGCGAGATCATAAGGCTGGTGATCATCAACTGGCGCGAGGTGACCAACGGATCGGCCGGTATTTCAGGCATCCCAAAGGTCTCTTTCTTCGGTCTGATGTCGTTCAACGTCTCGGACGAGAACTATATCGCCAAGGTGCTCGACATCGCCCAGTCAGGCGCCTACTACAAGATCTTCCTCTACTACCTGATCCTCGGGCTCTGCCTGCTCACCGCCTTCGTCACCATAAGGCTCAGGCGCATGCCCGTCGGCCGCGCCTGGGAAGCGCTGCGCGAGGACGAGATCGCCTGCCGCTCGCTCGGCATCAACACCACCACCACCAAGCTCACCGCTTTTGCCACCGGCGCCATGTTCGGCGGCTTCGCCGGCTCGTTCTTCGCCGCGCGGCAAGGTTTCGTCAGCCCCGAATCCTTCATCTTCCTGGAATCAGCGATCATCCTGGCCATCGTCGTGCTTGGCGGCATGGGCTCGCTGGTCGGCATTGCCGTCGCAGCCATGGTGATGATCGGCGGCACCGAGGCGCTGCGCGAACTCGATTTCCTGAAGCAGGTCTTCGGTCCAGATTTCACTCCGGAACTCTACCGCATGCTGCTGTTCGGCATGGCCATGGTCATCGTCATGGTTTGGAAGCCGCGCGGCTTCGTCGGCAGTCGTGAACCGACAGCCTTTCTCAAGGAGCGCAGGGCCGTATCCGGTTCCTTCACCAAGGAGGGCCACGGCTGATGAGTGATGCGAGCTCGATTCAGAAAGCCAACCCGGGCATGAACGATGCCATACTGCAGGTCGAGCATCTGTCGATGAAGTTCGGCGGTCTCGTTGCCATCGGCGACCTGTCCTTCCAGGCCAGGCGCGGCGAGATTACCGCCCTGATCGGACCGAACGGCGCCGGCAAGACCACCGTGTTCAACTGCATCACCGGTTTCTACAAACCGTCGGAAGGCATGCTTACGCTCAATCGGCGCGACGGCTCGAGCTATCTGCTCGAACGATTGCCCAATCATGAGATTCCGGCGCGTGCCAAGGTGGCGCGCACCTTCCAGAACATTCGTCTGTTCTCGGGCATGACGCTGCTGGAGAACCTGCTGGTGGCACAGCACAACAAGCTGATGAAGGCGTCCGGCTACACCGTCCTCGGCCTGTTCGGCTTCAGCGGCTACCGGACAGCGTCGGCCGAGTCGATCGACCTGGCCAGGCACTGGCTGGAGAAGGCCAACCTCGTCGACCGAGCCGACGATCCGGCCGGCGACCTGCCCTACGGCGCACAACGGCGCCTGGAGATCGCGCGGGCCATGTGCACGGGTCCGGAACTGCTCTGCCTCGACGAACCGGCCGCCGGGCTCAATCCAAAGGAATCAATGGCGCTCAACGAGCTCCTGATGGACATCAAGGACAATACCGGCACCTCGATCCTGCTGATCGAGCACGACATGGCGGTGGTCATGCAGATTTCCGACCACGTCGTGGTGCTCGAATATGGCCGCAAGATTTCGGACGGCAGCCCGCAGGCGGTACGCACCGACCCGCGGGTCATCGCCGCCTATCTCGGGGTCGAAGACGAGGAGGTCGAGACGGTGCTGACCGAGGTCGGCGACGAAGACGTCATCGAGCAACTGGATACGGGTCCGGATTCGGCGCACGGCCCGGGCACGTCATCTTCGTATCTCGCCGGACCGGTGACCGACACGGTCGGCCATAGCGAGGGCGAACGCGTCACGGTGTCGAGGGGCGCCTCGAAGGCCGGGCAGGTCGATGCAAGGTCGAGTGCCGCATCTAAGCCCGCATCGCCGACCAAAGCCAAACCGAAGGCGAAACCTGCTGCCGCGAAATCTTCCGCAGCAAAGCCGACCACCAAGGCTGCGACGAAGTCGACACCGGGCGTCACCAACCGGCGCGGAGGGCGTAAATAATGGCTGGCACAACGCTGCTCGATATCAAGGGCGTCCAGACCTACTACGGCAACATCAGGGCGTTGAACGGCGTCGATGTCACCGTCAAGCAGGGCGAGATCGTGGCGCTGATCGGCGCCAATGGCGCCGGCAAGTCGACGCTGATGATGACCATTTTTGGTGCTCCACGGGCGCGGGCGGGCACCATCACCTTCGCCGGCACCGACATCACTCAATTGCCGACCCATGAGATCGCGCGCATGCGCATCGCCCAGTCGCCGGAGGGCCGGCGCATCTTCCCGCGCATGACGGTGATGGAAAACCTGCAGATGGGCGCTAGCCTCGACAACCTCCAGCATTACGACGAGGACGTCGAGAAGGTGTTCACTCTGTTTCCGCGCCTGAAGGAGCGCATTGCCCAGCGCGGCGGCACGCTGTCGGGCGGCGAGCAGCAGATGCTGTCGATCGGCCGGGCGCTGATGGCGCGGCCGAAGCTGCTCCTGCTCGACGAGCCGTCGCTGGGCCTGGCGCCGCTGATCGTCAAGCAGATCTTCGACGCCATTCGCGAGTTGAACCGCACGCAGGGGCTGACCGTGTTCCTGGTCGAGCAGAACGCCTTCGGCGCGCTGAAGCTCGCCACGCGCGGCTATGTCTTGGTCAACGGCAATGTGACGATGAGCGGCACCGGCAAGGAGCTGCTCGCCGATCCGGACGTGCGCGCCGCCTATCTCGAAGGCGGCCATCACTGAGTTCAGGAGTCTTCATCATGCAGGGCATTCTCTACGAGGAACCCTCGGTCTGGCAGTTCTTCTTCGTCACCTGCCTGCTTGGCGGCTGGGCGGCATGGATGACGGGCAAGGCCTGCGCCCAGACATGGCGCAGTTTCCTCCAGCTGTTCGCCTATATGCTCGGCCTCGGCATCGCCGTAAGGTTCATCCATCACGCGCTGTTCGGCGGCACGATGTTCTCGCTGCAGTACTACATCGTCGACACCATAGTCCTGATGATATTGGGCTTCATCGGCTATCAATACACGCGCACCAACCAGATGGTGACGCAGTATAACTGGCTCTACGAAAGAGCATCGCTTTTGAGCTGGAAACCAAAAGGTTGACGTTCACCATTAACGCCGTTTCAAGAATGAATCGGCGTGACAAGCGCCTGAAAATCGGCAAAGTACCCTTTCTGCGAGTAAAAGTGGGCATCGCATGAAAGCATCATTCACGCCCACTCCGTAAATGGGAGCGTTTTACATGAGAAAATCACTTTTGTCCGCCGTCGCCCTGACCGCGCTCGTCGCGTTCAGCGGCAGCGCGTGGGCTGACATCCTGGTCGGCGTTGCCGGTCCGATCACCGGTCCGAACGCCGCCTTCGGCGCGCAACTGCAGAAGGGCGCCGAGGCGGCCGTCGCCGACATCAATGCGGCCGGCGGCATCAACGGCGAGCAGATCAAGCTCACGGTCGGCGACGACGTCTCCGATCCGAAGCAGGGCATTTCGGTCGCCAACAAGTTCGTCGGCGACGGCGTCAAGTTCGTGGTCGGCCACTTCAACTCGGGCGTTTCGATCCCGGCATCGGAAGTCTACGCTGAAAACGGTATCCTCGAGATCACGCCGGCCGCGACCAACCCGCAATTCACCGAGCGCGGCCTGTGGAACACGTTCCGTACCTGCGGACGTGACGACCAGCAGGGTAGCATCGCCGGCGCCTATCTCGCGTCGAACTTCAAGGATGCCAAGATCGCGGTGATCCACGACAAGACGACCTATGGTCAGGGTCTTGCCGACGAGACCAAGAAGGCGATGAACGCTGCCGGCGTGACGGAAGTCATGTACGAAGGCGTCAATGTCGGCGACAAGGACTTCTCGGCGTTGATCGCCAAGATGAAGGAAGCCGGCGTTTCCATCATCTATTGGGGTGGTCTGCACACCGAAGCCGGCCTGATCATCCGCCAGGTGGCTGACCAGGGCCTCGAGGCCACGCTGGTTTCCGGCGACGGCATCGTATCGAACGAGCTGGCCTCGATCGCTGGCGACGCGGTCGCGGGCACGCTGAACACGTTCGGGCCGGATCCGCGCCTGATCCCGGCGAACAAGGAACTCGTCGAGAAGTTCCGCGCGCAGGGCTTCGAGCCGGAGGCCTACACGCTCTACTCCTACGCCGCCATGCAGGCCATCGCGGCAGCCGCGACGGCCGCCAAGTCGAACGATCCGCAGGAAGTCGCCAAGGCTCTCAAGGCCAACGGCCCGTTCAAGACCGTGCTGGGCGACCTTTCCTATGACGAGAAGGGCGATCCGACGCTGCCTGGCTACGTCATGTACGAATGGAAGAAGGGCGACGACGGCAAGTACACCTACGTTCAGAAGATGTAAGCCTGTCGACGACGACAATTCCGGAATGCCCGGCGCCTTGCGCCGGGCATTTTTCGTTTGATGTATTGCCTGTTGTCAGAGCGTCCCTTGCGCATTCGAGGGGACGCGCGGCGCTCTAACGCAAAGAATCGATTTAAATCGGTTTAACCGCCGCCCGATTTTGTTTGCGCTGCAGCATTTTCGCGTTAATCATGGCGCCAGTTCCTTCCCGTCAGCGTCCGGAGCCTTGTCCTTGGCAATCACGAAGATCCTTGTCGCCAACCGGTCCGAAATCGCTATCCGCGTCTTCCGCGCGGCCAACGAACTCGGCCTCAAAACCGTTGCGATCTGGGCCGAGGAGGACAAATACTCGCTGCACCGCTTCAAGGCCGATGAAAGCTACCAGGTCGGGCGCGGGCCGCATCTCGCCAAGGATATGGGGCCGATCGAAAGCTATCTGTCGATCGAGGAGGTGATCCGCGTCGCCAGGCTTTCGGGCGCCGATGCCATCCATCCGGGCTACGGACTGTTGTCGGAAAGTCCTGAATTCGCCGAAGCCTGCGCCAAGGCCGGCATCATTTTCATCGGACCCAGGCCGGATACGATGCGCAGGCTCGGCAACAAGGTCGCCGCACGCAACCTGGCGATCGAGGTTGGCGTGCCGGTGGTTCCCGCCACCGAGCCGTTGCCGGACGACATGGAGGCGGTGAAGGCACTCGCCAAGACGATCGGCTATCCGGTGATGCTGAAGGCATCATGGGGCGGCGGCGGCCGCGGCATGCGCGCCATCCGCTCGGAAGCCGATCTCGCCCGCGAGGTGACGGAGGGCAAGCGTGAGGCGAAAGCCGCCTTCGGCAAGGACGAGGTCTATCTCGAAAAGTTGATCGAGCGTGCCCGCCATGTCGAGGTGCAGGTACTTGGCGACCGCCAAGGCAATGCCGTGCATCTGTTCGAGCGCGACTGCTCCATCCAGCGCCGCAACCAGAAGGTCGTCGAGCGCGCACCGGCGCCGTATCTCGAAATGTCGCTGCGCGAGGAACTTTGCGGTTATGCGCTGAAGATCGCCCGCGAGACGAGCTATATCGGCGCCGGCACGGTGGAGTTCCTGCAGGATGCCGACACCGGTAAATTCTACTTCATCGAGGTCAACCCGCGCATCCAGGTCGAGCACACCGTCACCGAGCAGGTGACCGGCATCGACATCGTCAAGGCGCAGATCCACATCCTCGATGGTTTCGCGATCGGCACGCCGGAATCTGGCGTGCCGGCGCAGAAGGATATCAGGCTGAACGGCCACGCGCTGCAGTGCCGCATCACCACGGAAGATCCCGAGCAAAACTTCATTCCCGACTATGGCCGCATCACCGCCTATCGCGGCGCCACCGGTTTCGGCATCCGCCTCGACGGAGGCACCGCCTATTCGGGCGCGGTGATCACCCGTTTCTACGATCCGCTGCTGGAGAAGATTACCGCCTGGGCGCCAACGCCGGGCGAGGCGATCGCGCGCATGAACCGCGCGCTGCGCGAGTTCCGCATCCGCGGCGTGGCGACCAACCTCACCTTCCTCGAGGCGATCATCAACCACCCGAGTTTCGCCGACAATTCCTACACGACCAAGTTTATCGATACGACGCCGGAACTGTTCGCGAGCGTGAAGCGGCAGGACCGCGCGACCAAGCTGCTCAACTATTTGGCCGATGTCAGCGTCAACGGCCATCCCGAGACACGCGGCCGGCCGCAGCCGAAGGCCGATGCGGCGGCACCCATGGTGCCCTATCTCAACGGCAACGTGCCTGCCGGCGGCAAGCAGAAGCTCGACGCGCTGGGGCCGGAGAAGTTCGCGGCCTGGATGCGCGCACAAAAAGAGGTGCTCGTCACCGACACGACGATGCGTGACGGACATCAATCCTTGCTCGCGACGCGCGTGCGCACATATGACATCGCCGGCATTGCCGGCACCTATGCGCGCGCGCTGCCGCAGCTTTTATCGCTCGAATGCTGGGGCGGCGCGACCTTCGACGTCGCCATGCGCTTCCTTACCGAAGACCCGTGGGAGCGGCTGTCGCTGGTGCGCGAGGCGGCGCCCAATTTGTTGCTGCAAATGCTTTTGCGCGGCGCCAACGGCGTTGGCTACACCAACTATCCCGACAATGTCGTCCAGCACTTCGTCAAGCAGGCAGCAAGCGGCGGCATCGATCTGTTCCGCGTCTTCGACTGTCTGAACTGGGTCGACAATATGCGCGTCGCGATGGATGCGGTTGGCGCCGAGGGCAAGCTGATCGAGGCGGCGATCTGCTACACCGGCGACATACTCGACCCGGCCCGAGCCAAGTACGACCTCAAATACTATGTCGCGCTGGCCAAGGAGTTGCAGGTGGCCGGCGCCCATATCATCGCGGTAAAGGACATGGCCGGGCTCTTGAAGCCGAATGCTGCCCGCGCACTGTTCAAGGCGCTGCGCGAGGCGACCGATCTGCCGATCCACTTCCACACGCACGACACGTCAGGCCTGTCGGCGGCGACGGTGCTGGCGGCGGTGGACAGCGGCGTCGACGCCATCGACGCGGCGATGGACTCCTTGTCGGGCAACACCTCGCAGCCTTGCCTGGGCTCGATCGTCGAGGCGCTGAGGGGCACCGAACGGGATCCGGGGCTCGACCCGCAATGGATCAGGAACATTTCGTTCTACTGGGAGGCGGTGCGCAACCAGTATGCCGCCTTCGAGAGCGATCTGAAAGGGCCGGCCTCGGAAGTCTATCTGCACGAAATGCCGGGTGGGCAGTTCACCAACCTCAAGGAACAGGCGCGCTCACTCGGGCTGGAGACGCGCTGGCACGAAGTGGCGCAGACCTATCACGACGTCAATCTGATGTTCGGCGACATCGTCAAGGTGACGCCGTCGTCCAAGGTTGTCGGCGACATGGCTTTGATGATGGTGAGTCAGGATCTGACGGTTGCCGATGTCGAAAATCCGGCCAAGGACATCGCCTTCCCGGACTCGGTCGTGTCGATGCTGCGCGGCGATCTCGGCCAGTCGCCCGGCGGTTGGCCGGAGGCACTGCAGAAGAAGGTGCTTAAGGGCGACAGGCCAATCACGGACCGGCCTGGCTCCCTGCTGAAAGCGGCCAATCTCAAGGCCAGCCGCAAGGAGGTCGAGGACAGGCTGGAGCGCAAGCTCAGCGAATTCGAATTCGCCTCGTGGTTGATGTACCCGAAAGTGTTTTCCGACTTTACCGCAGCGCAGGAAACCTACGGACCGGTCAGCGTGCTGCCGACGCCGACCTATTTCTACGGCATGAAGCCGGAAGACGAGATCTTTGTCGACATCGAGAAGGGCAAGACGCTGGTGGTGCGCTGCCTGGCCATCGGCGATGTCGACGAGAAGGGCATGGTCACCGTGTTCTTCGAGCTCAACGGCCAGCCGCGCCGGGTCAAGGTGCCGGACCGCGCGCATGGCGCTTCCGCAGCCAAGGCGCGGCGCAAGGCCGAGCCGGGCAACGAGGCGCATGTCGGCGCGCCGATGCCGGGCGTGGTCTCGGCGCTCGCCGTTGCTGCCGGCCAGGCGGTCAAGGCCGGCGACGTGCTGCTGTCGATCGAGGCGATGAAGATGGAAACGGCGCTGCATGCCGAGCGTGATGGTACAATCGCCGAAGTGCTGGTCAAGGCCGGCGATCAGATCGACGCAAAGGATCTGCTGGTCGCCTTCGGTTAGGCTTGCTCAACCCTTCATGCCGCATCGATAACAGCTTGACCCGCCGCCCTTGGTCGGGCATCGAACCGCTGCAAATTCGCCGCGACAGATCGCCTGAGTCGCGGCGCGAAAACGACGCGGAGAAAAAAATGGCCGACGACATCACCGAGACCAGCCAGACCGTTGCCGCCGGCCAGCTGCGAGCCTTCATCGAGCGCATCGAGCGGCTCGAGGAAGAGAAGAAGACGATCGCCGACGACATCAAGGAAGTGTTCGCCGAGGCCAAGGGCACCGGCTTCGACACCAAGGCGATGCGGTCGATCATCCGGCTGCGCAAGAAGGATCAGGCCGAACGGCAGGAGGAGGAATCCATCCTCGACCTCTACAAGGCCGCGCTCGGTATGGTGTAAGGGGACAAGCCACCGTCTGGCTTGTCCGTGTGATGCCGACATGAGCATCGAACCATGAGCGAATTCGACTTTGGCGCCCGCCGCGCCTCTGAATTCCGCCAACGCGGCTTCTGGACGCTGTTCGCGGAACGGCATCCGGAAGAAAGAGCTCTGATGGCGCGGCGCGGCCCCTGGTTCTGGCAGCGCGGGCTGCCTGACTTCGCATTGGTCCTTTCCATGTATGTCGCGCCGGCGCAGAACCATGTCGGCGTCTTCTTCGGCCGCAACGAGAAGTTCGGTGCCACGGACGCCTGGTCGCGGTTGAAGCCTTTCCAACTGGCGATCGAAGACAGGTTGAAGCTCAGGCCGGAACAGAGTTGCGAGGGCCTCGGCATCAATTCGATGTGGCGGGTGAACTGCTTTGCCGAGGACAACTGGCCGGCCATGGCCGACTGGCTGGTGACGGAGGCATCGCGCATCGAACGCGCGGTCGTCGAGGTTTTGCGAGACGACGTCCGATCGTGAGTTCGATCGCCCGCCATATGCCGATCGCAAAGCAATCGAAATGCATCGCCCCTCAGTTCAGCTTCGGCGTGTCGCGGCCGATCTCGTCGAGATGGTGTTGCAGCGCCAGATGGTCGAGCGCATCCATCGGCAGATTGACGAACAGCGAGATGCGGTTGTTGAGCATGCGATAGGCATCGGCAAAGGCAAGATGCAGTTCGGCTTCGGTGCCGTCCGCCTTGGATGGGTCGGGTATCGACCAGAGTGCGGTCATCGGATGACCCGGCCAGATCGGACAGGATTCATTCGCGGTGCTGTCGCAAAGCGTGAAGACGAAGTTCATTTCCGGCGCGTCGGGCTCGGCGAACTCGTCCCAGCCTTTCGAACGGGCGAAGCTCGTATCGTAGCTGAGACTTTGAAGCAGTTGCAGTGCGTAGGGGTTGACCTCGCCCTTCGGCTGGGAACCGGCGGAAAAGGCCTTGAACCTGCCGGCGCCGATCCGATTTAGTATCGCTTCCCCCATGATGGATCGCGCCGAATTGGCGTTGCAAAGAAACAGCACGTTGTAGACATTATCGCTCATCTCAATATCTCCCTGGCAGGCGACTGGATGATGGGCGGCAGATTCCGGCGAAGATATCTTCGCCGAGACGCCGACAATGGGGTCGACGTAGAAAGGTTTCACGACCGTTTGATGACGATCTGTCAGATCATACGCTTGCGTGCCGATGATCGGCTTGTGTTGACAGGCTTGCGGCGTTGGACATTTCTGCGGCGGTCGAATGAGAGAAGGCTGCATAGATGAGTGCGCCAAACACCTTCGAAGGCGAAGACGGCAAGGCAGACCGTGCGTCGGGCTTCTTGCGCTCGCGCTGGCGGGGCACAGCGCCGCTCGATCGGCTGTTCTGGCGCGATCTGGTCCTTGTCGGCACGGCGATCAACATCGCGTCGTCGGTGCTGGCGCTCATCCTGCTCGGGCTGAAACTGCCGCTCGCTCTCGTTCTGGCGATGCATTTCGCGCCGGTGCCGTACAACTTCTTCCTGACTTTCGCGGTGTGGCGGACCGCCGAGAAATCCGGCGGCGTCAAGGCTTCGCTGATGACGCTCGGGGCTGTGCTGTGGCTGATGCTGGTGGTGGTGGTCTGACAGGACAGTGCTGCCGGCAAAGGGCGGCCGAAGCCGTCCTTTGCCAACGTCGAATTCCAGTCAGGCGGCCGGCTCGAATTTCAGCGCGACGCCGTTGATGCAATAGCGAAGGCCGGTCGGCGGCGGGCCGTCCTCGAAGACGTGGCCGAGATGGCTGCCACAGCGGGCGCAGTGGCATTCGGTGCGAACCATGCCGTAGCTGCGGTCGATGGTCGTCTCAACGGAACCTGGCACCGGGTCGTTGAAGCTCGGCCAGCCGGTGCCGCTCTCGAATTTCAGCTTCGATTCGAACAAAGGCTGGTCGCAGCCGACACAGGAAAAGGTGCCGGCGCGCTTCTCGTGGAGCAAGGCGCAGCTGCCCGGCCGCTCGGTGCCGTGGTTGCGCATCACCGCATATTGCTCCGGCGTCAGCCGGGCGCGCCATTCGGCATCGGTGCGGGTGACGGGGTAGGTGTGGCTATCCATTTTTTTGCCTCTTAGTCTATGCCGGTACTTGGGTTGCCTTTCCAAGTTCGCCTAAAATAGGCATTCGTTACGATTTTTGCCCGTGTTTTCCGATCCTGCCGCGAAGAACCCCTCAGGCGATCGCCGCGAGATACCGCGCGACAGAAGCTGCAAATGCCGCCTTTGCATCTCCGATGACATTCTGGTTCCACCATGCGCCATAGATATGGTCGAACGCGAAAGGCCCCAGCGCGGCCTTGATGCCGAGCACTTTCGCCGCATTGAGCGGAATGTAGTTCGGGTAGCTGTACATGAAGCTGACATGGCGGCGAGTCGGCGTCACCTGCAAGATGTCGCCGGCCAGGATGGCGTCGCCGCCGTCGCGTTTCCAGTGCAGCACCTGGCCACCGGCAAAATGACCGCCGCAACGGATAAGAGTCAGCGAGGGGTTCAGGGCGCGCGTCTCGCCCTCCCAACTGATAACAGCCGGATGCGGCCGCATGATCCACTGACGATCGTCGGCGTGGAGGTAGATCGGCACGCCGCCAAACGCCTCGCTCCACTCGATCATCGCCGAATAATAATGGCAGTGCGATATGGCGATCGCGGCAAGGCCGCCCCGTCGGTTGATTTCGGCCACCGCCTCGTCGCTGACCATCGAGATACAGTCCCACAGCACATTGCCGTGCGGCGTTTGCGCCAGCAGCGCCCGTTGACCGATGGCGAAGCGCGGCTCGATGCCGAAGGCTAGCACACCGGCGTCTTCTTTCATCACGATCCGATGCCCGGCGGCGAGCTCTTCCGGCGTGATCCAGGCCTGGCCCTCCCAGCGCACATATTGCCGCTCGTCCTCGCAGATCGGGCAATGGTCCGGCGGCGTTGCTGCCGCCGCGAACTGGACGCCACACTGCAGGCAGAGGAAACAGGTCATCGGCCTTCCTGTCTTGCGTGTCGTAAAGCCATTCAGTGCTTCCTTGAAAGCTGCTTCGTCGCGGCTTCGAGCCCGGCGAACGTCAGCGGAAACATGCGGCCGCCGAAGATGTCGCGGATCATGGCGATCGAATGGGTAAACCCCCAGTTCTTCTGGTTTTCCGGGTTGAGCCATACCGCGTTCGGCCATTGCTGCAGCAGCCGGCCCAGCCAGACGGCGCCGGCCTCAGGGTTCCAATGCTCGACCGAGCCGCCGGGATGCGCGATCTCGTAAGGGCTCATCGAGGCGTCGCCGACGACAATCACCTTGTAGTCCGGACCGTATTTGTGGAGGAGGTCGAAGGTCGGAATCACCTCGGCATGGCGGCGGCGGTTGTCCTTCCACACGCCCTCGTAGAGGCAGTTGTGGAAGTAGAAATACTCGAGTTGGCGGAATTCTGCGCGAGCGGCCGAAAACAGCTCCTCGACGCCTCTGATGTGGTCGTCCATCGAGCCGCCGACATCGAAGAACATCAGCAGCTTCACGGCATTGCGCCGCTCAGGCCGCGTCTGCACGTCGAGGTAGCCGTGCTCGGCGGTGGCGTGGATGGTGCCGGGCAGGTCGAACTCCTCCTCGGCGCCTTCACGCACCCAGCGGCGCAAGCGCTTCAGCGCGATCTTGATGTTGCGGGTGCCGAGCTCGACCGCATCGTCGAAATTCCTGAACTCGCGCCTGTCCCAGACTTTCACCGCACGGCGGTTGCGGCTCTCATGCTGGCCGATGCGCACCCCTTCGGGATTGTAGCCATAGGCGCCAAAGGGGGAAGTGCCGCCGGTGCCGATCCATTTCGAGCCGCCCTGATGGCGGCCTTTTTGCTCCTCCAACCGCTTTTTCAGCGTCTCCATCAGCTTGTCGAAACCGCCGAGCGCCTCGACCAGCTTTTTCTCCTCATCGGTCAGGTGCTTTTCGGCGAGCCGGCGCAGCCATTCTTCCGGGATGTTGGCGACATCGACCGCGTTTTCGCCAGCCAGTGCTTCGGCGCCTTTGAAGATGTGCGAAAAGACCTGGTCGAAGTGGTCGATGTGGCGCTCGTCCTTCACCAGCGCCGATCGGGCGAGATAGTAAAAACCCTCGACATCATAGTCGACCAGCCCCGCCTCCAATCCTTCCAGCAGCGACAGATACTCCCGGAGCGAGACCGGAACCCGCGCGGCTTTCAGTTCGAGGAAGAAAGGGATGAACATCGCACCGTCTATAGCAGATCATACTCTATGAAGCCGGTCCGTCGCGCCACATAGTCGTAGAGCTTGCGTGCGGTGGTATTGGTTTCGTGGGTCATCCAGTAGACGTTCTTGACGCCGATCTTGCCGGCTTCCTGCTTTACCGCCTCGATCAGCGCGGCGCCGACGCCCTTGCCGCGCACGTCAGGGTCGGCGAACAGATCCTGGAGATAGCAGTTGTTTATCTGCGACCAGCAGGAGCGATGGTAGAGATAATGCGTCAGGCCAACCGCCTTGCCGTCGAGAGTGGCGATGAAGCCTTTCGGCTCGAACTCACCCGCCGTGAACAGGCGTTTCCAGGTGATGGTGTAGACGTCCTCCGGCAGCTTGGTTTCGTAGAAGGTGAGGTAGGCGGTCCACAGTCGCTGCCAATCGGCGTGGTCGGATTGCGCAAGTGGGCGAACAGTGATCTCGGTCATTTCATTTCCCTCTGAAGTTCTGGCCCGAAGCTGCCTCGGTGCCCGGCTGGTGGCAACGGTCCAGCAAGGGGAAAGCGCTGTCCGTTCTGCCGCTTTATCCCTGCCTTCTCGCCATGAAGGCCAGGCGCTCGAACAGATGCACGTCTTGTTCGCTCTTCAGCAGCGCACCATGCAATTTCGGCAGTGCGTTTTTCGGGTCAGCGCGCAGATCCTCCGGCGCGATGTCGTCGGCGACGAGCAGGCGGATCCAGTCCAGCGCCTCGGAGGTCGACGGCTTCTTCTTCAGGCCCGGCACGTCGCGGATCTCGTAGAACTGGGTCAGTGCGGCGCGCACCAGGTTCTGCTTGATGCCGGGATAGTGCACGTCGACGATCCTGTGCAGGGTTTCGGCATCGGGAAAGCGGATGTAGTGGAAGAAGCAGCGGCGCAGGAAGGCGTCCGGCAGCTCCTTCTCGTTGTTGGAGGTGATGATGACGATCGGGCGCACAGCGGCGCGGATCGTCTCGCCGGTCTCGTAGACGAAGAACTCCATCCTATCGAGTTCCTGCAACAGATCGTTGGGGAATTCGATATCGGCCTTGTCGATCTCGTCGATCAGAAGCACGACCTTCTTGGCCGCGGCGAAGGCGTCCCACAGCTTGCCGCGCTTGATGTAGTTCCTGATGTCGTTGAAGCGCGCGTCGCCGAGCTGGCTGTCGCGCAGCCGCGAGACGGCGTCATACTCGTAGAGACCCTGCTGCGCCCTTGTCGTCGACTTGACGTGCCATTCGATCAACTCGAGGCCGAGCGCCGCCGACACTTGCCTCGCCAGTTCGGTCTTGCCGGTGCCGGGCTCGCCCTTGACCAGCAACGGCCGCTCCAGCGCGATTGCCGCATTGACCGCGACCATCAGATCCTTGTCGGCGACATAGGCCGCTGTGCCTTCGAAACGCATTTCTTCTCCTTGGTTCATCTGGAAAACCCTAAGGAGGCGGCCTGGCCTGCGCAAGGGCAGGTCAAGCGCGAATAAAGCCGCCGAACATGGCTGTCTCTCTGGCGCTTGGTTGGCCATCGGCCTATATTGGGTGTGACGGTCTGCGCTTCCCGGCAGGAGAACATTTTCCCCGGGGCCTTAATGATCCCTAGGGAGCTGTCCCTGGGAAGACCCGTGGGTTTTCTCATACGGCGCCCACCTACTTTGTAGGTTCCCGGGATCGCTCTCTCCACCGGTTGTGTGGATCGTCGCTCGATGCAAGGGGTCCGCCCGCGCTTCGGGGGATCATGCGGTGGAAAACGTCGCTCCCAAAGCTCCAATCAGATCCGACCTTTTCTACCCTGGCCATATGACCTCTCCCAAGGACCTGAAGAAAAATTTGCGCCGCGAAGCGCTCGGCCGCCGCGACGCGCTCGATCCGTTCTGGCGGGTGGAGGCGGCGCTTGAAATGGCCGAAACGGCGCGCGACCGGGTCGCGGTCGAGCCGGGCCAGATCGTCTCCGGCTTCTGGCCGATGCGCTCGGAGGTCGACGTCCGGCCGCTAATGTTCGCCTTGCGCGAAAATGGAGCGAGGCTTTGCCTGCCGGCCATTCTCGACAAGACCACCATCGTCTTTCGCGAACTGGTGCGCGGCGCACCAATGGTCGACATGGGGTTCGGCACTATCGGGCCGCATGAGGAGGCGGCGGTGCTCGATCCGGCGGTGATGCTGGTGCCGCTCGCCGCTTTCGACGCGCGCGGCCACCGCATCGGCTACGGCGCCGGCCACTATGACCGTGCAATCGCCAGGCTGATCGAGAAAGGGCAGGCGCCGCGGCTGATCGGCATTGCCTTCGACTGCCAGGAGGTGGCTCTGGTGCCGGACGAGCCGCATGACGTGATCATCCCGGAAATACTCACCGAGAGCGGGTTGCGCCGCTTCGCGCCACAATTGTAGATAGTTTTCTGGACGCATGATCTTTTGCGAAAATCATGCAGCTTCTTGCTTCGCTGACCTTCGGTTCGGAATTATATTCAGATGAGACTCCTCTTCCTCGGCGACATGGTCGGCAAAACGGGCCGCACGGCGGTGTGGGAACAACTGCCCGGCCTGATCTCGGATTTCAAACTCGACTTCGTCATCGTCAATGGCGAGAACGCTGCCGGCGGATTCGGCATCACCGAAGAGATATTTCGCGAGACGATTTCGGCGGGTGCCGACGTCGTCACCACCGGCAACCATGTCTGGGACCAGCGCGACGCGCTGGTTTTCGCACCACGCGAGGAGCGGTTCCTGCGTCCGTCCAATTTCCCCAAGGGCACGCCGGGGCGAGGCTCCGGGATCTACATCGCCAGGAATGGCGCGCGCGTTCTGGTCGCCAACATCATGGGCCGGGTGTTCATGCATCCCGAGCTCGACGATCCGTTCCAGGCCGGCGAGCGCGAACTTGCCGCCTGTCCACTCGGCGAGCAGGCCGATGCGGTGATCGTCGATTTCCATGCCGAGGCGACCTCTGAAAAAATGTGTTTTGCGCATTTCGTCGACGGCCGCGCCAGCCTCGTCGTCGGCACCCACACGCATCAGCCGACCGGCGACCACCAGATCCTCAACGGCGGCACCGGCTATATTTCCGACGCCGGCATGTGCGGCGACTATGATTCCTCGCTCGGCATGGACAAGGAGGAGCCGCTCAACCGGTTCCTGTCGAAAGTGCCGAAAGGACGCTTCGAGGCGTCGACCGGCCCTGCAACATTGTGCGGCGTCGGCGCCGAGATTTCCGACCGCACCGGCCTGACCGAGAAGATCGCGCCGTTTCGCCGCGGACCGCGGCTGGAGGAAACCGCGCCATCCTTCTGGTCGTGACATTGATATAAACGCCTGCGATACCTAACTGCCGGCGAAACCTGCTTCAGATCGTTAAAGAGGGGACGACCTCCATGCAGCTCATCGAATTCCTGGCGCCGCATTTCGCCTTCGTTTCCGACCCGACCGCCTGGGTTGCGCTGCTGACGCTGGTGGTGCTGGAGGTCGTGCTCGGCATCGACAACCTGATCTTCATCTCGATCCTGACCAACAAATTGCCGGAAGCACAAAGGGCCCGCGCGCGTCGGCTCGGCATTTCCGCCGCGCTGATCATGCGGCTGGTGCTGCTTGCCACCATCTCGATCATCGTCCAGTTGACGACGCCGGTGTTCACGGCTTTCGACCATGGTTTTTCCTGGCGCGACCTGATCCTGATCGCCGGTGGCTTGTTCCTGGTCTGGAAGGCGACCAAGGAGATCCACCACACGGTCGATCTCGAGGATCACCAGGACACGATGATGGGGGACACGCTGCAGCTTTCGCTGGCCGGCGCCATCTTCCAGATCCTGCTGCTCGACCTCGTCTTCTCGATCGATTCGATCATCACCGCGGTCGGAATGACCGATGAGATCGCCATCATGTACATCGCAGTGATCGTGGCGGTCAGCGTGATGATGCTGGCGGCCGGGCCACTCGCCGATTTCATCGCCAAGAACCCCAGCATCGTCATGCTGGCGCTGAGCTTCCTGCTGATGATCGGCATGACGCTGATCGCCGACGGCATGGGCTTCCATGTGCCCAAGGGCTACATCTATGCCGCCATGGGTTTTTCGGCATTGGTCGAGGGCCTCAACATGCTGGCAAGGCGCCGGAGGAAGGCAAAGTCCGGCGCTGGACATTGAGTCCAACACGCTTGTTCAGAGTAAGCCGGATCGCTTTCTAATTCGCCGGCACACCCTTCGGATGCCGGTCGCCGATCAGGCCAAGCGTGAGGCCTTGTTCCAGCCATGCCTTGGCGCCGGCGAGCACGAGCGCGAAGCCGTCGGTCGAGCCGACCGCCTCCTTCACCTGTTCGTCGCCGCTGCCGGCAAAGCCGAAATTGCGGACCTCGATAAAGGTGGCATTCCCCGGCATTTCGGTGAAGGTCCAGACCACGGTGGTCGGTGGATCGCTCCATTGCATGACGATCTTCTTGTTTGTGACGATCTCGCTGACTTCGACCGTCGTCGAGACGCCATACATGCGCCACTCCCACTGAACCGGCTTGCCACTGTCCAGCCGACCGCTGGAATGAGTGAACCAGAATTTGGTGGTGATTGCCGGGTCGACAATGGCCTCGAATACCTCCGATACCGGCCGCCGGATCAGCATGCCGGCTTCCGCGGTCGGTGTTTTAGCGACTTCCATATCGTCCTCCTTTCCGACTACGCTTTCACCAGGCGTCGGGTTCCCGCACCAGGTGAACGATGCTGGCCGGGCTGATGATCCAGCCACCGCGAAAACCCTCGCCCAACTCTTCGATCGCGTCGCATCGCACCACGCCGGCCTTGGCGAGATGATCGGCGGCGCTCGGAAAATCGTCGGTGAAAAGTTCCAGCCAAATCTCGGCCTGGCTCAACATCGGCGCCTCGTCGATCCACAGGCGGTTGGGTCCGAGCTCGAAACCGATCGCCGGCGCCTTGGCGGTGAATGGCGTCAGGCCGACGACGTCGCGGTAGAACGCGACCGTCGCCCGGTACTGGTGCGGCGGCACCTTCATGGCGATGTTGACACCGCCGGTGATTTTCGCGGTCATTACTGGCTCCATTTGTGATGTTCAGGTGTTTTTGGTCGGATCGGCTATGGCAGATTGATCTGCCAGGAGACTCCGAACCTATCGTTGATCCATGCGAAGCGGCGGCTGAAGCCATAATTGTCGGGCGGCATCAGAAACTCGCCGTCCTCTGCCATGGCCTCGATTATACGCTCCAGCTCCTCTTCGGAGGAACAGTCGACAAAGAGCGAGGCCGATGGTGTGAAGGTGAAGGCGTGGTGGACCGGGCTGTCGCTGACCATCACCTCCAGGCCGCCGATGGAAATGCGCGCCACCTTGACCGTTCCTTGCGGGCCGTTTTCGCCAGCTCCGTATCGAACGACGTCGAGAACGCGGCTATCCGGGATGGTTTCGCAGTAGAAGGTCATGGCCTCCTCGGCCCTGCCTTCGAACATCAAGAATGGTTTCACACTCTTCACGACTGGTCTCCCTCTCTCATATGTTGGTCTCGTTAGCCGGCTCGCCCTTCATCTCGCTGCGGTAATAGCCGTCGCGCAGGTTGATGCCGTATTCGACATAGGCCTTCATGCAGGCCAGCATCTGTGACCAGCCCTCGCAATTGAGATAGGACTTCTTCAGGCCGACCGCGTCCTCGTGCCAGCCGGTCTCGGCGATGGTGACGAAGGTGCCGCCGTCGTCCAGCGGCTCGAAGTTCATCTCGATGCGCGTCTTGTAGGCCGGCTTGCCGTCGGCGTCGGTGGCGTCCCAGCGCAGCACGATGCGGCTGTCTTTCTCCACCTCGTCGACCTCGACCGGGACCTTGCCCCACCAGACGACGCCGGCGCCCGGCGCCAGCGGCGCGCTGGCGCCGCCGATGGTGGTGAAATAACCGCTGAGCTTCCTGGGATTGACGACCGCGTCGAAGACTTCGGCGACTGGTTTGCCGATGCGGCCCGAAACTCTGAATCCAAGAGACATATCCACAGCTCCTTCCTTGATTGGGCCGACAATATGTTATAAAAACATAACATGTCAAGCCGATCGCAAGACGACAATGTTTTCAAGGCGCTGGCGCATCCGCGCCGGCGCGCCCTGCTGGATGAACTGAAGGATGCACCGCGCACCACCGGCATGCTGTGCGACGCCTTTCCCGACATGGACCGCTGCACCGTCATGCTGCATCTCAAGGTGCTGGAGGAGGCCGACCTGGTCGTCGCGCGGCGCGAGGGGCGCGAACGCTGGAACCATGTCAATGCGCTGCCGATCAAGCAGATCCACGACCGCTGGATCAACGAATACGCCACGCATGCGATCAGCATTCTCGACCGGCTGAAATCCGATCTGGAGGGGTGAACGGCCGCAAGAATGCAGATGGCGGGCTTGTTGCGCACCACCCTTACCGCGCGGCTGGACGAATTGAGCCGATTTATCTATAAGCCGGCCATTCCGAGATAGAGCGCCGTACGTCCATCCGGACGCATCAGGGACGTTCTGAAATTTTGAATTCGAGCATTTTGGCAAAAGGCGAGGTGACCACCTCGCTGCAGGATGCTCTAGCCGAGAAGACGACAGGGGTGCCATGGCTGGCCATTCACAGTTCAAGAACATCATGCACCGCAAGGGCCGGCAGGACGCGGTGCGGTCGAAAATGTTTTCCAAGCTGGCGCGCGAAATAACCGTCGCCGCCAAGAGCGGCACGCCGGATCCGTCAATGAACCCGCGCCTGCGCTTGGCCGTGCAGAACGCCAAGGCGGTGTCGATGCCGAAGGACAACATCCAGCGCGCCATCAACAAGGCATCGATGGGTGACGCCGAGACTTACGAAGCCGTGCGCTACGAAGGCTACGGGCCGGGTGGCGTTGCGCTGATCGTCGAGGCGCTGACCGACAACCGCAACCGCTCGGCGTCCAATGTGCGAGCCGCCTTCACGAAGGCCGGCGGGGCGATGGGCGAAACCGGCTCGGTGTCGTTCATGTGGGACCGTGTCGGCGAAATCTTCTATCCCGCCTCAGTCGGCAGCGCCGAGAAGGTCATGGACGCGGCCATCGAAGCCGGCGCCGACGACGTCCAGGCGGACGAGGACGGCCATACGATCTTTTGCGCCTTCGAGAATTTGGGCGAGGTGTCGAAGGCACTGGAAGATGCGCTCGGCGAGGCAGAGTCAGTGAAGCCGATCTGGAAGCCGCAGACCAGTATCGCGGTCGACGAGGAGCGGGCACAGTCGCTGATGAAGCTGGTCGCCACGCTCGAGGATGACGACGACGTGCAGAGCGTCTACGCCAATTTCGAGGTCGACGACGAAACCATGGCAAAGCTCAGCGCGGCATGAGCAAAGCTCAGCCCGGCATGAGCAAAGCTCAACCCAGCGTGAGCCCGACCTAGGCAGAACCGACATGACGGAAAAGCCGCTGCCCACCATCCGCATCACCTATTGCACGCAGTGCCTGTGGCTGCTCAGGGCGGCCTGGATGGCGCAGGAGCTGCTGTCCACCTTCGGGACGGATCTCGGTGAAGTGACGCTGGTGCCCGGCACCGGCGGCATCTTCACGATTTCCTGCAATGACCAACTCATCTGGGACCGCAAACGCGATGATGGCTTTCCCGACGCGGCGAAGCTCAAGCAACTGGTCCGTGACGTCGTTGATCCCGGCCGCGACCTAGGCCATGCCGACCGCAAGGCGAAGGGCTGAACTTTCTCTCGCAACGCGAAAAGACCACTTTCCACGCCGCTGTCCGAAAAGCGCACCGATGCCGACACCGATGGCAATGCCCATGCCGATGCCGGTCGGTATATCGTCCATTGCAACACCAAAGGCGGTCCCGAGACCGACTCCGATCGCCATGCCGACGGCCATGCTCGAATACTGATCCTTCAAGATTCTTCTCCGCACGATGCTGTCAACGCCGGGCGCAGCGGCCTGAGACACGTCAACGTGCGGCGAACCAGAAGGATGCCAGCGCGGCGATGGCGGTGACAGTGCGGACGTGGTTCCACATCACCCAGTCCCTGAGATAGGTCGCCCACACGGTGGCGCCGTTGGTGCTGGCCGGATCAACAGCGGCCAGCGCGTTGTTGAGCGGCACGTTGAAGACCATCGTCACGATCGGGTTGCCGATGACATAGATCAGTGCGCCGGCAAGAAGCCAGAACGAACCCGGTTGGCTCCAGCCGATGACAGCGCCGGCGGCAAGCACAAGGCAGATCAGCCCGGTGCCGAAAAGCGCGGTCATGAACATCGGCGTCACCGCAGTGACGTTGATCGAATTCATGGCGGCGATGCCGCCCGCGGCAGGCATGCGGGCGAGGCCCGGCATGACGAAGCTGGAAAAGGCGAAGAAGACACCAGCGACGACGCCTGAGCCGATCGCGGCGATGAAGGTGAGGATGGGAAGCAGTTTCATGATCATGTCAGTTGCTCCAGATGCTCGTAGCGGCGGTTTCGGTTGCGTAGGTGGAAAAGTCCTTTGGGGCGCGGCCGAGCACGCGCTCGACGCCGTCGGTCAGCGACTCGTTGCGGCCGTCTAGCACCTCGGTGAACAGCTCGTTGAGGAGCCAGGCGAACTGGGCCGGCAGTTCGTACCCGGCTACAGCCGCGGTGAATTCGGCATGCGAAATCCTGATAAAGCGGATGTCGCGACCGGCGGCCTTGCCGATCTCGGCGACCGCCTCGGCGAAGCTCAGCAGCCGTGGCCCGGTCAGCTCGTAAAGCTGGCCGACATGGCCTTGCCGGGTAAGCACCGTCACGGCGGCGTCGGCAATGTCGTCGGCGTCGACGAACGGTTCGCCGACAGTGCCGACCGGCAAAGCCACCTCGCCAGCGAGCAGCGGATCGAGCAAAAAACTCTCGTTGAAGTTCTGGGCGAACCAGGCACAGCGCAGGATCGTCCAGTCGGCGCCTGAGGCTTTCAGCATCTCTTCGGCGCGCTGCGCTTCGGTTTCGCCACGCCCCGACAACAGCACCAGCCGGCGCACGCCGCGCTCCACGGCAAGATTGGCAAAGGCGCCGACCGCTTCGGCCGCGCCGGGCACCGCAAGATCGGGATAGTAGCTGATGTAGACGGCGCCGACGCCGTGCAGTGCCGGCGCCCAGGTCGCGTTGTTCTCCCAGTCGAAGGGCGGCGTGCCCGAGCGCGAGCCGATCCTCACCGGCAGGTCCTGCGCCGTCAGCCTGTCAGCGAGACGGCGACCGGTCTTGCCGGTGCCGCCGAGGATCAAAGTCGGTTTCCTTGCGGTGTCGTCCATGGTTGTTCTCCTTCATTTAAAAACATGAGCAATCCTCACATTTGCAAAACGTGATAAACCCTCGTATTTTGCGAGTCAAGCCAGTTTGTCGATCAATTCGCCAGGAGGACAGTGATGGAAGGCTCGACCGTATCGGCTTCACAGGACGGCCAGATCGCATCGCCGCGCCGGGCGCCGAGCCAGCAGCGCAGCCGCGAGCGGGTCGAGCGGATGCTGGCCGCCGCCTCCGCGTTGATCGCCGAGCAAGGCAGCGATGCCATGCGCATGGGCGAAGTGGCGGAACGGGCAGGGGTGTCGATCGGTTCGCTCTACCAATTCTTTCCGGACAAACGGTCGATCATCTGGGCGCTGGCGGAGCGCTATACCGCCGAGAGCCAGGCCTGCATCGCGGCTGCACTTGCACAGGTCAGTGACGCCGAAGGCCTGCGGCGGGCGTTTTCGGAGCTTGTGGATATCTACTACGGACTGTTCCTGGCGGAACCGGTGATGCGCGACATCTGGTCGGGCACGCAGGCCGACAAGGCGCTGCGCGAGCTCGAGCTCGCCGACAGCCGGGCCAACGCCGAATTCCTCACCGCGGTGCTGAAGCGGCTTCGGCCCACCGCCGACCCGGCGGTGCTGGAAACGACGGCATTTCTCATCTGGCAGATGGGCGAGGCCACCATGCGGCTGTCGATCTCGGTCGGGCGGCATGAAGGCGACGACCTGGTCGCCGCTTATAAGCGGATGGCGCTGCGAGAGTTGGTCGGCGAATAGTCTGCCGCATTCCAGTCAACAAAAAACCCGCCACGAGGGCGGGTTCTTGATCTGCGAAAAGCCGATGTGGCTTAGAGCCCGAAGCCTTCGAAACGCTTCTTGAACTTCGACAGGCGGCCGCCGCGGTCGAGCAAGGTCTGCTGGCCGCCGGTCCAGGCCGGGTGGGTGGTCGGGTCGATGTCGAGGTTCATCGTGTCGCCTTCCTTGCCCCAGGTCGAACGGGTCATGTATTCGGTGCCGTCGGTCATGACGACCTTGATCGTGTGGTAGTCGGGGTGGATGTCGGTCTTCATTGTGCTATTCCTGGTTCGCTGGCGCTGCTGACGGGCACAAAGCCTGCGTCGATGCGCCCCTTTTTAAAACTCGAAGCCGCAGCTATTGAGGAGCCACGGCTTCTAAAACGGTCGGCGAGCCTATACATCAGCCGGAATTGAATCACAAGGCCGCGGCAAGCGCATATTGAGGCGCATGCCCAGAAGAGCCAGGGGAAACGGTCATGGCGCACACCAGCGGCGATGCAGACGAGCGCAGGCGCTCGCTCAGGCCGCTGCGGCGCCTGTTCCCCTACATCACCCGTTACCGGAAAATGGTCATTGGCGCGGTCGTCTCGCTGACCGTCGCGGCGGCGACGACGCTGGCTCTGCCGCTCGCCGTGCGGCGGATGATCGACCACGGCTTTTCCGCTTCCGATTCCAGCTTCATCGCCGAGTATTTCGCCATGCTGGTGGTGATGGCTGCCTTGCTCGCCGCGGCGTCGGCCAGCCGCTACTATTTCGTCATCACGCTGGGCGAGCGCGTCGTCGCCGACATCCGCAGCGATGTGTTCCGCCATGTCACGACGCTGTCACCGTCCTTCTTCGACACCGCCCAGTCGGGCGAGATCGTGTCGCGGCTCGCCGCCGACACAACGCAGGTGAAGTCGGCAGTCGGCGCCACCGCATCGGTGGCGCTGCGCAACGTCATCCTGGGCCTCGGCGCCGTAGCGATGATGGTTTTCACCAGCCCGAAACTGTCCGGCCTCGTCATCGCCGCCATCCCGGTGATCGTGCTGCCGCTGGTCGCTTTCGGCCGCTCGGTGCGGCGCAAATCACGGCTGGCGCAGGACACGCTGGCGGACGCCACCGCCTATGCCAGCGAGCAGATCGGCGCGGTGCGCACGCTGCAGGCCTTCACCAACGAGAAGCTGGTCACCGGGCATTTTTCATCCGCGGTGGAAGCCGCGTTCGAGGCGGCGCGGTCCTCGATCTTTGCCCGCTCCTTCCTCACCTTCTTCGCCATCTTCATGATCTTTTCCTCGGTGGTGGCGGTGCTGTGGTTCGGTTCGCGCGACGTGCTCGACGGCACGCTGTCGCCAGGCACGCTCGGCCAGTTCCTGCTCTATTCGGTGTTCGCCGCCGGCGCGCTCGGCGCGCTGTCGGAAGTGTGGGGCGAGCTTTCCCAGGCGGCGGGCGCCGCCGAACGGCTGACCGAGATCCTGGCCGAGAAGCCCGCGATCCAGGCTCCCGCGCATCCGAAACCGCTGCCGGCGACGGCCAAGGGCGCGATAAGTTTCGACAACGTATCCTTCTCCTATCCGGCTGGGCCAGACCGCGCCGCCGTCCACGGCCTGAGTTTCCAGGTCAAGCCAGGCGAGACGGTAGCGATCGTCGGCCCGTCGGGCGCTGGCAAGAGCACCGTTTTTTCGCTGCTTCTGCGCTTCTACGATCCCGAGACAGGCAAGATCGCGATCGACGGCGTCGACGTCCGCGAGGCCGACCCCGTTGCCATACGAGAGCGCATCGCCATCGTGCCGCAGGACGTCACCATCTTCGCGGCCAGTGCGCGCGACAATATCGGCTTCGGCCGGCCTGGCGCCAGCGACGCCGAGATCGAGGCTGCGGCCAAGGATGCGCTTGCCGACGAATTCATCCTGAAGCTCGAAAGCGGCTATGACAGCCAGGTCGGCGAGCGCGGCGTGACGCTGTCCGGCGGCCAGCGCCAGCGTGTGGCGATTGCCCGCGCGATTCTGCGCGACGCGCCGATCCTTCTGCTCGACGAGGCGACCTCGGCATTGGACGCGCAAAGCGAGACGCTGGTGCAGACGGCGCTGGAACGGCTGATGCAGGACCGCACCACGATCGTTATCGCCCACCGGCTGGCGACGGTGCTGAAGGCCGACCGGATCCTTGTCATGGATGGCGGCAGCATCGTCGAGGAAGGCACGCACCAGAGCCTCGTCACCAAGGGCGGCATCTATGCAAGGTTGGCCAAGCTGCAGTTCGAAACCGGGGCGAATGCTTTCAGGGGTGCGGCTGAGTAGCCTTTCCGCTGGCGTCAGTTCGCTTCGGCGTCCGAATAGGCGAAATTGTAGTTCCAAGCCGCGTTGTCGTTTATCTTCCTGAGGGACTTTAAATAGGAGCCGATGCTCTTGGCGGGAACCTGGTCATTGATGGTCTTGAGAAACCAGTCGACCTGAAATTCGGTGGAGGTGCTCGTCCACCGAGCCTTGAAGGCGACGTAGGGCGTGACGACGTCGTCATTGTCCTCGGGGCCTACGAAGCGGGCCTTCAGATTTCTGACGGTGCACCGGTGTCGTCGGAAGATCGGGCTGCCCAGCCAGATTGGCGCGCTCCTTTCGATCAGTTCGGGCTCCGGCAGATACCTGATGCCGACATCCGATTTCAGAGCAAATTCCTTAGAAAGGTTATCGGCGTCGAGATCGTCTGCCGACAATTCGTAGAATTCGATTACCGAAACCAGATTCTTGTCGCGGCTGTCGTTCGTCACCAACGGCCCCAGGCTTTTCATTCCGGGATACTGGCGATTGTAATATTTGAGATAGTCGTCCGCGATCTTTGTCGTCGATTGCGAGACAAGCTTATAGCGCATGCTATCGGCATCTGCGCCCAAATAGGTGGTGGTAACCGTCAGCTTGAGCGGCTCGCCTTTACGTTTGGGAAAGTCGAATTCCTCGCTCACAAAGGCGGTCGGCTGGTAGAGCTCCTTCCGGTCTATCTTTTCCATCCCCACATGATCGGCGACAATGGGCAACGCAAAGCCGTAGTCGGGCGGCACAAGATTGTCTGCTCTGCCCCCCTGCAGATAGTTGGTCGCGTCGATCCAGTACGTCTTGCTGTCGATGACGACCTTTACGATGACGTGATCAAACGCCCTGATCGTCGGAAGAATCGTGGCGAGGGCAAACCCTTCATCAAGGTCCGTGAGAGCCACGTCCGCATGAATTCCCAGTCGCCGCAGGCCGGAGGCGAGAAGCAGCGCCTTGTCCTTGCAATCTCCGAAGCCGCTTGCCACCACTGTCGTCGGGCTACGCGGGATATAGGAACCGCGGCCTATCGACAGGCTGACATAGCGGATGTCGTCCTGGACCAACCGCATTGCCTCGATCATCCTGTCTTCGGGCGCATCGTATTCCGCGGCAATGGCATCGAGTTTCGATGCGAAATCTGCCGGCAGTTCCTGGTCGAGCCGATAATGCGGAAGAACCGTGTCGACGATATCTTGCCATTTCGACGTCGAGGAGATTTCGATGGACGGATATGTGAGAAAGTCCGGCGGCAGATTTTCCTGGGATTTCACCGGGATCGGGTTGGCGCTTTGCCAAAGATAGGTCGTCGTTTCTCCGGTAGACTGGACATCCGGGCGTATGTCTGTCCTGACCTGTCGGAAATTCAGGGGCTGCACCGTTGGCCACGTCACTCTTTCGCGGATGAGTGCGATCGGTTCGTCCCAAGCCACGGCAAAGGAATGGAAAAGAAGATCCGTGCCGATGATCGGAGTTCTGACCGTGGTCTTGCCATAGTCGACGATGTCTCCGACCCGGACATCGTTGATGTTCACGTAAGCCGTTAGCCAACCATCGAAGAGGCCCTTCTCCGCATCCTTCTCGCGCCGGAACACGTCGAAATCAGCATCGGAAAGGTGCTGGATCACCACACCTTCACGAATGACGTCGATCCAGTTCACGGTGACGTCGGACGTCGCAGGATCGAATTCAAAACTTATGCTGGCGCCGCGTTCCAGGCCCGTGCGGTCGACGATCTTGTAGGCGTAGCGGTCAAAGATCTCCAATCCGCCCGGGCGCTTCCGGATCTGATAATCCGACAGCAGGTTGGATATGCCGTTCTTGATCTGGCTGTCGAATTGCGGATCGGCCTTTGGCAGTGCGACCCGCTCGATCCAACTGCCAAGGCTGCCCTTGTGCACGTTCGTATCGGCCGTGGCCGGCCAGCAAACCGTGCAGATGACAATCAATACAGCAAGTCTTGCGACCACTGTCGTCGCGGCCTGAAAGTGTCTTGCCCGCCCCATGCCCTGTACGTCCCGCCAGATACAGTCGAATGCCACTAGTGATAGAAAAGTAAATTGCGTCCTGCAAGGCAGAGTGGCTCCGCCGGGATCGAGAATGGTGGACCCATACGATATCTTCGAGAACACCAATGATCGGTCAGGCGGATGGTTGGGAGCGGTGCGCCCTAGGCGCCATAGCGCTTCTTTAGATGCTGGGTGAAATGCGTGGCGTTGAGTTTTTCGCCGGTGGCGCGTTCGAGCAGGCCTGGCGTCGACCAGCGCGAGCCCTGCGACCAGATCTTTTGCCGGCGCCAGTCGTTGATCGCGGCGAAATCTCCCTTGGCGAGGTCTTCGTCGGCGGCAGGATGGTCTCTGGTCAGCGCCGCCCACTGCTGCGCCGCCATCATGGCGCCCAGCGTGTAGGACGGGAAATAGCCGAAGGCGGCACCCGGCCAGTGCACGTCCTGCATCGGCCCGTCGGCCGGATTGTCCGATGTCGACAGGCCGAGATAGTCGCGCATCTTGGCGTCCCAGGCCTCGGGCAGGTCGGCTGCCTCCAGCCGCCCTGATACCAGCTCCTGCTCCAGTTCGTAGCGCAGGATGACGTGCAGCGGATAGGTCACTTCGTCGGCGTCGACGCGGATCAGGCCGCGCTCGACCCGGTGCACATGCGGCAGGATGTCGTCGATCGACCAGGTCTCGCCGAGGTGCCTTTCGACCACCGGCAGCGCCCATCGCCAGAATTGCGGGTTGCGGCCGATCTGCTTTTCTACGAACAGGCTCTGGCTTTCATGTACGGCCATGCCGCGCGCCTTGCCGAGCGGCCAGTGCGCCCACGCCTTCGGCAGGTTCTGTTCGTAAAGCGCGTGGCCGGTCTCGTGCAGCACGCCCATCAGCGCCGACAGGAAGTCGGAGGTCTTGTAGCGGGTGGTGATGCGCACGTCGCTCGGCACGCCGCCGCAGAATGGATGATGCGACACCGAAAGCGAGCCGTGGGTGAGGTCGAAGCCGACCGCCGCCATCATGGCGAGGCCAAGCTCGCGCTGCTTGTCGATCGCATAGCTGCCCGAAAGCGGCTTCAGCGGGTGTTTTGCCAGCCGCTCTTCCTGCACAGCCAGCGCCTCCGGCACGAAATTCCTGAGGAAGGCCTTCAGCTCGGCGAAGACCGGCGTGATGCCGGCGGCGCGGTTGCCGGGATCATATTGTTCCATCAGCGCGTCGTAGGGATCGAGGCCGAGCACGTCGGCGCGAAGTGCTGCCTCCTCGCGCACCAGCGCCACGACGCCTTCGAGCGCCGGCAAAAAACCGGCCCAATCGTTTTTCGCGCGCAGGTCGCGCCAGAGCTGCTCGGAGCGCATGCGCGCGGTCGTTTGGCGTTCGACGAACTCGACCGGCAGGCAGGTCAGGTTGGTGTATTGCCGCCGGAATTCCTTGAGCGCCGCCTGTTGTTCTTCGTTCAGCGTTTCCTGTTCGGCCGCCGCGATCCAGTCGGCGATCTCCGGCGCGGTCGCTCGGGCGTGATGCATGCCGGCCAGCGCCGACATTGCCTCGGCCCGCTTCTCGCCGCCGCCAACGGCCATATGGGTCGCCTCGTCGGCGCCGAGAATGGCGAGCGCATGCTCCAGCGCTTCGAGCTTGTGGCCGAGGTCGTCGAGTTTTTGAAAGGACATGGGTGGGTTCCGCTGAATTCGAACGGCGGGAAAAGATACCAATGCGCAGGCATTGGCAACCCTGCAGTCCGCGATGGGCACTTCGACCGCTAGCCGGGATGCGCGACGCAATGCATCTTGCGCGATAGGCATCTTGCGGGAGCGGCGGTGGGCGTGATCAATACCGGTTGGCGGCGCAAGGCCGCGGCGGGAGACGAGGCATGATCGCCGACGTGCTGGTCGGGTTGGTGGCGCTGATCCACCTCTACATCGTTTACCTGGAGATGGTGCTGTGGGACACGCCGCGCGGCCACAAAGCGTTCAAGCTGACGCCGGAATTCGCCAGCGCATCCAAGGTGCTCGCCGCCAACCAGGGGCTCTACAACGGTTTTCTCGCCGCCGGCCTGATCTGGGGGCTTTACCTCGGCGAGGCCGGTTTCCAGATCAAGATCTTCTTCTTGGTCTGCGTCGCCATAGCCGGCCTCTACGGCGCGGCGACGGTCGGCAGGAAGATACTGTTCATCCAGACCGTGCCGGCAGTGCTGGCGCTGATCGCGCTCGCGTTGAGCTAAAGCGCGTCGCGTTTGAACGGATTCATGCGACACGCTTTAGGTTCTTGTTTTTATGCATGTCGTTATCGCAAAACCGCTGCACACTTTTGCGCGACATGCATTAGCTTTTTGAGCATCGTTTTGGGTCCGATGCTTCGGCGCATGACCCCGAACCGAAGGTCTCCGGAAGGGGCCATGCCAAAAATGCTCCAGCGGCCTCGCGCGTCGACAGGACGCGCTGTAATGAATGATTTTCAGCGGTTTGGGTGATTTGGGCCGTAACCGTTTGGATAATACCCGCCATCGCCGCCGCTGCCGATGAGGAAGGCGCTGCCGGTGGTAGCCCGCAGCTTTTGGCTCACATCATCGAGCTGCTGCAGCAGCTGCCGATATTGCGTGGCCGGTATCGTTCCATTTCGCGCGGCCCTGTGGGCGGCCTGGTCGAGTTGAGCGATCTGCGTGTGCAAATCACGCGCCTCGTCCGGCTGGACCACGGTTGCCTGCATCGCGACCCGTATACCCGTATCCACACTCTCTATCTGGTGGATCAAGCCTGTCTCACGCGGGCCGTAGACGGAGGTCGATGCGGCGTAGGCGCCAGCAAACGGAACGGTGACGAGAAGTGCGGCGAGCGTTGCAGTCCTGAAGGCCTTGGGCTTGAGGATCTGGGGCCTGAGGGTTTTGGAAGTGAAAGAGCGCATGGCTGCGTCTCCTTTTGCTGGAGAAGGCAGCGATTGGGACGCCCACCTTCCGGCCGCGGGCCGTCCGGTTCCGTCGCGTCGCGATGGACGAATCCACCGCCGGCGGTCCTCGGCCCGGTGACACAGCCTAGGAGCGCTTCTCGGCAAAGTGTAATCAAAAAAAGGTAATCTTTTCAGGCCTTGCCAGCCTGTACCGGCGCCCTACATGCGGGCCGCCGCTTCGAGCCGGCCGATCAGCGCTCGGTCAGCTTCAGCTCGATACGGCGGTTCTTGTTGCGTGCGTCTTCGGTGTCGGTGGGGTCGAGCGGCTGGAATTCGCCGAAGCCGGCCGCAACCAGCCGGTTGGCCGGCACGCCGTTCTCGATCAGGAACTTCACCACCGAGGTCGAACGCGCCGTCGACAATTCCCAATTGTCGCGGTAGCGGCCGGTGCCCGACAGCGGCTTGTCGTCGGTGTGGCCGTCGACGCGCAGCACCCAGTTGATCTCCGGCGGGATCTCCTTCTGCAGGTCGATGATGGCGTCGGCGAGCTTCTTCATCTCGACCTTGCCGGCGTCGTTAATCACTTCGGAGCCAGTCGGGAAAAGCACTTCCGACTGGAAGACGAAGCGGTCGCCGACGATGCGGATGTTCTCGCGGTCGGCGAGGATTTCGCGTAAGCGCCCGAAGAAGTCGGACCGATAGCGGTTCAGTTCCTGCACGCGTTGCGCCAGCGCGACGTTCAAGCGGCGGCCGAGATCGGCGATCTTGGTGTTGGACTCGCGATCGCGCGCTTCGGACACGTTGAGCGCTTCTTCGAGCGCTCCGATCTGCCTGCGCAGCGCCGCGATCTGCTGGTTGAGGATTTCGACCTGGCTCAGCGCCTGCTGGCTGATCTGGCGCTGGTTGTCGAGTTCGCCCGAAAGTGCCGTGGCGCGCTGGTTGGCCGCGTCGCCGGCACCGGCGCCTTGCGCCAGCAATTGCTCGAGCCGGCTCTTTTCCGCCTCTGACGCCGACAGCGACGCCTGTAAATTGGCGAGCGAATCTTCCCTGTCCTGCGTCGTCGAGCGTTCCAGCGCCAGAAGCTGGGTCAGTTCGTTGATCTGCAGGTTGAGGCGATTGAGCACCGTGTCCTTGCCGGAGATTTCGCGGCCGAGCAGGAACTGCGCCAGAACGAAGACCGTGAGCAGGAACATGATCGCGAGCAGCAGCGTCGACAGCGCGTCGACGAAGCCCGGCCAGTAGTCGATGCGGCGATCGGCACGCCGGCTCCTGGCAAGAGCCATGCTAATGAACTCCAGGCTTCTTCAGGGCGTCGGCGATCTTCTCCAGCGTGCTGCGCATCGCCTTCTGCTCGTCCGATTGGGCCTCGACCCAGTCGCGCATGATCTGCTGCTCCGAGCGCATGTTCTTGACCAGGCCCGAAATGCCGTCGGCAAGATTGGCCATGGCGGTGGCGACGCGCGGATTGGCGCCGCCGCCATTCTCCTGCAAGCTGCGCAGCCTTTCCGACAGGACGCGGATCTCGTCGGAGGATTCGGCCTTGACCGGTTCGGCGACGACGATGTCGGACGACAGGTCGGTGACCGAGGACAGCCAGTTTTCGAGCTCGGTGTAGAAACGTGTCTGGGCGCGGCCAGCCTGCAGGTCGAGGAACCCGAGCACCAGGGAACCGGACAGGCCGAACAGCGAGGACGAGAAGGCGGTGCCCATGCCGGCCAGCGGCGCGGAAAGCCCCTGCTTCAGGGATTCGAGCACGGCCGCGGCATCGCCGGTGCCGGGATCGAGCGACGCGATGGTTTCGCGGATCGAGCCGATTGTGTTGAGCAGACCCCAAAAAGTGCCGAGCAGGCCAAGGAAAACCAGCAGCCCGACAAGGTATCGCGAGGTATCGCGGGTTTCGTCGAGGCGGGTGGCGATCGAATCGAGCATGGTGCGCATCGAGCTGGTCGAGAAGGCGATCGTCGGCGAGCGGCCGATCATCGCCTTCATCGGTGCCAGCAGCACCGGCTCGGTGGTTTCGGAGCCGGCCCGAAAGGAGTTGACCCAGCGCACTTCGCGAAACAGCCGGCCGACCTGCACGAAGGCCAGCAGGATACCGACCACAAGCACGCCGATGATCAGGCCGTTGAGACCGGGATTGGTGGCGAAGGCGCTCGAGATCTGACGGGTCAGGATGGCGGCGATGAAGGCGACGATCATCAGGAAGATGACCATGGTCAGGAGAAAGACCTGCGGGCTCGACAATTTGTGCGGATCGTACATCAGAACGTCGGAACGTCTGTCCATGCCGAAGGATTTGAAAAAAGCCATCCGTGCCCCGTTTCCGATGCCGCTGCCGCCAAATCACCGTTTGACGGCGACTCTAAACGCAATTGTGACGAAATTGAATGGCGTGTGGCAATATTGCCAGGGCAATCGGGTGAACCCGATTGCCCTTCCTTTCTTGCTGCCTCAAACGCCGGCGGTCGCATCCGCGACCTTGGCTTCACGCGCCAAAAGGCGCGACGGCCGGTCGGCCTTGCCATTTTCGCCTTGCGAAAATGGTTTCCGCCGCCGGTGCCGGGCAGGAAGCAGGACATTTTTCCTTCGCCCGATAGCCCTGGCAATATTGCCAACTGGATCATTGGCGTCAGAGCCGGTTGATGACCAGGCAGTCGACCATGGCGGCCAGGTGCAGGCCGGCGCCGGTGACGACAAAGCCGTGCCATAGCGCATTGTGGAAGCGCAGGCCCTTCCAGGCGAAGAAGATGACGCCGCAGGAATAGACGATGCCGCCGGCAACGATCAGCGCGATCGATGTCGTCGGCAATGTCTGGACGAGAGGCTCGACCAGGACGATGCCGCTCCAGCCGATGGCGAGATAGAAGACGATCGCCAGCCGGTCGAAGCGGCCGGGAAGCAGCACCTTGATGGCGATGCCGATCGCTGCGGCAACCCAGACCAGAACGATCATCGAGAGGGCCAGCGGCGAGCCGTCGAGCTGGGCCAGGAAAGGCGTGTAGGTCGCGGCGATCAGCAGATAGATCGCGGCATGGTCGAAGCGGCGCAAAATCCACTTGGCCGGCGATACCGGCCACAGATTGTAGGCCAGCGACACCGACAGCACGGTGAGCAGCGAAACCACGTAGAAGGCAGCGGCGACATATTCGCCAGGGCCGGCATGGGAGGCGGCCAGCGCCAGCAGGGCCGAGCCGGCGGCAATGGCGAGCACGATGCCCACCGCATGGACGACGCCGTCGGCGATCATTTCGGCGCGCGAATAGTGCCAGCGTCCTATGAAGGGGATCTCGATCTGGGATTCGGGCCCGGTGTTCGTCATGAATGATCCTGCATCCCCCTTATCTGGGCGGATGCCGGACAGTATTTCAAGCTTTGGTTGCGGTTTTGCGACTGCGGCGGTTCAGCGCGCCAAGTTGATCAGCGCGCCAAGTTGATCAACGCGGGGGCACCGGCTTTTTCACCGTCTTCAGCAGCGCGCGCTGGATGATCTCGTTGCCGGCGACGACCGAGCCGCCATCGAGCATGTTCTGCCCGCCAGCGAAGTCGGAGACGAAACCGCCCGCCTCGCGGATCAGCAGGATGCCGGCGGCGATGTCCCAGGCCGACAGGCCGGTTTCCCAGAACCCGTCCATGCGGCCAGCAGCGACATAGGCGAGATCGAGCGAAGCAGAGCCGAGGCGTCGCACGCCCGAGACCTCGGCCATCACATTGCGCAGCTCGACAAGGAAGTTGCCGTGCTGGCCACGCCCGAGATGCGGCACACCGCAGCCGATCACCGCATCGATCAGCTTGGTGCGGCCGGCGACACGCAGCCGGCGGTCGTTCATGAAGGCGCCGCCGCCGCGCTCGGCGGTGTAGAGCTCGTCCATCGCCGGGTTGTAGATGACGCCGGCGACGATCTGGCCCTGGCGCTCCAGCGCGATCGAGATGGCGAAGAGCGGGATGCCGTGCAGGAAATTGGTGGTGCCGTCGAGCGGATCGACGATCCAGCGGTGCTGGCCGTCGTCGCCTTCGATCACGCCGCGCTCCTCCATCAGGAAGGCATAGCCCGGCCGCGCCTTCGACAGTTCGGTGAAGAGGATGTCCTCGGCCTTGCGGTCTGCCTGGCTGACATAGTCGCCCGGTCCCTTCATCGAGACCTGCAGGTTCTGCACTTCGCCGAAATCGCGCGACAGCGAGCGGCCGGCCTTCATGGCGGCCTGGACCATGACATTGAGAAGTGCTGAACGCGCCATTGTGCTTCTTCCTGCTGCTGCGCGTCAGTCCGCGCGGCGCACGTAGGTGATTTCGTTGGTGTCGACGACGATGCGCTCGCCCGAACCGATGAAGGGCGGCACCAGCACGCGGACGCCGTTCTCCAGTATCGCCGGCTTGTAGGACGAGGCTGCGGTCTGGCCCTTCACCACCGGGTCGGCCTCGGTGATGGTCAGCGTCACCTGGTCGGGCAGCGAAATGCCGATCGGCCTTTCGTCATAAAGCTGGACCGTCACCATCATGCCGTCCTGCAGGAAGGCGGCGCGGTCGCCGACGAAATCCTTTTGCAATTCAAGCTGCTCGTAGCTTTCGGTATCCATGAACACCAGCGCTTCGCCCTGCTCGTAGAGGAAGGAGAAATCCTTCATCTCCAGCCGGATCTGTTCGACGGTCTCGGCGGAACGGAAACGCTCATTGAGCTTAGTGCCGTTGATCAGGTTCTTCAGCTCGACCTGGTTGTAGGCGCCGCCCTTGCCGGGCTTGACGGTGTTGGTCCTGACCGCCACCCACAGGCCGCCATCATGCTCGATGACGTTGCCGGGACGGATTTCGTTGCCATTGATCTTGGCCATGATGTGTAATCCGGAATGAGATTTTCGCGATGAAAGCGATTTGGCGCCTCCAAGACCACAAATCGCCAGGAGAGGCAAGGGAGTGGGCAGGAGGGGAAGTGTGCTCGGGGCATCCCCTCGTCAGCGTCTTACCTGCACCACTGCCAGTTATTCACCGTCCGCGGCGCGTTACGGCAGGCGGTTGGCCCGCTGCAGCGCCTGTTTGATCTGTTCCTCGGTCAGACCCTGCAGAAAATCGTCCATTTGCGGATCGATAAGCCCGGCGCGGCGGGCGACAGTGTACCAGGCGCCGGCAAGGATCGGATCCGGATCGGTGCCGATGCCGCCCATGTAAAGCTTGGCGAGGCGGTTCTGGGCGGCGACATTGCCGCCCTCGGCGGCTTGCTTCATCCAGCCGAAGCCAGACTTCAGATCGCGGGCGCCACCACGTCCCTCGATCATCCAGGCGGCGAGATCGATCTGTGCCGTGTCGTAATTCTGCCGTGCTGCCTGCGCCAGCAAGCCTCGGGCCTGGGCATCGTCACGCGGCGTGCCGCCGACGCCATTGGCATAGATCTGCGCCATTGCATATTGCGCGTCGGCAAGGCCGGTCGCGGCGGCGCGCTGATAGTAGGACACGGCCTTTGCGATGCCGGCATCGCCCGGATCCTGTTTGACCAGCAGCTGCGCGAAGTTGAATTGCGCCAGACGGTTGCCGGCCTCGGCGGCGGCCTGCATCAGCGCGTAGGCCGCCTTTTCGTCCTTCTTGACGTAGCGGCCGTCGAGCAGCATCAGCGCATATTGGAACTGCGATTCCGGTATGCCCTGCTCGGCGGCTAGCGCGTACCATTTCGCCGCCTCCGCCGCGTTGACCGGCGTGCCAAGGCCGCGCGACAAGATCTCGGCGACCAGTGTCTGTGCCGCCGGATCGCCGTTCTGGGCGCGGACCAAAGCGAGGTTGTAGGCCGTCTTGTAAAGGCCGCGCTGGAAGGCGCCATAGGCGGAATCCGACGGCTTTGCGCCGAAGCGGTCGGGATTGATGGCGTCGGCCGACGGCGGGGCAGTGGTGGCGGGCTGCGGCAGCGGCGTGGCGATCGGCTTGTCCGTCTGTGTGGCGGTGTCGGGCTTGGGTTGCGGCAGCGGGACGGTTTCCGCGCCAGCGGCATTCACCGTGAGCACCGCTAGAAAAACACCGAAAAGGATTGTCCGCGCCGGCACGTCAGTCCTCGAAACGCGGCGCGGTTTCGTCGAGCAACGCATTGGCGCTGGCGACTGCCATCTTTGGGTCGACGCCGTCGGCGAAGACGGCGCTGGACAGCGCCACGAATTCGGCGCCGGTGGCAGCCACCGCTTCCACCGAGGCGAGGTCGGATCCGGCCATCACGATGCAAGGGATCTGGATCACATCCGCCCACCATTGGCCCAGCGACAGGTTGCGTGGGTGCGGCTCCGGCTTGTTGTCGAAGCCGAAGCGGCCGAAGAAGATGTAATCGGGCCTGACCTCGCCGAGTTCCAGCGCATCGTCGCGGGTCTTGGCGCCACCGGTGCCGACCATGATCTTTTCCTGGAAGCGCTCGATCGTCTCGGCGAGTTCGGCCTTGCCGACCTCGACGTGGATGCCGTCGGCCTGGACGCGGCCGGCTATGCGGGTGTCGCCGGCAATGACGACAGCGACGCCTGCCGCCTGCGCCGCCGGCACGATCTGCTCGGCGAAGGCCTGGAAGGAGGCTTCGTCCATGCTGTTCTCGGGCAGGATGAGCGAGGCGACGTCGCCGCCCTCGAACGCCGCGCCGATGCGCTCAGCCGACACGCCGGGCGGCGCGATCAGCACGATACGGCAGCGATTTGGAGGCGTAGCGTCGTTCATTGGTTTTCGATCCCGGTTTTCGCCTATGCCGGGCGAAGATGGTTGCATTGCGGCATAGAGCAAAGTGCCTGCCTTGAACAGGCGGGGCGGTCAGGATCATTGGCGCATGATTGTCGTCCGGCGACGTTCTTCCCTCACTTGATTGCCTGAGTGCTCTCGGCTGGAGGCTTCGATTTCCACAGCGTCCAGCCGAGATTCATGCCGGCGGCCGCGATCAGGATGGCGGCGGCGCCAACGATCTGGGCCGGATGCAGCCGATGGCCGAAAGCGACGACATCGACCAGGATCGCCACCACGGGGTAGATGAAGGACAGCGACCCCTGCAGATGCGTCGGCAGTTTCTGGATGGCGCCGTACATCAGGATGTACATCAGACCGGTATGGACGACGCCAAGCGTCGCCAGCATGCTCCAGCTCCACGCATCGGCGGGAAGGTGGGAAAGGTTGGCGAAGGGTGCCAGCATGACTACACCGACGCAGACCTGGATCAGGGCGATAAGGTGTGGTGGCGTACCTCTGAGCTTCCTGGTGACGATGGCAGCGACGGCCCAGAAGAAAGCCGCACCGAGCGCCATCGCGATCCCGGTAAAATAATCCGTGCCGACATTGCCTGTATTGGGGCCTGTATTGGGGCCTGTATTGGGGCCTGCATCGAGGCCTAAATCAGGCGACGCCTGCACGATCAGCAGCATGCCGGCGAAGGCGAGCCCAAGCCAGGTCAGCTTTGTCATGGTCAGCCGCTCTGAGAATAAGAGCGCGCCAAAGCCGACCAGCATGAAGGGCTGCGTGTTGTAGACCGCCGTGGCGATCGAGATCGAGGCGCGGGAAAACGAGCTGAATAGCAGCAGCCAGTTGATGACGATGGCCGCACCGCCGAGAGCCGCGATCGCCACGACGCGAAGCGACAGCCTGCCGCGCAGCAGTCCCAAGGCAGCGCAGATGATCAGCAGCGTTACCGCGCCGAAGGCGCAGCGCCAGAACACCACGTCCATGATGGGCTGGCCCGAAAGGACGACGAACCAGCCGATCGTGCCGAGGATCGCCATCGCGGCCGTCATTTCGATCGTGCCGCGTGCCGTGTTGTCCATGAGATACCCCTGTGATCCGTTGAGGCTTGACAATCTCATGTGGTTCCGATGCTTTCCATGATTTGCGGAAGGTGCTATCAGTGTTTCACCTAATTAAGTGAGGGAAATCTCGTTTTTTCTTGAAGATCGTAAAATGCTGGACGAGCTGGATAAAAAGCTTCTCGATATACTGATCCGGGACTCACGAACCTCGCTGAAGGAGTTGGCCCAAAAGGTGGGGCTATCGTCGCCAAGTGTTTCGGAACGGCTTCGACGTCTCGAGGATCGCGGCGTTATCAGGGCCTTCACCATCGAGATCGATCCCCAGGCGCTCGGCTACACCTTGCAAGCGATCGTTCGCATCCGGCCTTTGCCGGGCAAGCTGCATATCGTCCAGAAGCTGATCGAGGAGACCCCGGAGTTTGGCGAATGCGACAAGGTGACGGGCGACGACTGCTTTGTTGCCCGGTTGTTCGTGCGCTCGATCGGCGATCTCGACAAGCTTCTCGACCGTATCGCCGACAAGGCCGAAACCAGCACCGCCATCATCAAGGCGCAACCGATCCAGAGGCGCCCGCCACCGCTCAACATGCCAAGCATGTGACCGGTGGCATCGGGTACATATTTTTGCGGTCGCGGCGAGATCATTTCTGGTCTATTCCAGAATCCGACCTTCCCTCCAGCCTCCTTTCCCCATGTCAGGTCTTCTCCTCGATCCGTGGTTCTATGCCGCCGCCATTCCAGCCGTCATCCTGGTCGGTCTGTCCAAGGGCGGCTTTGGCGGTGCGGTCGGCTTCGTCGGCGTGCCGCTGATGGCGCTGATTATGCCGCCGGTGCAGGCCGCCGCCATCCTGCTGCCTATACTGTGCCTGATGGATATCGTCTCGGTGTGGGCATGGTGGGGTGTCTACGACCGCAAGATGCTTACGGACATGATGCCGGGGGCGGTGATCGGCATCGGCCTCGGCTGGCTGACCGCGGCGGCGGTGACAGCGGAAATGGTGCGGCTGATCGTCGGCGCCGTCGCTATTATCTTCGTGCTTCGCTGGGTCTATCTACAGATGCGGCACGGCGCGGACCACTCTGCCGCGCCCAACCGCGCGGCCGGCGCCTTCTGGGGGACGGTCGCCGGCTTCACCAGCTTCGTCGCTCATGTCGGCGGCCCGCCCTTTCAGGTCTATGCGCTGCCGATCCGGCTTGATCCGAAAGTGCTGTCGGGCACAGCCGCAATCTTTTTTGCCGCCACCAACGCATTGAAGCTCATCCCCTATTTTGCGTTGGGACAGTTCGATACCACCAATCTGACCGCGTCGGCGGTTCTGCTACCGCTGGCGCCGCTCTCGACCCTTGCCGGCGCGTGGCTGGTGCGGCGGATGCGGCCGGAACTGTTCTATCCATTCACCTACGCGACCGTGGCGGTCGTCGCGGTCAAGCTTCTGTGGGACGGGATCGCCGGCCTCCTGTAGATCGCTGTCCATTGAAGCTGCCGGCGGTCAGCCGGCAGCTTCACCGCGGATTTCAGGCGGCGCTCGGCACCAACCGGCGCGTCCCGCCGAGGGCGAGAGCAATTCCAGTGGTCAGGACCAGCGCCATGCAGCCCAGGATGGTAACATCGTTCAGCGTCGGCTTCAGCACCATGTCGGCGATAATCACGAGCATCACCGAATAGTCCACGCGCGCAGCGCTGAGGATGCGCTGGCCCTGGGCGAGGGCCGCCGGCGTCACGCCGTCCTTGGCGATCATCCCCGCCATGCGGTCGGCGGTCGGCTTGAAGACGAACATGCCGATGCAGAAGGTCGTCGTATAGCCGACGAGGCCGATCAGAATCCACAGGTCGGAGAAACCGACCCAGAACCAGCACATGATCAAGCCGAAGGCGAGCGTCAGCATCGACATCGGCGCGAAGAACCTGTTGCCCAGCTCGCCGGTGGCGCGCATGGCCTGCAGCATGCCTTCGATGTTTCCGGCGCGGTCGGCGCGCACGGCAAGCACCATCAGCGTGAAGCCGCCGCCAACCCAGAGGATGGCCGAAACGACATGCAGAAATTTGACGATCGGATACCAGTCCATGGTCCCCCCTTTGGAAGCTTTGATGATAGTGAGCGGAGCACATTTGCTCCGTCTCGCTGCGAGGAGCGGGCGTTTAGCGCGGCGCCTGTTTCGGAACGATGTCGCGTGGGAGACGGCTTTGTTTCGGCGTCCTATGAAACACGGCCGGAATGGCACCGTTCAGCGATTGCGCAAGCGCGCCGCGCTGTTTCCGCTATTTTGACAGAGCCGGGAAGGGTCGGGGCGACGCGGCATCGTCCAGAAACATTGCCGATGCTAATGCGCCGATGCGGGGGGCCCGGTGGCGGGTCAACCGCCTGAACTCAACCCATTCCGAATACGGAAAAGGCAAATCGGGGGATACTATGCAAAAGGTAGCACGAAATTTCTTCACGCTGGCCGTCATCTACGCACTGTTCGGGATGGCGCTCGGCCTTCAGATGGCGATCAGCAAGGACCATGCGCAGATGCCGACCCACGCCCATATCATGGTGGCCGGATGGCTGATGTCGGCGGTGTTCGCCTTTTTCTACCATTTGTTTCCGGCAATCGGCCAAAAGACGCTCGCCACCGTCCATTTCTGGTTGACGGCAATCAGTGGTATCGGCCTGTTGATCGGCCTTTACATCATGCTTGCCGGCAACCCGGCGATCGAGCCGTTGGTGGCAACGTCCTCCATGGGCTTTTACGCGGGATTGCTGCTGTTCGCCTACATCGCGCTGCCGGTGGTGTGGAAAGCCGAGCCGCTTGCTGATGCCCATAAGGCCCGAGCCCCCGAAAGAGCTTGAGCATTGTGCTGTTACGGCACAAGCGGGAGACACTCGATCAAAAAATATCCGCGCCGTTAAGGTTTCATTAAGCTTTACAGGCGTTTACTATGTGCATCCAGTGATCTGGATTCTTACCGAGTGGTTGGAGCCACTTTGTTTGACGCCTCCCTGTTAAACTCCTGAGAGCCGCCTTATCCGCGGCTCTTTTTTTGTTCGTAATCCGGATCGCCCCGATTTCGGCGCCGCCGTTAACCGTTCGTTAAACATGTGCTTGCCTTCACCCGCTCCGAAGCGCATTTTCTAGTCTTGGTCATATAGGGTGCAGGGCGTGACGGCGTGACGCCGAATCGACCAGCTTAGGGCAAGTGCAGGGCGTATCGATGAACGACTCTTCTTCGAGGGGAAGCGCGAAAACCATCAAGCTGGCGGAGCGCCGGGTTTTCTCCCAATCCTTCAAGCCGCTCTACCAGGAAGGCATGGGCCTGGTCGAACAGGCGGCCGAATATCTGGACGGCAAGGGCCGGGTCGAGGCGAAGAAACTGTCCAGGCTGGCAGCGACGCTTTATGCGGCTGAGTCGATGCGGCTGACCACGAGGCTGATGCAGGTCGCCTCCTGGCTGCTTTTGCAGCGCGCGGCGAATTCCGGCGAGATGACCCGCGATCAGGTTGCTTCCGAAAAGTCCAAGGTGCGTCTCGACACCGCGTCCGCCAACAACGATGCCGCAGGCTGGGTCGAACTGCCCAAGGATTTTCTCGACCTCGTCGACCGCTCGCTGCGCCTGCAGGCGCTGGTGCGCCGCATGGACGAGGAAATCTATGGCAGCGCCGTGGCCGACGTGCCGCCATCCGGCCGCCGCGTCAATCCGGTTTCCGACCAGATCACGCTGCTGAACACGGCTTTCGCCCGCGGCTGACAGGCTGCTCGATAATTCGTAGCGGGGACCTGTTTCTGGTTTGTTCACATTTCGCTGGCATCGCTGCCCGCCAAGGGTAGACTTGGCGAATGGGGGAAGCGATTCGCATCATCGGCATCGATCCGGGGCTAAGGCGCACCGGCTGGGGCATCGTTGAGAGCCTCGGCAATTCGCTGCGCTTCGTTGCCTCCGGCACTGTGCGTTCCGACGACAAGGCGGCGCTGGCGATGCGCTTGTGCCAGTTGCACGACGGGCTCAGTGATATCCTGCATGCCGCCATGCCGCATGAGGCGGCGGTCGAGCAGACTTTCGTCAACAAGGATGCGGCAGCGACGCTGAAGCTTGGCCAGGCGCGCGGCATCGCCATGCTGGTGCCGGCGCGGGCAGGTCTGGTCGTTGCCGAATATGCGCCCAACGCCGTCAAGAAGGCGGTGATCGGTGTCGGCCATGGCGACAAGAAACAGATCCACATGATGGTCAAGGTGCTGATGCCGAAGGCGACTTTCGACACCGACGATGCCGCCGACGCGCTGGCCATAGCCATCTGCCACGCGCATCACCGGCAAAGTGTCGCGTATCGGATGGCGGCGCTGGCATGAGGCATCACGCATGATCGGCAAGCTCACATGATTGGCAAGCTCAGGGGCACGCTGGACGAGATCGACGAGGATTTCTGCATCGTCGACGTCCACGGCGTCGGCTATGTCACCCACTGCTCGGCGCGCACGCTTGCCGCTTTGCCGGCACCCGGCGAGGCGGTGGTGCTGTTCATCGAGACCTACGTGCGCGAGGACATGCTGCGGCTCTACGGTTTCCAGTCGGTGCTGGAGCGCGAGTGGTTCAGGCTGCTGATGAACAATGTGCAGGGCGTTGGCGCCAAGGTGGCGCTGGCCATCCTTTCGACGCTGGCGCCGGCCGATCTCGCCAATGCCATCGCGCTACGTGATATCGCCATGGTCAGTCGCGCGCCGGGCGTCGGCAAGAAGGTGGCCGAGCGCATCGTCACCGAATTGAAGAACAAGGCGCCGGCCTATGCTGGCGCTGCCTCCGGCACCATCGGCCTGAAGCAGGAACTCGGCGAGGGCGTCGCGCCGGCGCCGATCACCGACGCCGTCTCGGCGCTGGTCAATCTCGGTTATTCGCGCGACATCGCCGCCAATGCGGTGGCGGCGGCGCTGAAGAGCGCCGGCGAGGATGCGGATGCGTCGAAGCTGATCCGCTTCGGACTGAAGGAACTGGCGCGGTGAGGCGGTTGTTGGAAAAGAGAATTCCGATTACAATATAAGTTGTAAGGAATTTCCTAGGAAGTAAGAAAATGGGCGCGTACGCCAGTCTCACCTCGAAGGGCCAGCTTACAATTCCAAAGGACGTCCGGGACGCACTGTCGCTCAAGGCAGGCGATATGATCGCCTGGACGGTCGTGGATGGCTATTTGGTCGGGACGCCGCGCAATCTCGACTTCGCCGACCTCGCCGGATTTCTGGGCGATCCGCCCGGAGGTCCCGCTTCGCTGGAAGAGATCGACGCCGCGGTGCGAGATGCCGTAGGCCGGCATGTCGTCGGGGACAAATCGCAGGGCGGACAAGAGGATGGCGCGTGACGTCGATAGGCATCGATACCAACGTTCTGCTTCGAATGGTGCTGAACGACGATGCCGAGCAAAGGGCAAAAGCCCTCGCCTTCGGTAAGGGTCTCAGCCAGGACAGCCCCGGCTTCGTGAGCTTGATCGTGCTGGTCGAGTTCAGTTGGGCGCTGATTTCGCGCTACAGGCTGCCGAAGGAGCAGGTGCAGACAGCAATCCAGAGGTTGCTGAAGATCAGGACACTGATGTTCGAGGATTTCGATGCCATCGTGATCGCGCTCGAACGATCGAATTCGCCGCAGGTCGACTTTGCCGATGCGCTGATCGCCGAGCACAATCGAAATCTTGGTTGCTCGCATACGGTCACGTTCGATCAGCGGGCGGCCAGATCCATCACCGGTATGGAACTGCTTGCATGAGCCTTTCGCCACGCCTCATTGCTCCCGACAAGCGCGGCGAGGATGCCGAGCAGACCTTGCGGCCGCAGACGCTCGGCGACTTCGTCGGCCAGGCGGCGGTGCGGGCCAACCTCAAAGTGTTCATCGAGGCCGCCAAGGGCCGCAGCGAGGCGCTCGACCATGTGCTGTTCGTCGGGCCGCCCGGCCTCGGCAAGACGACGCTGGCGCAGATCATGGCGCGCGAGCTCGGCGTCAATTTCCGTTCGACCTCAGGCCCGGTCATCGCCAAGGCCGGCGATCTCGCGGCGCTGCTCACCAATCTCGAAGACCGCGACGTGCTGTTCATCGACGAGATCCACAGGCTCAACCCGGCGGTCGAGGAAATCCTCTATCCGGCGATGGAGGATTTCCAGCTCGACCTGATCATCGGCGAAGGGCCGGCGGCGCGCTCGGTCAAGATCGACCTTGCCCGTTTCACCCTCGTCGCCGCCACCACCCGGCTCGGCCTTTTGACCAATCCGCTGCGCGACCGTTTCGGCATTCCGGTTCGTCTCAATTTCTACTCCGTCGAGGAGCTCGAGCAGATCGTGCGACGCGGCGCCCGCATTCTTGCCATGCCGCTCGGCGACGATGGCGCGCTGGAGATCGCGCGGCGGGCGCGCGGCACGCCGCGCATCGCCGGACGCCTGCTGCGCCGCGTGCGCGATTTCGCCTCCGTCGCCGGCAACGGTCATGTCGACCACCGGATCGCCGACGAAGCGCTGACGCGGCTCGAGGTCGACGCGCTCGGCCTCGATGCGCTCGATCGCCGGTATCTGTCGATGATCGCGCGGAATTTTGGCGGCGGGCCGGTCGGCATCGAGACCATCGCTGCGGGGCTCTCCGAGCCGCGCGACGCCATCGAGGACATTATCGAACCCTATCTGATCCAGCAGGGTTTTATTCAGCGCACGCCGCGCGGCCGCGTGCTGACCGCCAATGCCTGGCGGCATCTCGGCCTCGACGCACCCAAGGACCTGGCGCAGCAGCAGATCAGCCTGTTCCAGGAAGAGCCGTAAGCCCCCGGCTTTCACGGCTTGGTTGCCGGCAACGTCCTGATCATTTCCATCACGCCCGGGTCGGCCTTGTCGCCGTTGAAGCCGTCGACGATGCCGAAGGCGCCGCCATAGCTCCAGACCGACCATGCGAAGCCATGGGCTTCGGCGCGCGCGATCATATCGCTGACATAGGCGGCACGGTATTCGGCCGGCATCACATAGGCATTGCCGTATTCCTGGCGGATCATGCCGAACTCGCCCAGCGTGATGTTCTCCGGTTTTATTCCATTGGTCTTCGCCCAGGCTTCCACCGTCTTGAACGGCGTATCCATTATCGCGAGCAGCTTTTCGTCCGTGTCCATGCTGGCGACCTGCTCGTCGAGATAGGCGAGCAGGCCGCTCCGCCGCGCCCATGGCGCCTCGGCCTTGATCTTGGCGCGGATCGCATCGAGCGTAACATCCAGTTGCGCGCGCGGGACAGCGCCGAGCGGATAGGGCAGGCCGGTAACATAGGGGATGAAATCGCCGACCCAGGTCGCGCCCTGATGGGTGAGCAGGAACGGGTCGTAGGAGTGAAAGGTCCAGATGACGTTGTCGTCCGGGATCGCCTTCGGATCGATCCTTGCCAGCGATGCGGCATTGGAATAGCAGGCGCCGGTCAGGATCAGGGTGAGCTTGATGGCCGACGAACGCGCCGCCGCGAACAGTCTCTGCTGGCGCTCCGGCCAGAGGCTGGTGCTATCGGTATCGCAGTCGACGACCGGCTCGTTCATCGGCTCGAAAGCGACTTGGCGCGGGTCCTCATCGGCCAGCGTGCGCGCCATCTTGCGCACCACCTCGGCATAGGCTTCGAACATTTTCGGGTCGTCCATCACCTCGCCCATGCCGATCTTGCGGCTGCCGCCGCTGGGGATCAGGTGCATGTCGACGACCACTTTCAGTCCGGCACGATTGATCATGCGCACCGAGTCCAGCACGCTGGCATAGAGGTTGCCGCGCAGCGTCAGCGTCTCGCCGGACAGGAACGGCGATGGGTCGACCGGCATGCGCAGGAAATCGAAGCCGGCGCTCTTCAGCGCCTTGAGGTCGTCGTCGTTGAGGAACTTGCGCCATTCGGGATAGGGCAGGATTGCCTGCGGGTCGCCCCATTTGTCCTCGCCCGGCCATGTCGTCCATTGGTCGAGATTGAGGCCCCGCTTCATCGAAAAGCTCGCCGCCTGGCCCGGCAGCGCCAGCGCGGCCAGCACAAGCAGCGCCGCCATCAAGGTCTTGATCATCGCCGTCAACAGTGCCATCGGGTTCGTGCGCCAAGCTGATGCGTGCCGCCCAAAAGCGTGTAGCGGTTCTGGGACAACGACACGCACGGAAACAACTGCCTCAAGCGCGTCGCGCTTTAGGTGCCCGGTCAGGCCGAAAAAGGAAAGCGCAATGGACGATCATGGTGAATCGGCGATGCTCTGCGCCGGGCTTTCCGGCGCGCTGACGGAATTCGGCCATCGGCTGATGGCGCGGGTCTATTATGCCGACACCGATTTCTCCGGCGTCGTCTATCACGCGCGCTATCTCGAATTCTTCGAGCGCGGCCGTTCCGACTATCTGCGGCTTGCCGGCGTCCATCACACCGAGTTGGCCGAGGGCAAGCATGGCGAAAGAATAGTCTGGGTGGTGCGGCGCATGGAGATCGACTTCCGCGGATCGGCCCGCATGGATGACATCCTCACCATCGAGACGCGAACCGAGGACATTTCCGGTGCGCGCATCTTCATGGCGCAGCAGTTGAAGCGTGGCAGCGAGGTGCTGGTCGAGGCGCGGGTTGAGGCGGCCATCATCGGCGAGAACGGCCGGCCGAGACGTTTTCCGAAGGAATGGGTTGCGGCCTTCATCCCCAAGGCAAGTGGGTAACGTCTCCCAGCGTCGCTGACCCGGTGCTGTCCGCTCCGATCGCGGGTGACGATTTGCCGGGCGGCTCGCCTGGGGCGCGGCAATGCGTCGCGCTGTACGTCCTAACGCATCCTTAACCATAACAGTTCATGAAGAGATCGGTGAAGATTGGAGGAATCCAAGCGCCTTCCTTTCACCAATATTTGCTCCGAAAAGGCCGCCAACGGTGCATTTTGGGGTTATTCTGCAAGCTTTGCGCGACCACAAGGTATGCCCATGGGCCAACCGCCAGCCATGCCCCGGAAAATCTTAAGGACGTAACCATGGAAAACATCGCACTCGCCGAACCGGGCGCGCATTTGTCGATTTGGGCACTGTTCATGCAGGCCGGCTGGGTGGTCAAGCTGGTCATGATCGGGCTGCTTTGTGCCTCGATCTGGACCTGGGCGATCATCGTCGACAAGCTCGTCGCCTATGGCCGCATGCGGCTTGCGCTCAATCGCTTCGAACAGGTGTTCTGGTCGGGACAGTCGCTGGAAGAGCTCTACCGCACGCTCGCCGACCGCAAGACGTCAGGCATGGGCGCCATCTTCGTCGCCGCCATGCGCGAATGGAAAAAGAGCTTCGAGAAGGGCGCGAAATCGCCGCTCGGCCTGCAGACCCGCATCGACAAGGCGATGGACCTGGCGCTGACCCGCGAAATGGAACGGCTGGAAGGACGGCTCGGCTTCCTCGCCACCACCGGCTCGGCGGCGCCCTTCATCGGCCTGTTCGGCACCGTGATCGGCATCATGACCTCGTTCCAGGCGATCGCCGCCTCCAAGAACACCAGCCTGTCGGTGGTGGCACCCGGCATTGCCGAAGCGCTGCTGGCGACGGCTATCGGCCTGCTCGCGGCCATCCCCGCCGTCATCGCCTACAACAAGCTGTCATCGGACGCGAACAAGATCGCCGTGCGCATGGAGGGCTTTGCCGACGAGTTCTCCGCCATACTCTCGCGCCAAATCGATGAAAAAGTAGCGCCTAAGGCCTGAGGAGCAACTAGATGGGTATGTCCGTAGGCATGGCGGGACGCGGCGGGCGCGGCCACAGGCGGCGTGGCCGCCATCACGCGATGATATCGGAAATCAACGTCACGCCGATGGTCGACGTGATGCTGGTGCTGTTGATCATCTTTATGGTCGCGGCGCCATTGTTGACGGTCGGCGTGCCGATCGACCTGCCGGACACGCAGGCCAAGGCGATGAATGTCGATACGCAACCGATCACCGTTTCGATCAACTCCACCGGCCAGATCTATCTCCAGGAAACCGAGATCCCGATCGAGGAGCTGGTCGCGAAGCTGCAGGCGATTTCGAAGACCGGCTACGATGAGCGTATCTTCATCCGCGGCGACAGATCGACGGACTACGGCACGGCGATGAAGGTGATGGCCCGCATCTCGGCCGCCGGCTACAAGAACATCGGCCTCGTTTCACTACAGGAACAGGATCAATAGACGCAAGATGAGGACCGGCCTCACCACATCGGTGATCTTGCATACGGTGGCGATTGCCTTCGGGCTGTTCACGCTGTCCTCGCCGCCTGCCATGCCTGCGTCCGACGCTGAATCGGTGTCGGTCGATATCGTGCCCATGGAGGCGATGGCGCAGGTTCTGCAGGGCGACAAGAAAGCCGTGGTGCATGAAAAGCCGGCGCCGACGCCGACCAGGCGACCGGATATCGTTCCCGATGCCCAGAAGGTCGGCGAGAACAGTGTCGATACGGAAAAGCCGATAACGCCGGAAGCCAAGCCGAAGCCGGTCGATCTGGCAGAGGCGCCGCCACCCGCGCCAACCCCGGTCGAAAAGCCGAAGCCCGAGGACGTGCCGAAGCCGAAGGAGCAACCCAAGCCTGTTCCGGCGACGGAGGTCGCACCGGTCCCGCAGCCGAAGGAAGAGGTGAAGCCCGAACCGGTCAAGCAGGCGGAGCCAAAACCGACACCGGCCAAGGAGCCGGCGCCGGCCCCACCGCAGGACAAGACCGCCGCCATCGACCCGCAGCCGGAGGTCAAACCCGACGCCGTCGCCGAGGCCATTGCCCAGGAGCCGCCAACCGAGGAGACGCAGCTTCCGGATTCGGCGCCGGCGCCGCAGGCGCGACCGAAGCCGCAACCGGCCCAGGCCGAAAGCGCCAAGGCGCCGGAGCGCAAGAACGCCGACAAGCCGGTCAAGGAAGCCTCGTCCAAGCCGAAGTCGGATGACAAGCAATTCAACGCCGACGAGATTTCCGCACTTCTCAACAAGCAGAAGCCATCCGGCGGCGGCGCCAAGCGCTCGACCCAGCAGGCGTCGCTCGGTGGCAACAAGGATCAGGGCCAGAAGCTTTCGAGATCGGAACAGGGGGCATTGGAGGCCCAGCTTGGCGGTTGCTGGACACTGCCGGTAGGGCTCGAGGGTTCCGAGAATTTCATAGTCGTAGTCCGGTTCAACCTGGACGCTTCCGGCAAGCTCGACGGACGGCCATCCGTCGAAAAGTCCAGCGGAAATCGTCCGTTTGACGAAAGTGCAGTTCGCGCGGTTCAGAAATGCGATGTCGCCGGCCTGCAAGTTCCCGCCGGCAAACAAGACATCTGGGCCGACGTTCGGGTCACTTTCGATCCGAGGGAGATGCTCGGCCTCTAGGCCTGGCGCCCATTGAATCATTGAAGAGAAGCGAGAAGACATGAAATCCATCCTCAAGCCGCTCCTGATGATCGCAGCGATGGCGCTGGGCATGACTGCCGCCGCTACCTTGCCGGCGCGGGCGCTCGTTGAGCTCAACGTCAACAAAGGCAATGTCGAGCCGCTGCCGATCGCCATCACCGATTTCCAGGGCGGCGATGCGCTGGGCGCGGAGATTTCCGGCATCGTCAGCGCAGACCTGAAGCGCTCCGGCCTGTTCGCGCCGATCGACAAGAGCGCCTTCATCGAGAAGATCTCGAACCCGGACGCGACGCCGCGCTTCGAAGACTGGAAGGTGATCAATGCGCAAGCATTGGTGACCGGCAGCGTCAGCAAGGAGGCCGACGGCCGCGTCCGCGCCCAGTACAGGCTGTGGGACACCTTTGCCGGCCAGCAGATGTCCGGTGAGCAGTTCTTCGCCAACGACGCCAATACGAGGCGCGTCGCCCATATCATCGCCGACGCCATCTATGAGCGGCTGACCGGCGAGAAGGGTTATTTCGACACGCGCGTCGTCTTCATCGACGAATCGGGCGCCAAGAATGCGCGCAAGAAGCGGCTCGCCATCATGGACCAGGATGGCGCCAACGTCCGCTACCTGTCGGATGGCAGGTCGATCGTGCTGACCCCGCGTTTCTCGCCGAACCGGCAGGAAATCACCTACATGTCCTATGAAAGCGGCCAGCCGCGGGTTTATCTCTTGCAGATCGAAACCGGACAGCGCGAACTGGTCGGCAATTTTCCCGGCATGACCTTTGCGCCGCGCTTTTCGCCCGACGGCCAGAAGGTGATCATGAGCCTGCTGCGCGAGGACGGCAATTCCAACATCTTCGCCATGGACCTGAGAAGCCGCTCGACGACCAGGCTCACCAATTCGACGGCGATCGACACCTCGCCGTCCTATTCGCCGGATGGCAGCAAGGTGGTGTTCACCTCCGACCGCGGCGGCCGCGCGCAGATCTACGTGATGGGCGCCGACGGTTCGGGCCAGACCCGCATCTCCTTCGGTGACGGTGTCTATTCGACGCCGGTGTGGTCGCCGCGCGGCGATCTCATCGCCTTCACCAAGCAGACCGCCGGCGAATTCCAGATCGGCGTCATGCGCATCGACGGTTCGGGCGAGCGCATCCTTTCGACAGGCTTCCAGCAGGAGGGGCCGACCTGGGCGCCCAACGGCCGGGTGCTGATGTTCTTCCGCGATTCAGCCGGCGGGCCGAAGCTCGTTTCGGTCGATCTCACCGGTCGCAACGAACAGCCGATCCCGACCACGAATTTCGCATCGGACCCGGCATGGTCGCCGCTCTTGGAATAAGAGAGGAATTGAAGAATTGAAGAATTGAAGAGATGGAGAAGGCAGGGGGCTATATTAAGCGAGCGAAGGATCTCGAGGTCTATAAGCGTGCTTATTCGGTTTCTCTTGAGGTGCACAAAGCCACGCTTGCCTTCCCCAAAATGGAGCAATACGCGCTAGCCGATCAATTGCGCCGTTCCAGCAAGGGGATCTGCGCCAATTTGGCTGAGGGATTTGCCAAACAGACCCACTCTAAGCTTGAATTCGCGCGTTTCATTTCGATGGCTATGGGGTCATGCAGTGAAGTGGAGACATGGATTTCGTACGCGTTCGACCTTGGATACACCACGCAAGCGCAACGCGACGAATGGCTGCAATCCTACGCCCATATCTACGGTATGCTGGTGAATCTGAGAGAGAAGCTAAAGTGATCTCTCTCTTCAGTTTCTTCGATTCCTCAATTCTTCAATTCTTCAATTCGCTCCTTTCCACGCCTTGGTCGCGTTTTGGCCGTATTTCCGCCTACGGTCCGCGCGCATTGTGACCCCTGTTGTCCCTTGGGGCAAAACGGCTGCGGACGGCAGCCGCAACCAATTTTTAACCGTGTTTCTTGAATGCCGGTTAACCCAAACGTGGTTACTGGAGGATCAATGAAATCACTCGAATTGCGAAGGAGAGGCGGCATGGGCCGTATCGCAGCACTTACCAGAAGCCCGGTGATGATTGCACTGGTGGCGTCACTCGCCATCGCCGGTTGCGCTTCGAAGAAGACCCCGAACAGCGCCGCCGATCTCGGCCTCAGCGGTGCCGGCGCGGCAACGCCCGGATCGGCCCAGGACTTCACCGTCAACATCGGCGACCGCATCTTCTTCGACACGGATTCGTCCTCGATCCGCGCCGACGCGCAGACGACGCTTTCGCGCCAGGCGCAGTGGCTGAACCAATACGGGCAGTACGCCATCGTCATCGAGGGCCATGCCGACGAGCGCGGCACACGCGAATACAACCTGGCGCTCGGCGCCCGCCGTGCGGCCGCCACCCGCGACTTCCTCGTCGCCAGGGGTGTTGCCGCCCAGCGCCTGAAGACCATTTCCTACGGCAAGGAGCGTCCGGTCGCGGTCTGCGACGACATCTCCTGCTGGTCGCAGAACCGTCGCGCCGTCACCACGCTCAGCGGCGCCGGTTCTTGATCGGCAGAAATGCAACACATATGTGCGAAAGGCGGCTGCGGCCGCCTTTTTCATGTCCGGAGCCCGGATATGAGCCTTGAAACAAAATTTGGCCGAAGTCCTGCGGCCTGCTAAGAGCCGAGAAGCCTGACGGTCCATCCTGATCGGAAGGCGCGCAACAGGCCAACAATTTCACGGCGAGAGGCACATGCATTTCAGATCGGTCTTGAGCGGCACGCTTGCGCTGCTGCTCCTAACAAGCGTCGCCGCCCCGGCAAGCGGCACCGAGCAGCCGTCGAAAGGCGGTCTTTCCTTCCATTTGCCCAAGATCAACCTGCCCGGCGTTTTCGGTGAAAAGCCCAGCGAGAAGCCGGATCAGGTTCAATTCGCGCAGGACGGCACCAGCGCTACGGCGCTTCAGGAACAGCTCCGGCAGATGAACGGCAGGATCGAGGAGCTCAACTTCCAGGTCCTGCAAATGCAGGAGCAGATCCGCAAGCAGCAGGAAGACAACGAGTTCCGCTTCCAGCAGCTGGAAGGCGGTTCGCAAGGCGCGCAGCAACCAGGCGAGCAGAAGAAGTCGGACGCCACCACCGAGACCGACGGCAGCGTCGCCGAGGCCCCGGCGACGCACGCGCCGGCCGATGCGGGCACACCGCCCGATGGCGGCCAGGAGGTCATCGTCGAATCGCCGACAGGCGAACCCGGCACGGTCATCCAGGGCGCGCCGCCGAAGACGTTCGGCACCATCACCGTCGACAAGAACGGCAACGTTGTCGACTCCGACGGCAAACCGCAAGCGCATGCACCGGCGCAGAGCACCGACCCCATCCCCGGCGACCAAGCCGCCGGCGGCCAAGCCACTGGGACGCAGACCGGCAAGCCCGACGACACGGTGGTCGCGGCGCTGCCCGCCACCGACGACCCGGAGGAGCTTTACCGCAACTCCTACCAGTTCATTCTGTCGGGCGACTACAATACCGCCGAACAGGGTTTTCGCGACCATATCGCCCGCTTCCCCAGGGACGCCAAGGCGGCGGACGCGCATTACTGGCTGGGTGAGTCGCTGCTCGGCCAGCAGAAATACCGCGACGCGGCCGAGACTTTCCTGGCGGCCAGCAAGGACTATCCGAAGGCCAAGAAGGCTCCCGACATGCTGCTGAAGCTCGGTGTGTCGCTGGTCGGATTGAACCAGCGCGACGTGGCCTGCGCCACTTTCGGCGAGATCGGCAAACGCTATCCCAACGTTTCCGGCGCGCTCAAGGAACGCGTCAAGCAGGAAAGGGCGCTCGCGGCGTGCTGACGCTCGAAACCGAGCCTAAGGTTTCGGATTTTTCGCAGATCGACTTTACCAACGGCGTTCTTGCAGCCGTGTCCGGCGGCAGCGACTCGACCGCCCTCCTCCTTCTCCTCAAAGATCACCTCGACCGTACCGCGCCGGCAACGAAATTGCTGGCTGTGACGATCGATCACGGTTTGCGGCCGGGCGCGGCGGCGGAAGCGCAAGCCGTGGCCAGGCTTTGCGCCGGGCGCGGCATTGCCCACCGCATCCTGGTCTGGTCCGGACGCAAGCCGTCGACAGGCCTGCCGGCTGCCGCGCGGGAGGCACGCTACCGGCTGCTGGCCGAGGCGGCGCGGGCGGAAGGCATCGGCCTGATCCTGACCGGCCACACTGCCGACGATCAGGCCGAGACTGTGCTGATGCGGCAAGTCCGCGACGATGGCGCCCGCGACGGGGGGCGAGGCCTTGCCGGCATGGCGCCCGCAACCCTTTACGACTGGCGGATCTGGATCGCACGGCCGCTCCTCGGCACACGGCGTGCGACGCTGCGCGACGTCCTGCGGCGCGCAAATGTCGGCTGGGCCGAAGATCCGACCAATGAAGACGAGGCTTTCGAGCGGCCGCGCATCCGCGCAGCACTTGCCGATGGCAATGGTGCGCAGCGCATGGGAGACGCGATAGCGCTGGCCGCGCGGGCTGCCGTGGAGCGCGAACAGCTTGGCCATCGCGCGGCGGCGCTGATCCGTGGCTTCGCCAGTAAGCCCGCCGACGGCCTTATCCGTCTCGATCCGGGCTTTGCCGCGGCCGGAGACGAGCCGGCGGCCGTTTATGCGCTGCGCATCCTGCTGGCAACTGTCGGCGGCGTTGCCTTTCTGCCCGACCAGGCTCGCAGCGAGGCGCTGCTCGACCGGCTGAGGGCGGGGCCGTTTGGCTCAATCCCATTTTGCGCCACCCCATTTTGCGCCACATTGTCGCGGACGGTGGTCGATGCGCGGCGTACCGGCATCTTCCTGCGTCGCGAAACCCGCAACCTGCCGCCCGCGGCTCCGGCCGCGGACAATGCCCTCTGGGACGGTCGCCGGAGGATCACATTGGGCGACAAGCCAGGTGCATTTTTGATCGCGCCGCCCCTGATCGCGCCATTGGGCGCGGCTCGTGCCGCAAAACGGGCAATTGCCGACGACGGCACGCCGCCAAGCCTTGTGCGAGCCGCCCTGGCGGCCGAGCCGGCGCTGTGGCGCTCAAGCGAATACCTTAGCGAATATCCTGGCGAATGCCTCGGTCTGGTGCAGGACAGCCGGGTCTCGTCACGAATGGCGGCATGTCCGGTTGTTGCGCCCTTCGCCCGCTTCCTGCCGTCCTTCGATCTGGCGCCGGCCAGGACTGTCGCCGCGCTGATCGGTGCGCCGCTCGTTCCAGCCGTGCCTTTCAGCGGCCACACTGCCGGTTGATCATGGGCGAAAGCTTAACCGCGACATGCTGTTCTGCTTGGCAAGGGAGGGCGCCATCCCTATGTTAGACCCAAGTTTCCTCTCACGACGCGTGTCCGCCAGCGGACGCCAACGGGACAATTGATGAATCCGAATTATCGTAATCTCGCGCTCTGGGCGATCATAGCGGTTCTGCTCATCGCTCTCTTCAACCTGTTCCAGACGCCGCAGACGCGCGGAGCAGCGAGCGATGTCCCCTATTCGCAGTTCCTGCAGGACGTCGCGGCCGGCCGAGTGAAGACGGTCACTATCGCGGGTTCCCGCATCTCCGGTACCTATACCGACAGCGCGACCGGCTTCCAGACCTATTCGCCGGGAGATCCCTCGCTGGTTTCGAGGCTGCAGGACAAGAACGTCACCATTAACGCGCGTCCTGAATCCGATGGTTCCAATTCGCTGTTCGGCTATCTCATCTCCTGGCTGCCGATGATCCTGATCCTTGGCGTCTGGATATTCTTCATGCGCCAGATGCAGTCCGGCTCCGGCCGCGCCATGGGCTTCGGCAAGTCGAAGGCCAAGCTGCTCACCGAGGCGCATGGCCGCGTCACCTTCCAGGATGTCGCCGGTGTCGACGAAGCCAAGCAAGATCTGGAAGAAATCGTCGAGTTCCTGCGTGATCCGCAGAAGTTCCAGCGGCTTGGCGGCAAGATTCCGCGCGGCGTGCTGCTCGTCGGCCCTCCCGGAACCGGCAAGACGCTGCTTGCCCGTTCGGTCGCCGGTGAAGCCAACGTGCCGTTCTTCACCATTTCCGGCTCGGACTTCGTCGAGATGTTCGTCGGCGTCGGCGCCAGCCGCGTCCGCGATATGTTCGACCAGGCCAAGAAGAATGCGCCCTGCATCATCTTCATCGACGAAATCGACGCGGTCGGCCGCCATCGTGGCGCCGGTCTCGGCGGCGGCAACGACGAGCGCGAGCAGACGCTGAACCAGTTGCTGGTCGAAATGGATGGTTTCGAATCCAACGAAAGCATCATCCTGATCGCCGCCACCAACAGGCCGGACGTGCTCGATCCGGCGCTGCTGAGGCCCGGCCGCTTCGACCGCCAGGTGGTGGTGCCGAACCCGGATATCATCGGCCGCGAGAAGATCCTGAAGGTGCATGTGCGCAACGTGCCGCTGGCGCCCAATGTCGATCTCAAGGTCGTTGCCCGCGGCACGCCGGGATTTTCCGGCGCCGATCTGATGAACCTCGTCAACGAGGCGGCGTTGATGGCGGCGCGGCGCAACAAGCGTCTCGTCACCATGGCCGAATTCGAAGACGCCAAGGACAAGATCATGATGGGCGCCGAGCGACGTTCGTCGGCCATGACCCAGGCCGAGAAGGAACTCACCGCCTATCACGAGGCCGGCCACGCCATCCTGGCGCTGAACGTGCCGTCGGCCGATCCGCTGCACAAGGCGACCATCATCCCGCGTGGCCGGGCGCTTGGCATGGTCATGCAGTTGCCGGAAGGCGACCGCTATTCGATGAGCTACAAATACATGATCTCGCGGCTCGCCATCATGATGGGCGGCCGCGTCGCCGAGGAGTTCAAGTTCGGCAAGGAGAACATCACCTCGGGCGCCTCCTCGGACATCGAGCAGGCGACCAAACTGGCGCGAGCCATGGTCACGCGCTGGGGCTTCTCCGACAAGCTCGGCCACGTCGCCTATGGCGAAAATCAGGAGGAAGTGTTCCTCGGCCATTCGGTGGCGCGCACCCAGAACGTCTCGGAAGAGACGGCGCAGATCATCGACGCTGAAGTGCGCCGGCTGATCGACGAGGCCTATTCGACGGCGAAATCCATCCTGACGAAGAAGAAGAAGGAATGGATCGCGCTGGCGCAGGGCCTTTTGGAATATGAGACCCTGTCCGGCGAGGAGATCAAGCAACTGATCGCCGGCCATAAGCCCGCCCGCGATCTCGGCGACGACACGCCGCCGAGCCGTGGTTCGGCCGTGCCGAAGTCCGGCAGCCGCCGCAAGAAGGGTCCCGAGCCCGAAGGCGGCATGGAGCCTCAGCCGTCAAGCTAGGGGCCGGCCCAGCAGGTTGATTTCGAAAACGCCGCGGCTCTGACCGCGGCGTTTCTTCTTTGGAGGGTAGCTGCCGATCGGCGTGGCTTGAAGTCTTGCAGAATGACGAGGAACGGTTCGCGAAGCGAATCCACCGTGACGGTGGCACGAGCGTCAATAGTTCCTTTCAGGGGCAAAATCGCAGACCACGAGATTGGCCGAAACATTTCTCCCTTCGTCACATCCCAGGGTCTGCGCCGCTTCGCTCCTTGCTCCGCCCTGGGATCGACGAGGGCGTGGTGGGGATTGGGCTAATGCATGTCGCCCAAAAGTGCGCAGCGGTTTTGGGATAACGACATGCATAAAAACAACGACTTAAAGCGCGTCGCATGAATCCCTTCAGACGCGACGCGCTTTAGTCGCAGCTGTTGGAGATGGCGGGTGGAGGTGGGGCCGGCAGTGACCTGCCCATAAGCCTCTTTCAGTTTGGTCAGTCAACGAGCGACCATCTGCCAAAAGAGAACCCCGCGGCCCGGAAAGGCCACGGGGTTCCTGATCAGGATCGAAGTTCGCTAAATCAGCTCTTCAGCCTGGCATTGCACAAGCTGTAGAAGCCGCCGCCCTTCTGGATCCACTTGAGGCCGCCCAGCGCGTTGGCGTCCTTGTTGGCGTAGTACTGGTCGAGGCAGGTGTGCAACCGCGCCTTGCCCGGGGTTTCGCTGCTGTACTTGTTGGAGATCGCCTTCGGAAACGTCACACCCTGGGGGGCGGTGACGGTGGGTGCTTGAGGGTCGCTGGTGTAGCTTGCCTCATCGGCTGCCGGCACGGTGTCGTCGTCGGATGCACCGGCGCCGCACTGACTCTTGCGGAAGTCGTTCCATTTCATGCCGTTCAGCATGTTGCCGGCCTTGGCCGCCTGATACTTGGCGCTGCAGTCCGCCATGCTGAGGCCTTTGCCGGTGTCGGCGGTTGCTGCCTTGGTCGTTGGCTCGGCGGGTTCCGCCGCCACGCTGGCGCCGGCGGCGCATTCGGCCTTGCGGAAGTCGTTCCACTTCATGCCGTTCAGCGTGCCGGCGGCTTTCGCGGCCTGATATTTGGTGCTGCATTCCTTCGCCGTCAGGCCCGGTGCCGCATCGTCGCCAGTAGCCGCTGTCGCTTTGGGCGTCTCGGCGGGTTCTGCCGCCGCGCTGGCGCCGGCGGCGCATTCGGCCTTGCGGAAGTCGTTCCACTTCATGCCGTTCAGCGTGCCGGCGGCTTTCGCGGCCTGATATTTGGTGCTGCATTCCTTCGCCGTCAGGCCCGGTGCCGCATCGTCGCCAGTAGCCGCTGTCGCTTTGGGCGTCTCGGCGGGTTCTGCCGCCGCGCTGGCGCCGGCGGCGCATTCGCTCTTGCGGAAGTCGTTCCACTTCATGCCATTCAGCGTGCCGGCGGCTTTCGCGGCCTGATATTTGGCGCTGCATTCCTTCGCCGTCAGGCCCGGTGCCGCATCGTCGGTGGTGGCAGCGTCGGTGGTGGTGTCTGCCTTGGCCGGCGTGGTGTCGGTTGCGGTGGCGTCGGTGCCGCATTGTGCCTTGCGGAACTGGTTCCAGTTCTGCCCGCCAAGTGTTCCGGCGTCCTTGGCCGCGTTATACTTGGTGCTGCATTCGGCCATGGTCAGCGCATTGGCTGGCGCCGCCAGGAACAAGGTCACGACGACAAGACCCGTCAAAGTGGCAATTCGATGGATGAGCATGCGTTTTCTCCCTTACAGAGTTCATGATATGTCCCTCAGCAAGCAATAGCGCTCAACGACTGGTTGCGCCAGATGCTAAGTAGCGTAAAAGACCGTTTGGAAAGCGAATTCCTTCCAATAAGGTGATGAAATCGTTGCGGGCTACGGGTCTCCCAGGTGAATCTTTCCGACTGCATTGCACGGAGAGCGCGTATATGGCGGCCCACGCCCAGGAAATCGCTTCACATGACAGGTCAATCGAGTTGGCCAGCGCGGCGGACCTGAATGCGGCTCGGCACGGAGCCGCACAGCGCGCGAATTCTGGGTTGAAGCCACGCAGACACATCACCCGGACTCCAGTGCGGTTTGAGTTGAAGTTCCTGAACGCTGCTGCCGCATACAGGGCAGGAACTTGAGATCACCACATCAGCGTGACACAAATCACACAAAACAACGATTTTCTAAGGAATGGTGACGTATAATCATGCATTGTGATGATAGGGCTCGGGCCAATTTGTGGCATGACGTGCCGGGAAAGAACCATCGGGAAGCTGACTAGCATGGCGGGAAGTTATTTCGGTACGGACGGCATTCGCGGGCGCGCCAACAGGTTTCCAATGACGGCGGAGGTCGCCATGAGGGTCGGCATGGCCGCCGGCCTTTCATTCCAGCGCGGCAACCACCGCCACCGCGTCGTGCTCGGCAAGGACACCAGACTTTCCGGCTACATGATCGAAAATGCTATGGTGTCGGGCCTGTGCGCCGCCGGCATGGACGTGTTCCTGCTCGGCCCGATTCCGACGCCTGCCGTCGCCATGCTGGTGCGCTCGTTGCGCGCCGACATCGGCGTGATGATCTCAGCCTCGCACAATCCCTACTACGACAACGGCATCAAGCTGTTCGGCCCGGATGGCTACAAGCTTTCCGACGAGATCGAGGAGCGCATCGAGGGAATGCTCGACAAGGATATCGACCTTGCGCTCGCCGATTCGGACGGACTTGGCCGCGCCAAGCGCGTCGACGGCGTCCATGACCGCTATATCGAGTTCGCCAAGCGCACGCTGCCGCGGTCGATGTCGCTTTCGGGGCTTCGCATCGTCGTCGATTGCGCCAACGGCGCCGCCTACAAGGTGGCGCCCGAAGCACTGTGGGAACTCGGCGCCGAAGTCGTCGCCATCAATGTCGAGCCCAATGGCTTCAACATCAACAAGGAGTGCGGCTCGACCCATCCGGCCGGCCTGCAGAAGAAGGTACACGAAGTGCGCGCCGACATCGGCATCGCGCTCGACGGCGATGCCGACCGCGTCGTCATCGTCGACGAGAATGGCGCGATCGTCGACGGCGACCAGATCATGGCGCTGATTGCCGAGTCCTGGCATCAGAGTGGACGGCTGGCCGGCGGCGGCGTCGTCTCGACGGTGATGTCCAATCTCGGCCTCGAACGTTTCCTCGGCGACATGAACCTGCAGTTGCACCGCACCAAGGTCGGCGACCGCTATGTCGTCGAACACATGCGCGCGCACGGCCTGAATGTCGGCGGCGAACAGTCGGGCCACATCGTGCTGTCCGATTTTTCCACGACCGGCGACGGCCTCGTCTCGGCGCTCCAGGTGCTCGCCTGCATCAAACGGCAGAACCGGCCGGTCAGCGAACTGTCGAAGAAGTTCGCGCCGGTGCCGCAGCTTCTGAAGAACGTCCATATTTCCGGCGGCAAGCCGCTCGAGGAAGCCCCGGTCAAGGCGGCGATCGAGGATGCGCGCCACCGCCTGGGCAAGTCCGGGCGCCTGGTCATCCGGCCATCCGGCACGGAGCCGCTCATCCGCGTCATGGCGGAAGGCGACGACCAGCAACTGGTCGAGGCCGTCGTCAACGACATCGTCGAGGTCATTTCGGAAACGCGCAGCGCCGCCTGATCCTGCGCTTTTGGCAGTTTGAAAGCCCGCCTTCCCGGCGGGCTTTTTTCATTGGTTGCACATCAATCCTGCCCGTAGATATGGCCGCGAGTTTCCCCGAATCCTAGAGATTCATGGTTAAGCGATAAGGTTAAACGCCTTTTAACTTTTCCAATTCATTATCCACGACTGAAGCCAATCATATTCGGACGCGTTCGCTGTGCCGAGGGTTCTCAGGGGTGACAAGCATGTTCAATACAGCAAGAATGGCCCTCTTTGCGGCGCTGTTCGCGGGCGTAGCCGGGCCAGTGTTCGCAGCCGACTTCGTGGAGCCGCCCGTGATCGAGCAGGCTCCGCCGCCGGCCGTCTACGAGCAGCCAGTCGAGTATGGTGGCTGGTACATTCGCGGCGACATCGACTATCACTGGTCGAAGTTTCGCGGCGCCGACTACATCACCTATGGTGATCCGCCGGGAACGGGCAAGTTCGACAGCGGCAAGCTGAAGAGCGCTTTCTCGGCCGGTGCCGGCGTCGGCTATCAGATCAACCAGCATTTCCGCACCGATCTCACCGCGGATTGGATGAGCAAATCCAAATTCCGCGGCTCAACCAGCGGGTTTTGCGGCATTGATCAAACGCCGTGCACCTCGGTCGACACCTCGTCCTATACGGCGCTGCTGCTTCTCGCCAACGCCTATGTCGACATCGGCACTTGGCACGGCATCACCCCCTATGTCGGCGCCGGCATCGGCGGTGCCTGGGTCAAGTGGGATACACTGCATAACAGCGATGCCGACGGCGACTTCGAGCATGGTGGCGGCAAGGGCTGGCGCTTTGCCTATGCTGCCATGGCCGGCGCGTCCTACTGCCTGACCGACCGGGTCAAGCTCGACGTCGGCTACCGCTTCAGCCACATCAATGGCGGGAAGATGTTCAACTACGCGTCGGACAGCAATGTCGGTCCGGGCTATGACAAGGGCATCAACGTGCACGAAGTGCGCGGCGGCTTGCGCTACCAGTTCGGCAAATCGGACTGCGCCCAGCCGGAGCCGATCGCCTACGAACCCGAACCGATCTACACCAAGTAATCGCTTCGAGAGCAGGTTTGCGGACCGCCCGGCCAAAGCCGGGCGGTCTTCGTTTGCGTCGGGTCGGTCTAAAGCGCGTCGCGTTTGAACGGATTCATGCGACGCGCTTTAGGTTATTGTTTTTATGCATGTCGTTATCGCAAAACCGCTGCATACTTTTGCGCGGCATGCATTAAAGCGCATCGGAATCAATTCGCTAACGCTCTGTTATCCTTAACCGCCACTTAACCACTATGGTTAACAATGCCTCTTGAAACGGCGCTCGCAATCGCGAATGGCGCCACCTTCGGGAGCCGGGGACATGACAGTCAAATCGCGCATAGCGCTGACGCTTGCAGCAATCGCCCTGATGCCGCTGCCGGAGGCGCTTGGCGCCGACTACGATCCGCCGATCTATGTCGATCAGGCGCCGGACTACGTGCCGGTCGAGGTCGGTTCGGGATGGTATCTGCGCGGCGATGTTTCCTATCTGCCGCAGAAGAGCTACGAAAATGAGGATTTCGCCTTCACGCCGGCGAGCTTCAGCAACCAAGAAGATCCCATCTTTGCCAGCATCGGCTTCGGCTACCATTTCAACGACTATCTGCGCGCCGATCTTAATTTCGGCTATCTGCCAGGCAACAAGATCGGCGTCGGCTATAATGATTCAGCGACTGCGGATCCGGCGACCGTGGCGTCCGGATCTCTGAAAAACTACGCGTTCTCAGGCATGCTCAATGGCTATGTCGATCTTGGCACCTATGTTGGGATCACGCCCTATCTCGGCGCGGGTATTGGCATCGTCCAGAGCAAGCGCAAGCTGTCGGCGAGCTATTTCACCGACAACGATGACCCCACCGACGATTTCGCTCTGCAGGACAACAAGACCCAATACTCCTTCGCCTATACGCTGAATGCGGGCCTTGCCTATCAAGTGTCCAAGAATGTTTCCGTCGATCTGGGCTATCAATATTTTTCCGCGCCCGATGCTGAATATGCCACCGCAGAGGACCTGGATTCGTATCCGATCCGCAAAGGGATCAGCAATCACCAAGTCAAGGTCGGGTTGCGTTACGACCTCTGGTAGGCACGGCGAAAGCCTAGGAATGGCAGCGGCGGGCTTCGGCCCGTCGTTCTGTTTTCGGCTGGTGCGCTATAGTGTCCTGCCAGCGACAAAAACTTTCCCCTTGACGCCTGAACCCTGAAAGCATATCGCCGTCCGTGGGTCACCCCTCCCCAACGAGGGGCCACTATCTGGAAGGATAGACCACGATGACGACGCATACGAAGCCCGGACTCCGTCCGGCAAATCCCAATTTTTCCTCAGGTCCCTGTGCAAAACGCCCCGGCTGGTCGGTGGAGGCGTTGACCAATGCCGCGCTCGGACGTTCGCACCGCGCCAAGATCGGCAAGACCAAGCTCGAACAGGCGATCGAGCTGACGCGGGAGATCCTTCAGGTTCCGGCAGACTATCGCATCGGCATCGTACCGGCGTCGGACACCGGCGCGGTCGAGATGGCGCTGTGGTCGCTGCTCGGCGAGCGCGGCGTCGACATGGTCGCCTGGGAGAGTTTCGGTTCCGGCTGGGTCACCGATGTGGTCAAGCAGCTGAAGCTCGCCGACGTGCGCAGGATCGAAGCCGGCTACGGCGCATTGCCAGATCTGACAAAAATCGACTTCGACCGCGATGTGGTCTTCACATGGAACGGCACGACATCAGGCGTGCGCGTGCCGAACGGCGATTTCATCCCGGCTGCTCGCAGGGGCCTGACCATCTGCGACGCCACTTCTGCTGCCTTTGCACAAAGCCTCGATTTCCAGAAGCTCGATGTCGTCACCTTTTCCTGGCAGAAGGTGCTGGGCGGCGAAGGTGCGCACGGCATGCTGATCCTCAGCCCGCGCGCCGTGGAGCGGCTGGAAAGCTACAAGCCGGCCTGGCCGCTGCCGAAAATCTTCCGCCTGACGTCGGGCGGCAAACTCATCGAAGGCATCTTCAAGGGCGAGACCATCAACACGCCGTCGATGCTGTGCGTCGAGGACTATCTCGATGCGCTGCGTTGGGCGAAGTCGATCGGCGGGCTCAACGCGCTGATTGCCCGCGCTGACGCCAATGCCGCCGTTCTCGACGGTTTCGTCCGCAGATCCTCGTGGCTCGGTCATCTGGCCACCGATCCGGCGACGCGGTCGAACACGTCGGTCTGCCTTTCCTTCACCGACCCGGATGTCGCGGCGCTCGATGCCGACGGACAAGCGACGTTCGCCAAGGGCATTGTCTCGGCGCTCGACAAGGAAGGCGTCGCCTACGACATCGGCGCCTATCGCGACGCGCCGCCCGGCCTGCGCATCTGGTGCGGGGCGACGGTCGAGACTTCCGACCTCGAAGCGCTGCTGCCCTGGCTCGACTGGGCCTTTGCCGCGCAAAAGGCGTCGCTCAAGGCGGCCGCCTGACCCCTCCCCTTGAGGGGAGGGTGGCCCGAAAGGCTGGGTGGGGTCGCCTCCACCCAGCCCAACGACCCACCATCCAGAAAGATTCGGCCGCGTCCGGCCGCAACGACCCCACCCCGGCGCTTCGCGCCGCCCCCCTCAAGGGGGGCCAATCGCAAAGGTTCAAGCCCATGCCCCGTGTTCTCGTCTCAGACAAACTTTCTCCTACCGCCGTGCAGATCTTCAGGGATCGCGGCGTCGAGGTCGATTACTTGCCCGATCTTGGCAAGGACAAGGAAAAGCTCCTTGAGGTGATCGGCCAGTATGACGGCCTCGCCATCCGTTCGGCGACGAAAGTCACCGAAAAGCTGATCAACGCCGCCACCAGATTGAAGGTGGTCGGCCGCGCCGGCATCGGCGTCGACAATGTCGACATCCCGGCGGCGAGCCGCAAGGGCATCATCGTGATGAACACGCCCTTCGGCAATTCGATCACCACCGCCGAGCATGCCGTCGCGATGATCTTCGCGCTGGCCCGCCAGATACCTGAAGCCAATGCCTCGACCCATGCCGGCAAATGGGAAAAGAACCGCTTCATGGGCATCGAGATCACCGGCAAGACGCTGGGCATCATCGGCTGCGGCAATATCGGCTCGATCGTGGCCACGCGCGGCGTCGGCCTGAAGATGCACGTCATCGCGTTCGACCCATTCCTGTCGGACAGCCGCGCCGAGGAGCTCGGGGTCGAGAAGGTCGAACTCGACGAACTGTTCGCCCGCGCCGATTTCATCACCCTGCACACGCCGCTGACCGACAAGACGCGCAACATCATCGACGCCGCCGCGATCGCCAAAATGAAGACCGGCGTGCGCATCATCAACTGCGCCCGTGGCGGATTGATTGTCGAGGCCGACCTGATCGCAGCGCTGAAGAGCGGCAAGGTGGCGGGCGCCGGCATCGATGTGTTCGAGGTCGAACCGGCGGAGCACAGTGAGCTGTTCGGCATGGAGAATGTGGTGGCGACGCCGCATCTCGGCGCGTCGACCACCGAGGCGCAGGAGAATGTCGCCCTGCAGGTCGCCGAGCAGATGGCCGACTATCTGATCAAGGGCGCCGTTACCAATGCCATCAACATGCCGTCGATCACCGCGGAGGAGGCACCGCGCCTGAAGCCTTTCGTCAAGCTCGCCGAAGTGCTCGGCGCCTTTGTCGGCCAGGTCACCGAGGATCCGATCAAAGAGGTCGAGATCCTTTTCGACGGCTCGACCGCGACGATGAACACGCGCGCGCTGATCAGTGCCACACTTGCCGGGCTGATCCGGCCGCAGGTCTCCGATGTCAACATGGTGTCGGCGCCGATCATGGTTAAGGAGCGCGGCATCATCGTAGCCGAGGTCAAGCGCGACAAATCTGGCGTGTTCGACGGCTATATCAAGCTCACGGTCAAGACCGAGCACAAGACGCGTTCGATCGCCGGCACTTGCTTCTCGGACCACAAGCCGCGCTTCATCCAGATCAAGGGCATCAACCTCGACGCCGAGGTCGGCCAGCACATGCTTTACACGACCAACGCCGACGCGCCCGGCATCATCGGCCTGCTCGGCACGGTCTGTGGCGAGAACGGCGTCAACATCGCCAACTTCCAGCTCGGCCGCAACCGGCCTGGCGGCGACGCTATCGCGCTGCTCTATCTCGATGCGCCGTTTCCGGACAATGTGCTGGAACAGGTGCGGGCGCACAAGTCGATCGACTCCGCCAAGAGGCTGCATTTCGATGTAGGCGGCGCCTGATCTGAGATTTCCGAAAAGGGCAAATGAAAGGCGCGGCCTGGCCCGCGCCTTTTTGGTCTTGGCTATATCGCCACCTTCCTTCCGCTGTATTCTGCGAGGCCGATGCCGCCAAGCACCAGCACGAGAGCAAGGCCTTGAAAGAGCTGGAATGTCTCACCGACGATCAGCACCGAAAGCAGCGTTCCGAAGATCGGCACCAGGTTGATGAACAGGCCGGCCCGGTTGGCGCCGATCAGCTCGTTGCCCCTGATGTAGAAGAGCTGCGAGATGACAGAGGCGCCGATCGCGGTGTAGAACGCGATCGCCCAGCCGCGTGTATCGGGGACGATGACCTTGCCGGCGGCCACTTCCCACAGGAAGAAAGGTACAGAGGTGGCAAACGCTGCAATCGACAGCGCCAGCATCAGGCTCTGCCAGCGCATGGCCGGTTTCAGCCGCAGCCCGACCGAGTAGAGGCTGTAGCAAAGCACTGCGATCAGCATGATGGCGTCGCCGAAGTTGAGATCCAGCTTGAGAAGCTGGCGCAGATCGCCATGGCTGGCGGTCAGGGCGACGCCGATGATCGTCAGCACGACGCCGGCAATCTGCACCCGGTTCACACGCAGGCGAAACAGCACGAAATTGGCGAGGATGATCACGATCGGCATCGCCGCCTGCTCGATCGAGACGTTGATCGCCGTCGTGTAGTTGAGCGCCGTATAGAAGATCGCGTTGAAGAAGGTGAAGCCGCAAGCGCCGAGCCCGCCAAGCAGCAACCAATGCCTGCGCACCACCGGCCAGTCCTCGCGCAGCGTTCGCCAGCCGATCGGCAGCATGATCAGAACGGCCAGAAGCCAGCGCAGGAAGACCAGCGTCATCGGCGAAATGTGATCGACCGCCAGCTTGCCCGCCACGGAGTTGCCGCCCACAGCAAGGTGGTGAGCAGCAGGAACAGATAGGCGGTCCGATGCATGGCGACTTTCCAGCCGGGGAGGGCAGGCGAAGGGTATTTGCCGACCTATTGTGGTGACTTGCCCAAGTAAATGACGTCAAAGGCGAAAATTGTTGTGCCTGAGGGCGCTTTCGGCGGCAAAGAATGGTCGCGCTCGCCGGGTCTTGACGTTATAGAGCGACGTGCGTCCACTTGGACACGCAAAGTACGCGTCTCAAGACTTTGAAACTTCGTATCGTGTTTCCGAAAATCGATTCCGATTTTCGAGCCGATGCGATAGAAGCCTGTCGTTTCGAACCATTTCAAGCCGCCCTCGAGCGGCGCCTCAAGGGAAAAGAAACATGGCCAATGTGGTGGTCGTCGGCTCGCAATGGGGCGACGAGGGCAAAGGCAAGATCGTCGACTGGCTGTCGGAGCGCGCCGACGTCGTCGTGCGTTTTCAGGGCGGCCACAATGCCGGTCATACGCTGGTCGTCGACGGCAAGGTCTACAAGCTGTCGCTGCTGCCGTCCGGCGTGGTGCGGCAAGGCAAGCTGTCCATCATCGGCAATGGCGTCGTCTTCGATCCGCACGCCTTCGTCGCGGAAGTGGCGAAGTTAAAGGCGCAGGGTGTCGAGGTGACGCCGGAGCGCCTGAAAATAGCCGAAAACACCGCGCTTATCCTGTCGTTGCACCGGGAGCTGGACGGATTCCGCGAGGATGCCGCCTCCAATTCCGGAACGAAGATTGGCACGACCCGTCGTGGCATCGGTCCCGCTTACGAGGACAAGGTGGGCCGGCGCGCGGTCAGGGTGATGGATTTGGCGGATTTGGAGACGCTGCCCCTGAAGGTCGACAGGCTGCTCACGCATCACAATGCGCTGCGCCGCGGGCTCGGCCACGCCGAAGTCACGCATGAGGCGATCATGAATGAGCTGATTTCGGTCGCCGACGAGATCCTGCCTTATATGGACCGCGTCTGGAAGATCCTCGACGACAAGCGCCGCGCCGGCGAGCGCATCCTGTTCGAGGGCGCGCAAGGCACGCTGCTCGACATCGACCACGGCACCTATCCGTTCGTCACCTCGTCCAATACGGTCGCTGGCCAGGCCTCCGCCGGTTCCGGCGTCGGCCCGGGCGCCATCGGCTATGTGCTCGGCATCACCAAGGCGTACACGACGCGTGTCGGCGAAGGTCCGTTCCCGACCGAACAGAACAACGAGATCGGCGAGTTCCTGGGCACGCGGGGCCACGAGTTTGGCGTCGTCACCGGCCGCAAGCGCCGCTGCGGCTGGTTCGATGCCGTGCTGGTTCGCCAGGCCGTCGCCGTCAACGGCATCAAGGGCATCGCGCTGACCAAGCTCGACGTGCTCGACGGGCTGGACGAGATCAAGGTCTGCACCGGCTATCGGCTCGACGGCGAGACGATCGACTACCTGCCGGCCAGCCAGGGTGCGCAGGCGCGCGTCGAACCGGTCTACGAGACGCTGGAGGGCTGGAAAGGGACTACAGCCGGCGCCAGGAGCTGGAACGACCTGCCGGCCCAGGCCGTCAAATATGTCCGTCACATCGAGGAACTGATCGGCGCGCCGGTCGCACTCCTTTCCACCAGCCCGGAACGGGACGACACAATACTTGTGACCGATCCGTTTCAAGACTAGATTCTCAGCCGTTCCGGGCATCGCCGCCGATTTGCGGAGGCCGGCCCAGAAACGAAATGCAGGTCGACTGAAGCATGGTAGATTTTGTTGGTCCTCTGAAAAAGAAGCTCGGCGGGCTCAGCAACCCGACGCCGGAGGTGCGCGCGAGGGTCTATGACAAGGCTCGCTCCACCATCGCGGACAAGCTTGCCGAGCGTACGCCGCCGCTGACGCCTTCGGCCATTGCTCAGCATAAGCGTACCCTGGAAGACGCCATCGAAACCATCGAGCGGGAGTATGCCAAGCCTGCGCCGGCCTCCGATCCGCTGGCGGAGCTGGAGGACATCTTCTCCTCCATCGACCGCAACAAGAACCAGTCCAGCCATGTCCGGCAGCCGGTGAAGCCCGAGCCGGCATGGCAGCCGGCGCCAGCCGCCAAGGCGACGCCGAATTGGCAAAAACCGTCGTCCGTTGCTTCTCCTCCAGAGCGCGCCGATCCCGTGCCTTCGGAAGCGGATATTCCAGCGGCGGACGATAAGGGCGATGTCCTCAGGGGCGATGCTTTCAGCGACGATGTCTTTTCCAGCGACGGGCCAGCGCCGTCCGGTACCTTTCAGCGTCCGCGTCCGGCCGAGCGCAAGCGCAGCTATGGCGGACTGATCGCCGCTGTGGTCGCTTTGCTCGTTGTTGCCGGCGGCGGCTACGGCATCTGGCTGAACAAGGACGCGTTCAGCAGTATGCTGGGTCTCAACAGCACCGAGGTCGCAACGACCAAACCACTGGTGAAGCCGGCGGCCCCCGCCGACCCGGCTGCCGATGCCGACCCGGCTGCCGATGCCGCGGCAAGGCCCCCGGCTGAACCGGCTGCACCGGACACTGAGGGCACAAAGTTCACCCAGCGCCTGACGCCCGAAGGCGGTGAGGTCGATCCCGGCCCCGCTTCAGGACAAAGCAGCATCGGAGAGGGCGAATCCGTCGCAGCGCTGACCACGCCGCCGCCGGCCACTCCCGCGCCTGAAGCGCCGCCAGCCGGCGATGCGCAAGCCACGGACGAGCCCACCGCGCCGGGCGCGGCCCCGGCGGCAACACCGCCAGCCGAAGCAGCCCCGCCGGATACCGCGGGCCCGGCTGCGCCGACCCCGGGTGCCACACCGGCCGCGCCTGCGGAAACCGCGCTGGCGGTCGGCCAGAAGGCGATCTTCTATGAGGAGCGCACCAGCACCGCTCAGGGCTCGGCCGAGCCCGGCAGCATCGTCTGGTCGCTTGTGCAGGAATCGCCCGGCGGCAATCTGCCGCCCGAGCCGGCGATCCGCGCCGAGGCGAGCATCCCCGGCAAGGACGTGCAATTGCGCATGACCATCCGCCGCAACACCGACCAGACGCTGCCGGCCAGCCACATCATCGAGATGATCTTCCTGACGCCCGACGGCTTCGACGGTGGTGGCGTCGACAACATCCTGCGCGTCGCCATGAAGGGCTCTGAACAGGATGCAGGCAGTCCGCTGATCGGCATCCCGGCCAAGATCGCCGACGGCTTCTTCCTGGTCGCGCTCAACGACACCAAGGCGGACGAAAACGCCAACCTGACCCTGCTCCGGGGCCAGAACTGGATCGACGTGCCGGTCGTCTACAAGACCGGACGGCGGGCGCTGCTCACCATGGAAAAGGGCATTCCCGGCGAGAAGGTGTTCGATGAGGCGCTGAAGGCCTGGCAAGCGAAAACGGCGGGCTGAGGCTCGGCCCACCAGCCCAACGCTCCGCTCTCTTTGGCTCAGAAGCCCTGGAACAGCATGTCGAGTGCGGCCACGATGTCGTCGTGGTGCTTCGACAGATTGCCATCGGCCTGGCGTAGTTCGGTATCTGTTACGGCCGATATGAACTGGGTGACCATTAGATAGTCCTTCCCATCGATGACGAAGATCGGGTTCAGGCGGCGCCCCGGTACGGGCGCGCTATTGGGCGGCAACAGCGGTACGACGACGCGTGTGTTGAGATGTCCAAGAAGATCGCACTGAACGTCGAGTAGATAAGCATCGCCTTCGGCATTGTGGTAGAGATCGTAGCGCGCCATCAAAACAGCCGATATTTGGCCAATGGCAGTCCGTTGCGCCTTACATACTCATTTGAGCTTTCGATCGCTTCCCTGTTTTCCAGTAGCCAGCGCCGCGATTTCTCATCCGAAATCGCCTTTGCAATTCCCTGTTCGGCGGCGCGCGACATATTTATGCCGAGCGCTTTTGCCTCCTCGATCAGCTTTGAATCGATCGAGGTGTTGACGGACTTTCGCTGCGATTTCGGGATGGAATGAAGCATTGGATTCGCCCTGGATTATGCGCATAATATATGCCCATAGGGCTCAAATCGCAACGTTTTTCAGTCCTTTGCCATGGCCGCCGTGGGCCGAACGCTCCTTACCCTCCATCTCCTCGCGCAGCATCTCCAGTTCCAGCCACTCCTCCTCGAGCGCTGCCAGCGTGGCGCGCTCCTTGTCGAGGGCGGCGATGGTCTTCTGGAACGAGGCCGGGTCGCGCTCGTAATAGGCCGGGTCGGCGATGTTGTTCTCCAGCCGCGAAATCGAGACCGTCACCGCCTCGATCTTCTTCGGCAGCGATTCCAGCGCGAATTTCTGCTTGAACGACAGTTTCTTCGCCGGTCCTTTCGGCGCAGCCGCTTCGGTCCTGCCCGCCGCTGTCGCCTCGCCAGTCTCGGCCTTCGGCCGCGCCTTGCGATCATCGAGCCTGGTGCCGCCGCGCTGCGCCAGCATGTCGGAATAGCCGCCAGCATATTCGATCCAGCGGCCGCCGCCGTCCGGCGCGATCAGGCTGGTCACGGTGCGATCGAGGAAATCGCGGTCATGGCTGACCAGGATGACCGTGCCGGCAAAACCTGCGACCAATTCCTGCAGCAGTTCCAGCGTCTCCATGTCGAGGTCGTTGGTCGGCTCGTCGAGCACCAGCAGGTTTGCCGGCCGCGCCAGCACGCGGGCCAGCAGCAGCCGCGCTCGCTCGCCGCCCGAAAGCTCGCGCACCGGCGTGCGCGCCTGTTCCGGTTTGAACAGGAAGTCCTTCATGTAGGAGACGACGTGGCGCTGCTCGCCGTTGATGACAAGGTTCTCGCCGCGCCCATCGGTGAGATATTGTGTCAGCGTCTCTTGCGGATCGACCGCCTCGCGCTTCTGATCGAGCGTGGCGATCTCCAGATTGATGCCGAGCCGCACCGTGCCTGAGTCCGGCTTCAATTCGCCGGTCAGCATCTTCAGCAGCGTCGTCTTGCCGGCGCCGTTCGGCCCGACCAGGCCGACGCGGTCGCCGCGCTGGATGCGGGTCGAGAAGCCCTTGACCACCGTGAGGTCGCCAAAGCTCTTCTCGATGTTCTTGGCCTCGATGACGAGTTTGCCGGATTCGGCCGCGTCGCTGGCCACCATGGTCGCCGCGCCCTCGGCGCCCCGATGGCCACGAAAACGTTGGCGCATGGTCTGCAATTCGCCGAGCCGGCGCATGTTGCGCTTGCGTCGTGCCGTCACGCCGTAGCGCAGCCAGTGCTCCTCGCGCACGATCTGGCGGCCAAGCTTGTGCTGCTCGCGCTCCTCTTCCTCCAGCACCGTGTCGCGCCATTCCTCGAAATGGCCGAAGCCCTTGTCCAGCCTGCGGGTCTGGCCGCGATCGAGCCAGACGGTGGCGCGCGACACGCGTTCGAGGAAGCGGCGGTCGTGCGAGATGACGATCAGCGCGGAAGAGGTGCGGACAAGCTCCTCCTCCAGCCATTCGATGACCGAAAGGTCGAGATGGTTGGTCGGCTCATCGAGGAGGAGAATGTCGGGCTCCGGCGCCATGACGCGGGCAAGGGCGGCGCGGCGCGCCTCGCCGCCGGACAAGTCGTCCGGCCGGTCCTCGCCGGACAGGCCGAGATGTTCCATCAGATAGGTGGCGCGGTAGGGATCGTCGGCAGGTCCGAGTCCCGCCTCGACATAGGCGCGGACGCTGGCGAAACCGTCCATGTCGGGCATTTGCGGCAGGTAGCGCACCGTCGCAGAGGGCTGGCGGAACACCTCGCCGTCCTGCGGCTCGATCAATCCCGCTGCGATCTTGAGCAATGTCGACTTGCCCGAGCCGTTGCGGCCGACCAGGGCGATCTTGTCGCCGGCCGACGCTGTCAGTTCCGCTCCGTCGAGCAGCGGCGTGCCACCGAAGGTCAGTTTTATCCCGTCGAGATTGAGAAGCGGCGGCGCCATGTCAGCTTTCGGGTAAGGGAAAAGGATGGGCGAGCAACAGCGCGCGGCCGCTGTCCAGCGCGATTTCGAGCCGGCCCTTGACCTCGTTGGAAAGGGTCAGCGACGAGCCGAACGCCACCTCGACATGGTTCAGCGGCCATTTGGCGCCGGAGACGGTCAGGCCGGTAAGATCGGAGAAGTCGAGGATCGAAAACAGCGTGCCGTCGGCGTAGTCGAAGCCGGCCTTTCCGGGAAGCAAGGGGATGCCTTCCTGCGCCCCGCTGGTCAAAAGCACGTCCGTCCCGCTTTCCGCCAGTCGCAGGCTGAGCGCCAGATGCAGGAATGCGTGGTCGATGCGCCTGCCGCCGAACGCACCTGCGAGCACGAGGCTGGTCGCACCGCGTTCGAGCGCGGCGGCGATGGCCAGTTCGCCGTCGGTGCTGTCCTTTTCTGCCGGAAACACATGGCGGGGAACGGCGGTCAGATCGTCCGGCAAATCCGCCGGGACGGAATCGAAGTCGCCGACCCAGAGTTCCGGCGTCACGCCCAAAGTCCGGGCATGGCCGATGCCGGCATCGGCGGCGATGACGCGTGTGCCGGCGACCTGGCGGTCGAGCAGTGGTGTGCGGATAAGATCGCCGCCAAGCAGGATGGTGAATGCGCTCATATGCGTGGCCCTTACCAGCCCCGCTTGCGAAACGGAAGGCCGCGCCCGCGTGCCCGGCAAACTTCCGCTTGCGTCGCACTTGGGCCGGCCCTATGTGTCGAAACGCTCTAACGGGGTGCTGGACGCGATCTTCGCGGACCGGCTGAGAGGCAACGACGCCAACCCGCTGAACCTGATCCGGTTTGTACCGGCGGAGGGATTAGACGTTTCGGAAAACCCGACGCCTCAATTCCTTTCAATGCGAACGAAGGAGGCGCCGATGCGCACGCTTTTTTACTCTCTTGTCTCAGCAGTGCTCCTTGCGGCGTCCGTTCTCGCCGGCGGGCCGGCATCCGCGCAGGAGAAGCTCACCGTCTACACGTATGAGAGCTTTACCGCCGACTGGGGTCCTGGCCCCGCGGTGAAGAAGGCCTTCGAGGCGGAATGCGGCTGTACTCTCGATTTTGTCGCGGTCGCTGACGGTGTAGCGCTGCTCAACCGCGTCAAGCTGGAAGGGGCCGCCACCAAGGCCGATATCGTGCTCGGCCTCGACACCAATCTGACGGCCGAAGCCAAGGCCACCGGCCTGTTTTCGCCGCATGGTGCGGTGACCGACGTCAATGTGCCGGGCGGCTGGAGCGACGATGTTTTCGTGCCGTTCGACTACGGTTATTTCGCCGTCGTCTACGACACCGAAAAGCTGAAAACCCCGCCGAAGAGCCTGAAGGAATTGGTCGAGGGCAATGCCGATGAGAAGATCGTCATCCAGGATCCGCGCACCTCGACGCCTGGTCTCGGCCTGCTGCTGTGGGTGAGGTCGGTCTATGGCGACAAGGCGCCGGAAGCCTGGGCCAAGCTCAAGGCGAAGGTGCTCACAGTGACGCCGGGCTGGAGCGAGGCCTACGGCCTATTCACCAAGGGCGAGGCGCCAATGGTGCTGTCCTACACCACATCGCCGGCCTATCACATGGTCGCCGAAAACACCGGGCGCTACCAGGCGGCGCCCTTCGAGGAGGGCGAGTATCTGCAGATCGAGGTGGCCGGCATCACCACCACGGGTGCCAAAAACCCGCTGGCAGAACAGTTCCTGACTTTCATGACCGGGCCGAAATTCCAGGATGTCATCCCCGAGACCAACTGGATGTTCCCGGCCGGCAAGACCGACAAGCCGCTCAATCCGGCCTTCGACAAGCTCGTCAAGCCGACCAGGACGTTGATGTTCAGCCCCGAAGAGGTCGCCGCCAACCGCAAGGCCTGGGTCGACGAATGGTTGTCGGTGATGAGCAAGTAGTCTTTGCAGGCAAATCTCGTGAGATGACCGCTCTACGGCGCCCCCCTCTGTCCTGCCGGACATCTCCCGCCAATCTCCCCCCTTGTGGGGGAGATGTCCGGCAGGACAGAGGGGGGCGCGAAGGAACGCGACGTTCGTTAGACACCAGTCAAAGAACGGTCCCGTGTCAGGTGGTCCAGAGTGCCGCACGCACCCCCTCCTGACTCTCGCGTCATCGCCGGCATCATCGCGCTTGACGCTATTGCGCTGCTGATCGGCGGAGCGTTCGCCGGGCTCATCCTTGAAGGCACACGCGACCCGTCCGGCGCCGCTTCGGCCTTCGATTCCTACCTCTTGCGCGTCGCTCGTTTCACGCTGTGGCAGGCTTTGCTGTCGACGCTGCTTTCCGTCGTGCCGGCGCTGTTGGTTGCTCGGGCGCTGTCGCGGCATCCGCGCTTCTTTGGCCGCGACCTGATCCTGCAGCTCTTCGCCGTGCCGCTGGCGCTGCCGGCCATCGTCGCGGCGCTCGGCATTCTGGCCCTTTATGGCCGTGCCGGCTATTTCGCCGGCGTGCTCACCGCGATTGGAGGTCAGGGCTGGCCGGGCATATACGGCCTGTCCGGCATCCTCGTCGCCCATGTCTTCTTCAATCTGCCGCTGGCTACGCGATTGTTCCTTGAAGCACTGGGGACAGTGCCGGCCGACCAGTGGCGATTGGCGAGCCAGCTCGGCATGGGCGCCAGGCCTGCCTTCCGGCTGATCGAATGGCCGACGCTGCGCGCGGCACTGCCGGGGGTCGCCGGGCTTGTCTTCATGCTCTGCATCACGTCCTTCACCATCGTGCTGACGCTGGGCGGCGGGCCGCGCGCGACGACACTGGAGGTCGCCATCTACCAGGCGCTGCGTTTCGATTTCGATCCTGCCCGCGCGGTGACGCTGACGCTGTTGCAGATCGTGCTGACCTTCGTCGTGGTGCTGGCATTGATGCGGCTCGGCGCCAACACTGTCGGCGACGCCAACCTGCCGGTGGCGCCGCGCCGATATCTTTCGCCAGGCATCGCCGAGACCGTGCTGAACGCCGCATTGATCGTTCTGGCATTGCTGTTCGTCGCCGGGCCGATGGCGGCCACGGTGACGTCAGGCCTTGGCGCCGATCTCGGCCGGCTGGCGGGCGAGAGCGTGGTGCGGCAAGCGACGCTGACCAGCGCCGTGCTCGCCTTGCTGGCGGCGCTGCTTTCGGTGGCGCTGTCGCTGTCGCTCGTCATGGCACGGCGGGCGCTGGCCTTGAACCGTCGCGTCGGCGCCAGGACGCTACTCGAACACGCCACCGATACCGGCGCCGGCTTCGTGCTCGTCGTGCCGCCCATCGTCATCGGCGCCGGCTGGTTTCTGCTCCTGCGCACTGTCAGCGACGTCTTTGCCATCGCCCCTGTCATGGTCGTCACCGTCAACGCGGTGATGGCGATGCCGTTTGCCATCCGCGCCATCCGCCCCGGCTATGATGCGGCGAGCGAACGCCACGAACGGCTCTGTCTGCTGCTTGGCATTACGGGGTGGAACCGGTTCCGGCTGGTCGACTGGCCGCCGCTGCGGCGGCCGCTCGCCACCGGTTTCGCCTTTGCCATGGCGCTGTCGCTCGGCGATCTCGGCGTTATTGCCCTGTTCGGCAGCGATTCCCTGCAGACATTGCCTTATCTCCTGCTGGCGCGCATGGGCAGCTATCGCACGATGGACGCCGCAGGGCTGGCGTTGCTGCTCGGTCTGGTCTGTCTCGCGCTAGTCCTGGCCACGAACTGGCTGGGACGGGGAGAAAAACCATGACGCACGACAGCTCGGAAAACGGTACGGCCGTACGGCTGGAAAAGGTCTCGTTCAGTTATGGCGAAGCGCCGTTCTTATTCGATGTCGAGTTCGCCGCTTCGAAGATCACCGCCATCATGGGGCCGAGCGGCTCGGGAAAATCGACGCTGCTCAATCTGGTCGCCGGCTTCGAGACGCCGCGATCGGGCCGCGTGCTGATCAGCGGCGCCGATGTCGGCGCCAGACCACCTTCGGCGCGGCCGGTGTCGATGGTGTTCCAGGAGAACAATCTCTTTGCCCATCTTTCGGTCGAACGAAATGTCGGGCTAGGCCGCTCGCCGTCGCTCAGGCTGACCGAGACCGACCATGCTGCAGTCGCCGTGGCGCTCAAGCGCGTCGGCCTTGCCGGCAAGGAACAGCGCCTGCCGCGCGAATTGTCCGGCGGCGAGCGGCAGCGTGTCGCGCTCGCCCGCGTCCTGGTGCGCGACCGGCCGGTGCTCTTGCTCGATGAGCCCTTCGCCTCGCTCGGACCGGCCCTGCGCGACGACATGCTCGACCTGGTGGCTGGCGTCCATGCGGAGCGGCGCATGACGGTGCTGTTCGTCACGCAC